>JAEYAG010000088.1 GCA_023451265.1 Actinomycetes bacterium | reverse complement strand
CTGCTCGCGGAGCGCGCCGGCCGCCGCCTCGATCCGGTCGGCGCGCTCCGCGAGGGTCGTGCGCGCCCACGCGCCTTGCGCGGCGCGGGCGGCATCGACGATCCGCTGGACGTCAGCCGGGTCCGTGAGCGCGACCTCACCCAGCTGCTCGGTCTCGAGCGGATCCTGCACGATGAACGATCTGGTCAACAAGTTGAACTCGGTTTCCTTCTCTGAACTTGATGCGGAGCCTAGGCGATGTGCGCCGCCGCCGTCAAGTCAACCGTTCCACATGTTGAACTTCGTCCAGCATCTTGTTCCCAATACTCCATCCGGTCAATCGGCCCGCGGCATCGGCCAGATGGCGAGAGAACCGCTCGGGCGGATCGGCCAGCCGGCCGGAACCACCCGGCTCGGCGACGGCCGACCACCCGAACGTCCGGTAGCGCGTCGGGTTCACAGGACGAGACCCGGTCGCGGGCGCCCACCCGCTACCGTGATGACCGTGCGTCGTACGAAGATCGTCGGAACCATCGGTCCCGCCTCACGTGATCCCGAAGTCCTCGTCCGCATGGTGGAGGCGGGCCTGGACGTCGCCCGCCTCAACTTCTCGCACGGCTCCAGAGAGGAGCACGAGGAGAACGTCGAGCTGATCCGCCAGGCCGCCGGCCGCGCCGGCCGCCAGGTCGCGATCCTGCAGGACCTGCCCGGCCCGAAGCTGCGCATCGGCACGCTCAAGGGCGGCCACGTCGACCTGCGCGTCGGCGACGACCTGACGCTGCGCTGCGGCAGCGAGGGCGAGGGTGACGTCGACTCGATCTGCGTCTCCTGGGGCGGCCTCTCCGAGGCGGTCGTGCCCGGTGACGTCGTCTACCTCGCCGACGGCCGCATCCGCCTGAAGGTCAGAGACGTGCGCGACGGCGCCGGCGAGGTCGACACGGTGATCGAGACCGGCGGCCCGGTCGCCTCGCGCCAGGGCCTCAACATCCCCGGCTCGACGAGAGGCCTCCCGGCCGTCCCCGAGCGCGACCTCGAGCTGCTGGCCTTCGGCGAGTCGATCGGCGTCGACCTCGTCGCGCTCTCGTTCGTGCGCGAGCCCTCCGACGTCCTCGAAGTCCGGCGCCACACCAGGCTTCCGCTCATCGCGAAGATCGAGAAGCCGCAGGCTGTCGAGAACGCGGTGGAGATCATCCGTGCCGCCGACTGCCTGATGGTCGCCCGCGGCGACCTCGGCATCGAGCTGCCGATCGAGGACGTGCCGGTCGTGCAGAAGCAGCTGCTGAGAATCGCCGGCCGCCTCGCGCGCCCCGCGATCACCGCGACGCAGATGCTCGACTCGATGATCACCTCCACGCGCCCGACGCGCGCCGAGGTGACCGACGTCGCCAACGCGATCTTCGACGGCACCGACGCCGTCATGCTCTCCCAGGAGACGGCGGTCGGCAACCACCCGGAGCTGGTCGTCAGAACGATGGCGACGATCGCCGAGCGGACCGAGCGCGAGCTGCCGTACGAGATCTGGAACGAGCAGCGCGTCCGCCGCGACGCCCGCGACCCGGCCTACACCGTCGCCCACTCCGCCTGCGAGGCGGCGCGCGAGCTGGGTCTCGCCGCCCTCGTCGTCCCGACGCTGTCGGGCCGCTCGGCGCGCCTGATATCGGCGCATCGCCCGAACGTCCCGATCTACGCCCTCTCCCCCGGCAAGGAGACCGTCCGCCGCTGCGGCCTGATGTGGGGCGTCGAGGCCGCGTCGATGCGCCGCCACGAGGTGACCGAGGAGCTGATCCGCGACGCCGGCCGCCGCGCCGTCGAGCTCGGCTGGGTCAAGCCCGGCGACCGCATCGGCATCACCGCCGGCCTCCCGTCCGGCAAGCCCGGCACCACCTCCCTGTTCCAGGTCGAGACCGTTTAGTCACAAACCGGTGTAGCGCCGCCACCGCTGGCGGTGCCACCATCGCCGGGTGCCCGCCGAACCCCGCAGGTTTTTGGGTCCCACAGACCCAGAAACCTGCCCTCATCCAGATGTGGCCCTCGTAGAGCTGGCGAATTCACAGTGGGGTGTGGTTGCTCGACGGCAGTTGGAAGCGATCGGGCTGACGCCGACGATGGTGCGCGACCGGATCGCGCGCGGGCACCTCACGCGGTTGCACCGCGGGGTGTACGTCGTCGGGCACCGGCAGCTGCGGCCGCAGGCGCACACGTCGGCGGCGGTGCTGGCGGTCGGGCCGGGAGCCGTCGCCAGCCATCGCGACGCGGCGTGGCTGCACGGGCTGCGGCCCGGGAACCACCGCCGCGCCGACGTGACGACCCCCCGGCGCGGCGCGGCGAGCAGCGACCGGATCGTCGTCCACCGCACGACCGTGCTGCACGCCGACGACGTCACGGAGGTCGACGGGATCCCGGTGACGACGGTCGCGCGGACGCTGGTCGACCTCGCCGGGATCGTGCCGGTCGACCACCTGGCGAAGGCGCTCAGCGAGGCCGAGCGGACGCTCTTGCTCGACGTGCACGCGCTGGAGACGGCGATGGAGCGGACCCGCCACCGCGCCGGTCCCGGACACGCGCGGCTGCGCACGGTCCTCGCCGACCATGCCGCGCACGGCGTCGAGCACGACCGTTCGAAGCTGGAGCGTCTGTTCGCCGCGCTCGTCCGCGACGCCGGCCTGCCGCGCCCGCGCCTCAACCACTGGATCGAGGAGGTCGAGGTCGACGCCGTCTGGCCGCAGGAGCGGGTCGCGGTGGAGCTCGACAGCTGGCAGTTCCACCGTCACCGCCGCGCCTTCCAGCGCGATCGCGAGAAGGCCAACGTCCTCACCGCCGCCGGTTGGACGGTCCTGCGCTTCACGTACCGCGACGTGACCGAGCGGCCGCGCGACGTCGCCGCGCAGCTCGCGCCGCTCGTCGCCCGCGCAAGCTGACGCGCGGGCGTGGTGCGGTGCGGCGTGCAGCGC
>JAEYAG010000040.1 GCA_023451265.1 Actinomycetes bacterium | reverse complement strand
CCTTCGCCTCGGCGGCGCGCGCCGCGGCATCCTGCTGCGCCTTCTCCGCCTCGGCGGCGGCACGGCGGGCCTCGGCGCGCAGACGGGCCTTCCGCTCCGCGGCAGCGACGGCCTTCGCGACGGCACGCTCGAGGCGGCGGGCGGCACGCTCGGCCACCTTGGCGACCTTCTTCGGCTTGCGCTTGACCTTCTTCTTGGACACGTCTGCGGCACTGCGGGCGTCATCGATGTAGTCGTCGAGACTGCGCGCCTGCTTGGACGGCAGGCTCTTGGCCGCCTTCTTCGCCCGCGAGACGGCCGTGGCCGCCTCGTCGATGGCGGCCCGCGCCGCGCGCTCGGCCTTGTCCGTCTTGCTCGTGCTCTTGTTCGCCATGGCGCCGACAATAGCGCCGGCAAGTGAACCGAAGGCGAACGGCAACGCCGCGTGACGCCCGTGCCTGCCCGGCCGTTCACCTGCCGTTCACCACCACAGCCCACTTTGGTAAGAGTCGGTGTCTACCGTCGTGGCGAGCCCTGCACCAGGGGCGCAATTCCATGACAACCCGAAGGAATACACACGTGAAGCTTACTCGCCTCGCCCAGATCGGCGCAGTCGCGGCCGTCGCCGCACTCTCGCTCACCGCCTGCGCCGCGAACGAAGGCGGCACCACCCCGGCTGCCACCGACTCGCAGGCCCCCAGCCTCACGGGCACCCTCAACGGTCAGGGCGCCTCGTCGCAGCAGGTCGCCGTGCAGTCCTGGACCGCGCTGTTCAACCAGACCAACCCCGACGCGGTCATCAACTACGACCCGGCCGGCTCCGGCACGGGCCGCGAGTCCTTCCTCGCCGGTGCCGTGAACTTCGCGGGCTCGGACCGCGCGTTCAAGACCGACGAGATCGCCGAGGGCGGCTTCGGCGCGTGCGCCGCCGACTCGGGCCTGGTGGAGATCCCCGCTTACATCTCGCCGATCGCGATCATCTTCAACGTCCCCGGCGTCGACGCGCTGAACCTGGACGCCGCGACCGTCGCGGGCATCTTCGCCGGCACGATCACCAACTGGAACGACCCGGCCATCGCGGCCGACAACGCCGACGCGACCCTGCCGGACCTCCCCATCAACCCGGTCCACCGCTCGGACAAGTCGGGCACGACCGGCAACTTCACCGACTACCTGTCGGCCAACGCTGAGGACATCTGGACGTGGGGCTCCGTCGAGGAGTGGCCCGCCGGTGTCGTCGGTGAGGCCGCGGAGAAGACCTCGGGCGTCGTCGAGGCCGTCAAGGCCGGCGAGGGCTCGATCGGCTACGCCGACTCGTCGCAGGCCGGCGGCATCTCGTCGGTGGCCGTGAAGGTCGGCGACGAGTTCGTCGAGCACTCCGCCGAGGGCGCCGCCAAGACGCTCGACGCCTCCGCCATCGAGGACGGCCGCACCGAGGGCGACCTCGCCTTCAAGATCGACCGCACGACGACCGAGGCCGGCGCCTACCCGGTGCTCCTCGTCAGCTACCTGATCGCGTGCGAGCAGTACGAGGACGAGAACGTCGCAGCTCTCGTGAAGGGCTTCTTCGAGACCGCCGTCAGCGAAGCCGGTCAGGAGACCGCCGCCACCAACGCCGGCAGCGCCCCGATCTCGGACGACCTGCGCGAGAAGTCGCTCGCGGCGATCGCCCTCATCAAGTAACGCGCTCGGGCGGCATCCCGCTTTCGCGGGGTGCCGCCCGGCCCGTGATCACCTCCCGCAGCACCCCACCCGAGCCCACCTCACCAGAGAGAGTGTGATGTCAGCATCCACCGCCGACGCTCCCCCGCGGATCGCCGCCAAGCAGCGCCCCGGCGACCTGTGGTTCTCCGGCACCGCGGTCTTCGCGGGCTCGATGATCGTCGTCACCCTCGCCGCCGTCGCGATCTTCCTCATCGTCCAGTCGCTGCCGGCCTTCGGCGCCGACAGCCAGAGCGCGTCGCTGCTGACGACGAACTTCTGGGACTACGTCGGGCCGCTCCTGTTCGGCACGATCTGGGCGGCGTTCCTCGCCCTGCTGGTCGCGGTGCCGCTCTCCCTCGGCATCGCACTGTTCATCACCCACTACGCGCCGCGGCGTCTCGCGCAGGGACTCGGCTACATCGTCGACCTGCTCGCCGCGGTCCCCTCGGTCGTCTTCGGCCTGTGGGGCATCCTCGTCTTCGCCCCCTCGGTCGTCCCCACCTACAAGTGGTTGAACGAGAACCTGGGGTGGATCCCGCTCTTCTCCGGTCAGGTGCTCAACTCCGGCCGCACGATCCTGACAGCCGCCCTCGTCCTCGCGGTGATGGTCGTGCCGATCATCACCGCGATCTGCCGTGAGATATTCCTGCAGACGCCGGTGCTGCACGAGGAGGCGGCCCTCGCCCTCGGCGCCACCCGGTGGGAGATGATCCGCATGGCGGTGCTCCCGTTCGGGCGCTCCGGCATCGTCTCGGCCTCGATGCTCGGCCTCGGCCGGGCCCTCGGCGAGACGATGGCGGTCGCGATGGTCCTCTCGGCCACCAACGTCCTCACGCTGCAGCTGCTGACCTCGCAGAACCCCTCGACCATCGCGGCCAACATCGCCCTCACGTTCCCCGAGGCCTACGCCCTCAACATCAACGTGCTGATCGCGACCGGCCTCATCCTCTTCATCGTCACCTTCGCGGTCAACGCGGTGGCGCGCTGGATCGTCAGCCGCCGCAAGGAATTCTCGGGAGCGAACTGACATGACCACCGCCCCTGCTCCCGCGCCGGTCCGCCCGGCCGCCCCCGCGCACATCCCGCTGACCTCCGGCCACCTGCCCCGCTGGGCCCCCTGGGCGCTGCTGGGCGGATCGCTCGCCGTCTTCGGCGCCATCTACGGGGTGCTCGGCGCCGCCGCCGGCGGCGAGTTCTCCATCGCCGGCTGGCTCGTCCTGTCGGTCATCGCCTACCTGGTGCTGATCTACACGATCTCCCGCATCGTCGAGGGCGCGCGCCGCGCGTTCGACCGGTTCGTCACCGGCATCGTCTCCAGCGCCTTCGCCATCGCGATGGTGCCGCTGGTGTCGGTGGGCTGGACCGTCATCAGCAACGGCATCGCGAGGTTCGACGCGACGTTCTTCTCCAGCTCGATGCGCGGCATCGTCGGCGAGGGCGGCGGCGCCGTCCACGCGATCTGGGGGACGCTGCTGATCACCCTGACCGCCGCGATCATCTCGGTGCCGATCGGTCTCATGACCGCCATCTACCTCATCGAGTACGGGCAGGAGAAGCGCCTGGCCCGCGCCATCACCTTCCTCGTGGACGTGATGACCGGCATCCCCTCGATCGTCGCGGGTCTGTTCGCGTACGCGCTGTTCGCCCTCATCTTCGGTCCCGGCGTCCGCATGGGCTTCGCCGGCGCCGTCGCGCTCTCGGTACTGATGATCCCTGTCGTGGTCCGCTCGAGCGAGGAGATGCTGCGCCTCGTGCCGAACGAGCTGCGTGAGGCCTCGTACGCCCTCGGCGTGCCGAAGTGGCTGACGATCGTGAAGGTGGTGCTGCCGACCTCCATCGCCGGCATCACGACCGGTGTCATGCTCGCCATCGCCCGCGTCATCGGCGAGACGGCACCGCTGCTGATCACCGCCGGGTTCACCGACGCGATGAACCAGAACCTGTTCGACGGGCGCATGCAGACGCTGCCCGTCTACATCTACTCGCAGTACGCCTACAAGGGCATTCCGCCCGAGGCTTACGTCGACCGCGCGTGGGCCGCCGCCCTCACCCTCATCCTCATCGTCATGGCACTGAACCTCATCGCGCGCATCGTCGCGAAGGTGTTCGCCCCGAAGACCGGCCGCTGACCGGCATCCGCCCCGTTAGGAACCATTCGTGTCCAAGAGCATCGAAGTCAACGACCTCAACGTCTACTACGGCGACTTCCTCGCCGTGGAGGGAGTGGGACTGGAGATCCAGCCGCGCTCCGTCACCGCCTTCATCGGCCCGTCCGGATGCGGCAAGTCGACGTTCCTGCGGACCCTCAACCGCATGCACGAGGTCATCCCCCGCGCCCGCGTCGAGGGTGAGGTGCTGCTCGACGGCGACAACCTGTACGGGCCGGGCGTGGACCCCGTGCTCGTGCGTCGCCAGGTCGGCATGGTGTTCCAGCGCCCCAACCCGTTCCCGACGATGTCGATCAAGGAGAACGTGCTGGCGGGGGTCAAGCTCAACAACAAGCGCATCTCCAAGAGCGACGCCGACGCGCTCGTCGAGCGGTCGCTGCAGGGCGCGAACCTCTGGAACGAGGTCAAGGACCGCCTCGACAAGCCCGGGTCGGGCCTGTCCGGCGGTCAGCAGCAGCGCCTGTGCATCGCCCGCGCCATCGCCGTCTCGCCCGACGTGCTGTTGATGGACGAGCCGTGCTCCGCGCTGGACCCAATCTCGACGTTCGCGATCGAGGAGCTCATTCAGGAGCTCAAGCAGGAGTACACGATCGTCATCGTGACGCACAACATGCAGCAGGCATCCCGCGTCTCGGACAAGACGGCGTTCTTCAACATCGCCGGCACCGGCAAGCCCGGCAAGCTCATCGAGTACGACGACACGAACACGATCTTCACGACGCCGTCGGTGCAGGCCACCGAGGACTACGTCTCCGGCCGCTTCGGGTAAGGCGCGGCGCCGCCGGGGGGCGGATGCTGGGGGCGGATGCCGGGGGGGTGCTGGGGGGCGGATGCTGGGGCGGCCGCGCCGCGTCGGCGCGCGCCGCGGCATCCGCCGTACTAACTGCAAGGGATTCTGCGCGACACGCCGCCTCGCGCCGAGGCATCGCGGCGTGTCGCTGACGATCCCTTGCAGTTGGCATCTGCCCGCCCGGGATCATCGCCCTCTCCACAGCCCGCGTTTTCCGGCGATTGTCCACGGATGCTGTGCACGCGCCTCCGGGATGACCGAGGCACCGCCACGATGGGCCGCATGTGTGATGCCCGCGCTTCCGTTTTCACCACGTCCGGCCTGCGCGCCAGCGGCGTCTCCGGGACGATACTGACCGCCCGGATCGCCGACGGGTCGCTGATCCGTGCCCGCCGCGGGGTGTACGTCGCACCGACGATCTGCCCCGCACTGCGCGCCGTGGCCGAGCACGGCGGCCGTGCCGCCTGCATCACGGCGGCACGACACCTCGGACTGTGGGTGCTGACCGCCGATCATCGCGCGCATGTCTGGCTGTGCAGCGGACAGCGCAGTTACCACCCATCGCAGGCTTGCGCCTGCGTCGAGCATTGGGATGACGGGCCGCGCGGCGCCCCGGCATCCGCCCCGTCTCTTCCCCGGATGCTCCTGCAGATCTACCGGTGCTTCGGGATCGAGGAGTTCTTCGTCGTGCTGGAGTCGGCGCTGGCAGCGGGCATGCTCGGCACCAGCGGCATGCGCTGGCTGCGTATGCGCTCCAACGCGGCGATCCGCGAAGCGCTCGCGCTCGCCCGCAACGACGCGGACAGCGGCCTCGAGTCGCTGCTGCGCTGGAGGCTGCGCCGCCGCGGACTGCGGGTGCGGACGCAACGGCAGGTCTTCGCGGTCGGACGCGTCGACCTTCTCATCGGCGAGCGCCTTCTCGTCGAAGCGGACGGCGTGGACAACCACGGCAGCCCGTCACACCGACATAAGGATCTCGTGCGCGACGCGCACGCCGCGTCATGGGGCTACATCACGCTCCGATTCGACTACGCGATGATCGTGCACGACTGGGAGCTGGTCGAGGCGGCGATCCTGGGCGCGCTGAGCACCCTCGAGGGCGCTCCGGTCGGCCGAGTCTGAACGGCAAGGGATCGCCCCGGTCTCCCGGCGTGTCGCGCCGAGATACCGGCGTGTCGCGCACGATCCCTTGCCGTTGGCGAGAGCGAGCGCACCGCGCGCCGCGTCGGCGCACCGCCGCGGCGGGTCAGTCGCGGGGGCTCAGCAGGTAGGCGTTGACGGCGGCGGTGAGGTCGGCATCCACCGGCACGTCGACGTCGTCGATCGCGGTGATCGGCGCGGCCAGGCGCACGCTGGAGACGAGCCACGCGGCATCGGCGGTGTGCAGAGCGGATGCCGGGACGTTCTCATACGCCGTCTCGTACCCCTCGGCAGCGAGGTGGTCGAACAGGCTCAGCTGGGTCGTCCCGTGCAGGATGCCGCCGTGCGGTGCCGGCGTGACGAACGTGTCGCCCCGGCGGAGGATGAGCGAGGCGGTGGGCGCCTCGAGCACGAAACCGTCGGTCGTGGTGAAGATCGCGTCGTCGGCGCCGCGCCGGTGCGCCTCGCGCAGCGCCGCCATGTTCACGGCGTACGACAGCGTCTTCGCGCCCAGCAGCAGCCAGGGCGCGCGGGTGGACGCGTCGAGCGTGTATCCCCGGTCGAGCGTCACGACGCGGATGCCGCGGGTGCGCGCCCGGGTGTTGTCGGCGGCGGTCGCCGCCGTCACCCACGCCGTCGGCGTCGGGCCGTGCTCGATCCCCCGGCTGAGGATGAGCTTGATGACGGCCTCGCCCGGCCCGCACTGTGCTGCGGCGCGCGCGACCGCCTCACGCCACTGACCCGCGTTCGGCTGCGGCAGGTCGCACAGCTGCGCGGAGTGCGCGAGCCGGCTCAGGTGCGCCTCGACCTCTTGCGCGTGGCCGTCGACGACGCCGATCGACTCGAAGATGCCGTCGCCCCGCTGCGTGCTGAGCTCCCCCACCGTCAGCGCCGGTGCCGCCGGATCCACGGCGGTGAAAGTCTCGGAGAAGACGGTGCGGGCGTCGTCGGATGCCGCCGGGTCGATCATCAGCGCGAAGTGCAGGGCCATGCTCTGAGCCTAGGCGCGGGGATGCCCCACCGGCCGCACACGTTACACTGGATCAGCCGGGCCGCAGTAACCCCGGGCTCCATCTTTCGCCGCTGCGAGCGGCCACGCGCCGAGAGGCGTTCTGCGGCCCGGCACTTTTCTTCTGTCGGGGCGCAGAACGCCTCTCCCGCGAAGCGGCCACGTCACCGGGCGTTCTGCGGCCCGGCACTTTTCTGCCCAGGACGCCTCAGGTCAGGGCGTCGCGGCGCCAGAGCCCCGCGCTCGCGCGGAGGTCGGTCGCGTACGTGTCCAACCGCAGCGCCCGCGTCGTGAAGGCGCTCGCCCGTTCCGGCTCGGTCGCGTCGTAGTCGTCGGCGAGGTCGGCCGAGCCTGCCGCCTCGACGCGGCAGAAGGATGCGGCGCGATCGAGCGCGACGGCGAAGTCGCCGCGGAAGACGCCTCGCAGGATCTCGTCGACGAGCGCGGTGAGCTCCTCCGGACCGGCCGGAGTGGGCGCGCCGGCGACGACGTCGTCTGCGGAGCGCAGCACGGCGCGACCCCGCTCGTACAGCAGCGCTGCGGTGCGGGCGTCGTCGCGCACCATGAGCTGCAGCAGGTACAGCCGCCACAGCGTCCCGGGCAGCGACTTCGCCGGCGAATGGGACCAGAGCTCGGCGATCGTGTCGATGCCGTGGGCGTCGGTGAAGGTCACGAGGCTCTCGATGACGGCATCCGTCGGCTCGTCGCGCACGCGCGTCAGCAGAGCGGATGCCGTGGCGTGCGCGACCCGGGAGACGTCCGCCGGATCGGTCGATCCGAAGCGGCGGTCGAAGGTGTCCGCGGGACGCTGCACCGGACGGTGGTAGTCGCGCGGCTGGTCACTCACCCGTCAAGGGTACCTGCGCACCCCGGCGGGCGGGCCGGCTCAGACGGTCGGGATGGCGATGATCGGCGCGGTCGTCGGTCTTCCGTTCGGCGAGCCGCCGGCGGGTTCGACCGTGACCGCGATGGTGTCGCCCGGCTGCATCGTGCCGGTCAGCTCCGCCGTGGCCTCACCCCCCTCGGCGGCGAAGGTGCCCGCCGGCACCGGCTCGTCGCCGCGGACGAACCACAGCTCGAACGTGCGGTCGCTGGGCAGTTGAGGCAGTCCGTCGGCCACCAGCACCACCTTTCCGACGCTCTGCGACCAGTGCGCCGTCGCCTGTCCCCCGTCGAAGTCGACGGCGGCCGACGAGGCGTCGGGAGCGCGCTCGATCTCCTCCAAGGCGGTGACGGCGGCGGGCGTGTTCCAGAGCTTCGCAAGGGCACCGGTCCCCCAACCGATGCCGACGAGCAGCACGATGGAGGCGACCAGGGCGAAGACGCCGCGGGTCCAGGTGCGGCGCTGCGCCGCCTGCACGACCTCGGTGGGCGGCCCCGACGGAACATCGCCCGGCGAGTCGGCATCCGCGTCGGCATCCGCCTCGGCATCCGTGTCGGCGTCTTCGCTCGCCCCCGCGGAACGCCCCTCCACCGCATCGAGCGCGTTCAATAGCTGCGACCGCGCGGCGAGCGGCGGCGCGACGGGGGCGACGCCCTCGGCGAGGGTGACGGCGGTCTCTTCGTCGGCCGCGGCGATCGCCGCCCATTCCGGGTGCACCGCGAGGGCATCGCGGTATCGACGCTCGTCTTCGGGCGACAGCGCGGCGAGGGCGTGCCCGGCCGAGAGCTCGGCGAACTCCTGCTCGTTCACGACGTCACCCCCATCTCCTGCCGCAGGCGCGACAGCCCGTCGCGCATCCTCGTCTTGACCGTCCCCAGCGCCGCTCCGGTGAGCGCGGCGATCTCGCTCTGACTGTAACCTCCGAAATAGGCGAGGGTGAGTGCCTCGCGCTGCACATCGGGCAGCGCACCCAGCGCCCGCGCAACACGGCGACTCTCGATGCGCAGTTCGACCTGTTCCTCGACGCCGTCCTGTCCCGTGTGGAGCTCGCGGAGTCCCGCCTTCTCGTCGCGGTCTGCGCTCGCGGATGCCGACCGCACGCGGTCGACGGCCCGCCGATGCGCGATCGTCATGACCCACGTCCTCCCCTGCCCCTTGTTCGGAGCGAACGACGCAGCGGATTGCCACACCTCGAGAAAGACCTCCTGCAGCACCTCTTCGCTGTGCGCACGGTTGACCAGGACCCGCAGGATGAGGCCGAACACCCGCGCGGAGAGCATGTCGTACAGCTGCGCGAACGCCCCGCGGTCACCGTCGGCGGTGCGCACGAGCAGCTCTGCCGCGTGATCGCGCGCCGAGCCGCCCTCCACCTCCACGCCGTCGATGACCATCCTCCACAGGATGCCGCATGGCAGAACACCACGGGCCCCCCTTGCTCAGCCGAACGTGAACGAGTAGACGTGTACGTCCGGGTCGACAGCGACCGTGAGCTCGCCCTCGCGCACACCCTCGCTGTCGATCAGCGCATACGACCGCGGCGTGCCCGACACGTCGAGGGTCTGCTCGGCACCGTCGGCGGAACGCACGCGCACCTGCCCGCTGCCGGCGAGCACCATCCTCACCTCGGCGGCGTGATAGCGCAGGCGGATGCTGGCCGCGCCGGCCCCGGACGGCGTCGCGTACTGGGTCTGCACGTCCCAGGCGCCCTCCAGCGCGAACGTGTCGGCGGGTTGGTCCCCGGGGTAGGCGTACTCCGCCATCCCGGCCCGGTACGGCCCGTCGCCGCCGTAGTTGACGTCCTTCGACGAGCCGAGGAACGTCTCGGGGGTCGTGGACCCGGCATCCGGGGTGTCGTCGGCGACATCGGTCGGGGCGGGCAGATCGACGCCCGGCGATGCATCCTGGAGCAGTTCGCGGATCATCCTCTCGGTGGCGGCGTAGTTGCCCTCGCCGAACGAGATGTGCCGCACGGTCCCATCGGCGTCGATGAGGTAGTGCGCCGGCCAATAGCGGTTGCGGTAGGCCGTCCAGGTCGACAGGTTGTTGTCGAGAGCGACGGGGTACGAGATGCCGAAATCCTTCGCCCCGGCGGCGACGTTCCCGGCATCCTTCTCGAACGCGTACTCCGGCGAGTGGATGCCGATGACCTGCAGCCCGGCGTCGCGGTAGGCCTCTTCCCACGCGACGACGTGAGGGATGGAGCGCTGGCAGTTGATGCAGGAGTACGCCCAGAAGTCGATGAGCACGACCGTGCCGCGGAGGTCGGCGAGGTCGACGGGCGCACCGCCCGGGGTGTTCAGCCACGACTCGATCCCGCGGATCGCCGGCGCCGTGCCGCACGATTCGAGCTCGTCGGCGCCGTTCGTGCACTGGTCGAGGTCGCGGTTCTCGTCGGTGACGAGGCCGCCGAGGTTCAGCGCCTGGGCCGCCTGATCGTTGTCGGTCAGATCCCGCTGCAGCTGCGCCGTGTAGTCGGGCAGCAGCCGCTGCAGTTGCTGCGGGACGTTGAAGGCCAACCCGACGGCGAGGGCGAGCATCGCGATACCGGCGACGATGCGGAGGCCCCGCTCACGCGTGCGAAAGGCACGGATCCGCTCGACGACGCCGCGACCGGCGAGCGCGAAGACGAGGAGCGGGACGGCGACGCCGATCGCGAACGAGGCGGTCAGGAGGATCGTGTCGAGGCCGATCCGGCCGGTTGCGCCCGCGACGATGATGGCGGCGAGCACGGGTCCCGCACACGGCACGAAGACGGCGCCCAGTGCGAGACCCACGCCGAAGCCACTGCCGGCGTTGTCGACGTTGCGTCGCGGGATCCACTGGAAGGGCTTCTCGAGAAGCTGCTCGAACCGGGGCACCATCAGCCCGACGCCGATGAGGACGAGCACGGCGATCCCCACCCAGCGGATGATGTCCTGGGGCAGGTTCAGCAGACCGAGGACGAGCGAGCCGACGAGGGTCACCAGGGTGAAGCTCACGATGAGCCCCGCGATGACGAGATAGGGACGACTGCTCCGCGCGGGCACGGTCCGAGAACCGGTTCCCGAGCCTGCCGAAGGATCGAAGCGCGCCGACGGGGCGCCTCCGGTGAGGAAGATCACCGGCAGCACCGGCAGGATGCAGGGCGAGATGCCCGTGATGAGCCCGCCGAGCAGGCCGATGATGATGAGCTCCATGACTCCCCGTCTCTGTCGAGGATCGTTCGGTGCCGCGGCGGTATCGGATTGATCGGCGATCCGTCCAATCCGATCTCCATGACGCTCCGAACGACCATCGAGGCCGCGTTCCGCGACCGAGACCAACGGAGGCAATCATGCTGAGCACCAAGAAGAAGATCACCGCTGTTCTGACCTTGACTCTCGCCGGAGCGTTCGCTCTCTCGGCGTGTTCGATGGGCTCGTCCACCCCCGAGGCCACAACGCCGGCCACCATGGAGCAGGAGACGCCGTCGGCGACGCCCGAGGGCATGAGCAACGACCCCGCGGCGAACCTCGTCGGACCGGGTTGTGCCGCCTACGCCGAGGCTGTTCCGTCCGGGGCGGGCTCGATCCAGGGCATGTCGCAGGATCCCGTCGCGGTCGCCGCGTCGAACAACCCGATGCTGACCACGCTCGTCGCCGCTGTCAGCGGTCAGCTGAACCCCGACGTCAACCTCGTCGACACGCTCAACGGCAGCGAGTTCACCATCTTCGCCCCCGTCGACGACGCGTTCGCGAAGATCGACGCGGCGACGCTCGACACCCTGAAGACCGACAGTGCCCTGCTGACGAAGATCCTCACGTACCACGTCGTCCCGGGCCAGATCGAGCCCGCCGACATCGCCGGCATGCACACCACCGTCGAAGGCCAAGACCTCGACGTCACCGGATCGGGCGAGGACTGGATGGTAAATGACGCCACGGTCGTCTGCGGCGGCGTGCAGACCGCCAACGCGACCGTCTACCTGATCGACACGGTCCTCATGCCGCCGACGGAGTGACGCGAAGACTTCACGTCCATGGTCCTGGGGGAACCATCGGCGGGAGGCCGGCAGCCCCCGGGGCGCTAACCCCCCGGCGGCGGGCCGTGCGCG
>JAEYAG010000001.1 GCA_023451265.1 Actinomycetes bacterium | reverse complement strand
CGCCCGACCCGCGCGCCCGCGGGCCGGGAGGGTCAGCCGCGCGGCGTGATCTCGTCGACGAACGTGTGGGCCTCGTCGATGAGGCCCGGCCAGGTCTGCGCGTGCGCGGCATCCACGAATGCCCACTCCTTCATGACGCGCCCGCGCATCACGACGCGCCGCGCGATGCCTTCCGCCTCGAGGTCGTCGATCCGGTTGCGGGGCAGTTTCAGCATGAGATCGGCGTCGTACCCGATGCAGGCGAAGACCTTGCCGCGAACGCGCACGCCCTCGACGCCGAACATCGGTCCGAGATCGACGTCGGCGCGCGTCAGCAGACGCTGCACGATCGGGTCGAAGATCTCGTGCGCGCGTTCCTGCGCGTCGGCGTCCATGCGGCCCAGAGTAGCGAGGGGCCGCAGAAGGAGCTATAGTCCACGTGGACTAATCACACGTGGAGTAATCATGACGACTGCCGTCGCGCGCCTCACGCCCCTCGGGCTCATGGTGCTCGCGCTGCTGCGCGAGGACGACATGCACCCGTACGAGATGATCCGGCTCATGCGCCAGCGCCACGACGACCGCATCGTGAGCATCACGAACGGCACGATGTACCACACCGTCGCGCGGCTCGAGCGGCACGGCCTCATCGCCGAGGTCGGCACCGATCGCGAGGGCAACCGTCCCGAGCGGACGACGTACACGCTGACGGATGCCGGGGCCGCCGCGCTGCCGCAGTGGATCCGCCACGAGCTCGTGCGTCTCGACCGTCCGACGGAGTTCCGCGTCGCCTTCGCGGAGGCGCACAATCTCGACCGCGACGAGGTCGTGAGTCTGCTCGCCGAGCGTCTCGCCTCACTGCGCTCGGCGCGGGACGCGCACCGAGACGGGCGCGCGAAGGCGCTCGCGAAGGGCGTCCCCGAGCTGTACCTCATCGAGGTCGAGCGAGAGGGCGTGCTGCTGGACGCCGAGTTCACCTGGCTGGGCGGCCTCATCGACCGCCTCGGTCAGCCCGATTTCCCGTGGGGAGAGGTCACCGACCGCCCCACCGACCGCTACCTGGCTCAGAGAGAGGCCGCACGGCAATGACCGATTCTTCCCCTACCCCGCCGACGATCGCCGGTGCCGGAACGCCCGCTCCCGCGGCATCCGCCCCCGCCGGACCCGCCGGACCCGCACCCGAGGGTCACGCCAATCCGTGGCCCGCCCTCTGGGCCCTCGTCATCGGGTTCTTCATGATCCTCGTCGACACGACGATCGTCTCGGTCGCCAACCCCGCCATCAAGGCCGCGCTCGACCCGACGACGAACAACCTCGACAACGTCGTGTGGGTCACCTCGGCCTACCTCCTCGCGTACGCGGTGCCGCTCCTGATCACCGGCCGCCTCGGCGACCGGTTCGGACCCAAGCGCATGTACCTGATCGGCCTCGCGATCTTCACCCTCGCCTCGCTCGGCTGCGGACTGTCCGGCTCGCTCGAGATGCTCATCGCGTTCCGTGCCGTTCAGGGCCTCGGCGCCTCGCTCATGACGCCGCAGACGATGGCGGTCATCACGCGCACCTTCCCCGCCCACCGCCGCGGTGCGGCGATGGGCCTGTGGGGAGCGACCTCCGGCGTCGCGATGCTCGTCGGACCCCTCGCCGGCGGCCTTCTCGTCGACGGCCTCGGCTGGGAGTGGATCTTCTTCGTGAACCTCCCCGTCGGCGTCATCGGATTCGTCCTGGCATGGATGCTGGTGCCGAACCTGACGACGCACGAGCACCGGTTCGACATCGTCGGCGTCGTGCTCAGCGCCGCGGCGCTGTTCCTCATCGTGTTCGGCCTGCAGGAGGGCGAGCACTACGACTGGGCGCCGTGGGTGTGGACCATGATCGCCGCCGGCGTCGTCGTCATGGCGGTGTTCATCTGGCAGCAGGCGAAGACCAAGAGCGAGCCCCTTGTGCCGCTCGACCTCTTCCGCGACCGGAACTTCTCCGTCGCCAACATCGGCATCGCGACCGTCGGCTTCACGGTGACGGCGATGTCGCTGCCGATGATGTTCTTCTACCAGCTCGCCCGGGGCCTCACCCCGACCGAGTCCGCACTCCTGCTCATCCCGATGGCGGTGCTCTCCGGTGTGCTCGCGCCGTTCGCCGGACGCCTGCTCGACCGCGTCGACCCGCGGATGCTCCTCGTGCCCGGCCTGCTGCTGACGGTGATCTCGCTGTTCTGGTACGCCGCGCTGATGAACCCCGACACCGAGATCTGGATGTTCCTGCTGCCGTCGGCGGTCATGGGCATCGGCCAGTCCGGCATGTGGGGGCCGCTGGCGACGACCGCGACCCGCAACCTGCAGCCGCGGCAGGCCGGCGCCGGCTCGGGCATCTACAACACGACCCGCACGATCGGGTCGGTGCTCGGCTCCGCCGCCATCGCCGCGCTCATGCAGAACCGCCTCGAGGCGAACCTGCCCGGGGCGGCGGATGCCGGCGGCGACTTCACCTCCGGACAGCTGCTCGACATGATCGTGCCCGGATTCTCCGATGCCATGGCGCAGTCGATTCTGCTCCCGGCATCCGTCCTGCTCATCGGCGTCATCGCGGTGCTGTTCATGCAGCGGCCCGCGCACCTCGCGAAGCGCTGAGCCCGCGCCCCCCTTCCGCCGGCCCCTCATCCCCACGCCGAGCCCTCACCCCTGTGCGCGCCTGGGCGTGAGGGTTCGGTGAGGGAGCGAGGGTTCGGCGGGGCCGCGCGCGGGCAGGGACCCGAACCCGACCCGAACCCGACCCAACCCGGACTCAGGCGACGGCGGCGGCGATGTCGCGGCGGAAGTGCGCGCCCTCGAGGGTGATCTCGGCCAGGGCGGCGTAGGCGCGCTCCCGCGCCTGGGCGAAATCAGCGGCGGTCGCCACGACGTTCAGCACCCGGCCGCCCGTCGCGACGAGCGCGCCCTCGCGGTCGCGTGCCGTGGCGGCGTGCGCGAGGTGGACGCCGGGGACGGATGCCGCGGCGTCCGTCCCGTCGATGAGGCGACCAGTGACGGGGCTCTCCGGGTATCCCTCGCTCGCGAGGACGACGGTGATCGCCGCCGTGTCGGCGAAGCTCGGCGCGGGCTCGTCCTCCAGATGGCCGGATGCCGCGGCCATCAGCAGCTGCGACAGCGGACTCGTCAGGCGGGCGAGCACGACCTGGGTCTCCGGGTCGCCGAACCGCGCGTTGAACTCGATGACCTTCACGCCCTGCTCGGTGAGGATCAGGCCCGCGTAGAGCAGACCGATGAAGGGGGTGCCCTCGGCATCGAGCTGCCGGATCACCGGCTCGGCGACCTCGCGCGTGACCTGCTCGACGAACGCCTGCTCGCTGCCGAACCGATCGGCCAGCCACGGCAGCGGGGAGTATGCCCCCATGCCGCCGGTGTTGGGACCGGCGTCGCCGTCGTACGCGCGCTTGAAGTCCTGCGCGGGGCTGAGTGCCCGCACGGTGTCGCCG
>JAEYAG010000223.1 GCA_023451265.1 Actinomycetes bacterium | reverse complement strand
ACGGGTCGAGGACTCCCGAAGAACGGTTGGCTTGGTCGCTACCGATCCTCGGGCCCTCGACCCACCTCACACCCCCACGACCGCACCCGGCGTGTCGCCTCACCCCCACCTGAAGTCAGAAGAGCCGCCAAACCGAATCGCGGCCTTGATTCCGAACCTTTCGGTAGCCCGCTGCGCGCAGGAGGGAAGAACCAGCGGAGTCACCCAATCCGAAGACGAAATCGAAGTGACCCCTCCACCACGGGTTCTGAGCCTTCACTAAGGTGAGCAACTCAACGGGGACATCGTCGTTCTCACCGGCATCGCGCCAATCAGCTGCGAGCCGAGCGTGCGTCCGATATCGGAGCTTTCGCAGGTCGCCCACGGTGTCCTTGAGCAAAATGTACGCGCCCTGAAGGGTCAGCCCGGCATCCAGCAATTCGCGCACCGTCGCAACGGTCTCAAACCAGTTTGCATCGCCGCCGAATCCACCATGATCTAGGCGGAAAGTTGAGCCGTCAACGAATGCAACGAAGTCGCTAATGGTGAGGTCCGCGGGCACTTCGACCAGCTCGTCGACTCCTCGGATGCCCCCTGCGCGGTCCTCCAGACGGATGTAGAGCGGGTGAGCGAGAGTCTCCTCGTCCGAAACCCCAAGGGCTCGCCACGCGGCATCCAGAAACGTCGCCGACTCGTCTGCGCGAATAACCGCGGGCGACACCAGTGCGCCCTCGACCAAATTGAACCGAACCTCGACATTCGCCATGTGGACAAACCTATTGCCACCAATACACCTACAATCACCTTGGCGACGCGACCAACAGCGGTGCACACGAGCCGATGGCGCTGATCATGACCAGCGACTTGAATGCACGCTAGGGGCCTTTCAACGGCCAACGCCCGTATGGGGATCCGCGATTGCAGTGGACGGTGCCGTCCATACCGCGCTACGGCGACGTGGCGGACAGCGGCACGCTCTTGCGGGGTGACCTGCGTACTGTGGCGATGAGCACCCCGATCACCACGATCGCGCCGCCCACGATGAGCGACCAACTCACGTCCTGGACTCCGAGCCCGACCGCCATGGCAGTCGTGAAGACAGGCATCGTGTTGATATAAACGCCAGCAGCGGTGGGGCCGAGAATCTGCACACCGACATTCCACAGCACGAACGCAAGACACGTGGGGAACAGCACGAGGAGCGCGAGCCAGATCCAGTCCTGAGCGGTGAGATTGGCGTCGTACAGATCCGACGTCGCGGCGAAGGGACCTAGCAGAATCAGGGAGATCGCCGCCTGCACGGCGACGGACGAGATGGGCGGAGTCGTGAGCGTTCGGCCGGTGATGGAATAGACCGCCCAGCACACCACCGCGAGGAGAACCAAGAGCTCGCCCGTGTTGACATCCATCGCGACGAGCGTCGCGATGGAGCCTCGGCTGATGACGAGCACTACGCCCACGAGCGACAGCGCCAACCCGATCATCTGGGCGCGACGAACACGCACGCGCAACACCAGCCACGCGCCGATCGCGATTACGGCCGGGTTGACCGCGTTCACGACGGCGGCATTCGCGGGCCCCGTGAGGTCAAGGGCCGCATAGTTCAGCATGTTGTAGAGAACGACGCCTGTCGCGCTGGCGAGCAGATGCCGCCACCAGTCCCGCCGTATCGTGCGGCACGCGGGCCGTTCGATGGCCCACGCGGCGACGACAAGGAGGGGAAGGCCAAGTGACCACCGCACAAACGTCAGCTGAAGCGGCGTGAATGCGTCCAGCAGAGGAAGCGCCAGCAAGTAGTTCGTGGACCACATGAAGGTGGCCAGAAGGACAAGCGGCTGAACCACTCGCCTGCGGCGGGTGGTCGTGACGTGCTCCGTGGCGACGCTCATCTCGTCGCGAGCGGTGTCAATCGGGCGCGGACCTCATCGGCGGCGCGGCAGCCGGACTCGATCGACCCGTGCGTGCCCGCGGATTCGGACGCCCAGTCACCGGCGAAGTGGATGCCCTCGACGGCCCGGATCGCGTCGGGGAGTACGGCTCTCCGGTCCGACTTCGCGATTGCGAACCCCGCCGGCCACCGCGCGACGCTCCAGCCGAGAACAGCGTCTTTCGCTCCTGGAAAGACGGCGTCAAGGCCATCGATCCAGCGCTCGGCGATCGCGGAATCCGAGTCCTCCATCTCCGCGCGCGCGCGCTCGCGCCACATGCCGAGCTGCCAAGTGTTCGGCGCGTCCTTGTCCTGGTCCGGTCCGACGCGCATGGTGCAGACGTAGTCGAACGCCCCGTCGATCACGGGCACGAAGAAGACATTCCGCCACGGCGCGTCGGGCACCGGTGCCAGCGTGACACCCACGACGAGCGCGCTCACCGACTCGATGGAGTCGAGGGCTCGCACCTTCCATTCCGGCAACTCGGGTATGAGCGCACGGACCGCCGGCCCGGGCACCGCCACGATCACTTCTCGGGCGATGACGCTCCGACGGCCGGTCGGCGACTCGACGGTCACGCGATAGCCGTCGCCGTCCCCCAGGATGCTCGTCACGGTGTGGTCGAGGGCGATGTCCGCCGCGACCTGATCGGAGAGCGAGAAGGCGATTTGCTGCATCCCTTTTCTGATGAATCCCGCGTGGCTCGCATCCATGACGAGCTTGCTGGAGAGGTAGCGGAGCACGTACTTCGCGGAGATCTCGTGGGCTCTCACCATCGCGTGCGCGAACACGAGGTCGTCGAGGATCTCAGCCACGAGGGGACGGAACTGGCCGATGTACTCGGAGAAGCTGACGTCCGCGAGTTCGTCGGCCTCGCCCTTCAGCCCATGCCCGCTGTAGTCGTCGTACTCGAGGGAGATCTTCCGCAGTGCGGACAGCAGGTCGGCACGATCGGCGCGATCGAGCGGCAGCCCGGCGACCAGTTCGCCGAGCGTCCGCGCGACGACCGTCACCCCTCGCCAGTGGATCGAGTAGGTGTCGGGAGCGACGGGAAAGGTATCGATACCCAACTCGGCAACGGTCGCGTCGGTCGGCGTGCCGCGGTAGACGACACCAGCGCCCATTGATGCATTCTCACCGGCGATCACATCGACGCGGGTCCGGCCGCCGACTTCGACGCCGGCCTCGAGCACAAGAACGCGGTGCCCGTTGAGCGCGCGGGCGGCGCTGAGTCCGGCGACGCCGGCCCCGATGACCACCACGTCGTAGGACGCGGCGATCATCGAGACCAGCGACGCGGGCTGGTGACCGTTGATCCTCACTGGTCGAAGTTCTCCGGGCTGGTGAGTCCCCACTCCTCGAGGATCGACTGAACCGTCCCGTCCTCGCGGAGGGTGGCGATGTCCGCGTTCAGTGCCGCCGTGAGCTCGGTGTTCTCCTTGGTGTGGGGAATGTTGACGTTTCCGGCGGACTGTGACGGGGAGAACCGGTCATCCGGCTCGAGCGCGGCGAGTGCGAGGTCCGAGTCGGCTCGCTGCGACACGATATAGCCACCCTCACCGGACCCGGTGAGGCCGGCGTCGATGCGCCCGTTTCCGATGTCATCGATGACGGCTGCCGTGGACTGGTACTGCTTCACGTTGTCGGCACCGATCAGAGCCTGAAGTTCCTCGACGAAGAGGGAGCCCTCGATAACTCCGACCTGCAGGCCGATCAGCTGGTCGACGGACGAGACCTCGCCCCCGGGCGAGACGACGCCGATGAAGTCGTAGTACATCGCATCGGTCTGTCCGACCTCCTCGCCCCGCTCGGGGGTGGAGTACCAGCCGCCCGCAGCCATGTCCGCCTGCCCGCCGGTGATGCCACTGATCGCCACAGCCGCCGACACGGAGTTGACTTGGATGTCGAGGCACTCGAGTGCAGCGATCGCCGTCACGATGTCGCCGTCGATTCCAGTGAGCTCGCCGTTCTCGTCGACGTCGATATACGGAAGCGACGGAACGATCTGAACAGTGAGCACCCCTTCCGACACGGTCGAGATCTCGTGCGCCGGGGTGCAGTCGTCCGGGACAGTGCTTGCCTCACTTGCGGGGCTGCAGCCGGCAAGCGCGGCGACAGTGAGGCCGAGAGCGGCTGTGGTTGCCGCGATGCGAATAGGAGATGCCATGGTGTGCCTTTCAGATGCGGATGATGGGGCTTCTTCGGGTGGAGCTTCTTCAGGTGAAGGTGGAACGTTCAGGGGTTGCCGACGAGCCGACGGATGCGCACTCCACGCGTCATGCCGACACGGCGCGCGAATCGGCTTACGAGAGCACCGGCGCCGATCGTGATGACGGCGTACACGGCCCCCGCGAGAAGGAGGACGCCGAGATACTGGAAGGTGATGGTGCCGATGTTGTACGCGCGACTCAGCAACTCGGGGAGCGCGACGGCGTAGGCGACGGATGAACCCTGGAAGACCAGGATTGCGAAGCCCAGCAGGGCGGGACCGGCCAGCCTGGCTGCCTGGGGAAGGATCACGAGGGTGTAGCGGTCCCACGTCGGCAGCCCGAGCGCGGCGGTCGCCTCGAACTGGCCACGAGCGACCCCGCGGAGCGCTCCCCGGAAGATCTCGCTTGTGTACGCGGCGGTCGTGTAGGCGAAGGCGACGACGACGGACCAGAAGGAATCGAGCAGAATTCCGACATCGGGAAGCCCGAAATAGACGAGGTAGAGCACGACGAGCGCCGGAAGTCCGCGTCCGACCTCGACCAGGACGGTCAGCGTCCACGACAGCCACCGAGGACCGTACTCGACGACCACGCCGACGAGAGCGCCGACGGGCATGCCGAGCGCGAGCGAGACGAGGGTCACCTGGATGCTGATGAGGAGTCCCGGCAGCAGCTGAATCAGCCAATCGAGGATCATGTCATGCCGCCTTCGCTGTGGAGGAGTGGAGCCGCGCCGCAACCATCCGACCGAGAAGGGCCAACGGCAGGCTGAGGACGAGATAGAGGAGACCGGCGGTCAAGAAGGGCCAGAGACCGTCGCCCGTCTGCGCCTGCAGTCGCGCGGCTTCGAAGGTGATGTCCTGAACGCCGATGACGGAGACGAGTGCCGAGTCCTTGAGCATTCCGATCGCGTAGCTCGCCATTGCGGGCACGCTGATCCGCAGCGCCTGCGGCAGAACGATCGCGCGGAACCCGTAGCCGGCGGGGAGCGCCGTGGCGGCGATGGCCTCGAGCTGGCCCTTGGGGACGCCGCGCAGTCCGCCCACGTAGATCTCGCAGAAGAAGGCGCTGGCCACAGCTGAGAAGACCAAGATCCCCGCGGTGAAGGCGGACATCCCGCGCACGAGCTGCCCGACGCCCATGAAGACGATGAGCAGCCACACCAGGGGAGGCACGCCGCGAACGATCTGGACCCATCCGGTCGCGAGGGCGTTGAGGATGCGGTTCGACGACTGCCGGGCCACGGCCAGCGGGATCCCGAGGAGGCCCCCAACAACGAGGGCTGTCGCGGTGATGCCCACGGTCGCCCCGATTCCGCGCGCGATGAGCGACAGCATTTCGAGCAGGTCGGGCATGGTCACCCCTCCAAGACGGCGCGGAGGAACCTCTGGGTGCGCTCCTCCTGCGGGTCCCGAAGAACCTGGTGCGGTGCGCCCTGCTCGACGAGCGTGCCGCCCGCGAGGAACACCACTCGGTCGGACACCCGCTCGGCGAAGCCCATCTCGTGGGTGCAGACGACCATCGTCATCCCCTCCTCTGCCAGCTCTCGCATGACGGCGAGAACTTCGACCCGGAGCTCCGGGTCGATGGCTGACGTAGGCTCGTCGAAGAGCATGACCTCGGGATCCAGGGCGAGCGCTCGCGCGATGGCCACCCGCTGCTGCTGCCCCCCCGACAGCTGTGCCGGATTCGCCTTCGCCTTGTCTGCGAGTCCCACGCGGGTCAGGAGCTGCATCGCCCGATGCTCAGCCTCTTCCTGCAGACGGCCGATCGAGCGGACCTGCGGGAGCACGACGTTCTGAAGCACACTCAGGTTCGCGAAAAGATTGAACTGCTGGAAGACCATGCCAACGCGCTTGCGCAGCGCGGCGAGCTCCCGCGGGGCGGGCAGACGCATCCGACCCGTCTCGTCGCTCGCGTAGGCCTTCCCGCCGAGCGAGAGCGAGCCGGCCGTCGGCGTCTCGAGCAGATTGACGCATCGCAGCAGCGTGCTCTTGCCCGCGCCGCTGGGGCCGATGAGCGCGATGACCTCGCGGCGCTGGACGTCGAGGTCGATGCCCGCGAGCACCTCGTGATCGCCGTATGCCTTCTTGAGTCCGCTGATCCGGACGAGCGGCTCGACCGTCTCAGTGGTCATCGCTCAGCCATCCGTCGTTGACCCGCTTCGCGGAGTGGCCGATCGGCGCGACCTGCGCGATCCACCAGCGTCCGTCGATCTTCTTGTAGACGTCGTTGTATTCCGCGAAGACTTCCCAGCCTTCGATCGAGCCGTCTTCGAGCTTGACGTTCTCGAGCGCGTGGAGGTACCAGCGACCGGTCGCGGTGCCCGCTTCGGAGTCCACCTCTACGTCGCCGTTCGTGAGGATGTGGTGTGTCCACACGAGCTCGAGCTTCGTCTTCGCGATGAAGGCCTCGATCTCCTCCCGGCCGTTGTACGTGCCGTACTCGTCGCTGGTGTAAATGCCGTCCTCCGTGAACAGCGAGGCGAACAGCTTCTCGTCGTAGGGGTCGCAGGAGCTGACGAAGGTGGTCTTGAGGCGCCAGATCGCTGCGGTGTCGAAGAGCTTCGCGAGCTGGGCGTCGCGATCGCCCGCGGGGTCGAAGGCGGCGAACGGGTGTGCTGAGGTCTCGTAGGGGCGCATCTGAGTGCCTTTCATGCGGAGTGGGCTGAGTGATAGGGGCGGTCGGAGAGGAATCGGTCGATGTTGTCGACGGCGATGGTCAGGAGCGAATCCAGCGCCTCGGGGGTGTTGTAGCCCTGGTGCGGAGTGAGTACGGTCCCGGGGAGTGTTGCGATCGCACTGTCGGGGGCGATCGGCTCGCGAGTGAAGACATCCAGCCCGGCGCGGATGCGATGCTCCGAAAGCGCTGCTTCGAGAGCGCCCGGCTCGATCAGCTCTGCGCGCGCCGTGTTGACGATGATCGCGTCGTGGCGGAGGGCGGCGAGGTGAGCGGCAGTGATGAACCCGGCCGTCTCCGGCGTGAGGGCGAGGTGGATGCTGACGATGTCCGATCGCACGAGGAGTTCGTCGAGGGCGACGAACTCGACACCGCGGGGCGCGTGGTCGGGGTGTCGCCTCGCCCACACGAGCACGTTCATCCCGATCCCGCTGAAAAGCTCGGCAGCGCGTCTGCCGATCGCGCCGTAGCCGATCACCCCGGCGGTCTTCCCGGCGAGCTGCAGGGAGGCGGGCTGCGTCCAGTTGGCGTGACGCGCACCTGCATCTGAGACGGGGATCCGGTGGGCTACGGCCAGCGCGAGTGCGAGCGCATGCTCGGCCACGGACGCCGCGCCATAGCCCGGCGTGTTGGCGACGGCGATCCCGCGCTGAGACGCCAGCGGCAGGTTGACGAAGTTCGCGGCGCCGTACCCGGTGAACGAGACCAGCGCGAGGTGGGGCGCGTCGGTCAACACGCGATCGGGCAGGTTCGAGCCGAGCAGCACGACGTCCGCGTCTCCGACCCGCTCGAGGAACTCGTCGTCGTCCGTCGGATCACCGGGGTAGCTGCGGAGGGTGCCGAGGTTCGCGAGTCGCTCCCACTGCCCCGTCCGGCGCAGGCTGGCGATGACGCCCTGGTCTGCGTCGGGGTAGACGATCGACGTCATCGGACTCCTCCCAGGATCTGCGCCTCCGTTAGGCGGACCTCCATGCGTCGCGTGGCGAGGCGACGGAAGAAGGGGTCCGGGTCGATGCAGGTCTCCGGCACGAGGACGCCCCGCTCGGTGACCTCGCCGCGCGCGATCATGACCGCCACGATCGCGGGCGGGATCGCCGTCTTCATGAGTCCCGCCGGGAGGTTGACCTCCGGCTGTGGGGCCACGATCATCTCCGCCGTGATCTCGACCTCGCTGCCCCCGCGGTTGCCGCGGGCGACGACGCGGGTGGCGCTCCACTGCTCCTCCTGCTCCGCAAGGCTCTGGTCTGTGCTCATCAGCGCGGCGAGGACGACCTTCCTCAGGTCCACGACGTCGCCGCCGCGGAGGGTGAGGTCGCGTCGGGCGGCGAGTCCCATTGCGTTGAGCATCGTCACGGCGTGGTCGACGTCGTCGGGGAGTCCGATCCTGAAGACGACGTTCTGGACGCCCTTGTCGGCGAAGCTGCGGGCGAAGGTCGTCGGTTCGGGATGGTTGGTCGCCATCACCGTGACGTTCCCGATTGGCGCGGGGTAGGTCTCGACCCGACCCGTCCGCGGGGGAAGATCGACGAGGCGTCCCCCGAGGAACGCTCTCGCCGGCTCGGTGTGCTCGTCGAGGATGGCGTCGGCGGTGAACGGCCAGCGGATCCGGCCGTTGCGGTCGGTCAGGTCGCGCATGGCGATCGAGACGTCGATGTCGCTGACGGTGTCGAGGCGGTCGACGCACGCGCGGGCCATCACGCTTGTGATGCCGGGAGCGCTGCCGACGCCGAGGACGGCGATGCGATCTGCGCGCTGGAAGTCCTTGTGGAGTGCGAGTTGCTCCTCGGTCTCCTCGGGGAAGGTGCCGAGGTCGACGTAGTGCACACCCGCACGCAGCGCTGCGCGGGTCGCCGCGATGCACAGGCCGGTGGGGCCGGCCATGATGATGACATCCGACGTGGAGACCGCGGAGGCGACGGCTGCCTCGTCGGCGAGGTCGACCACCGCCGTCTCGATCTGCATCGCGGGAAACAGGGCGCGGCGCGTGTTGAGCGCGGTCTCGCTGACGTCGAGGAGGAGGAGCTTGACGTCGGGCTCGTAGCGAGCGAGGTCGTCGATGATGCCGAGCGCCTGAGTGCCAGCGGCGCCGATGATCGTGATTTTCATGCAGGGACCTCCTTGAGGAGCGTTGGGATGCCGTCGAGGTAGCGACCTGCGAGGTATGCCTCGCCGAGCGCGACCGTCTCGGGGATGAAGCGCGCGGCGAGTGCCTCCGCCTCGGTGGTGTGGTGTCGCGTGGCCAGCCATGCGACCAGCAGAAGCCGGCGCAGCAGGACGAGGTCGGGCACCGCCCGCGCGTCGTCCGTTGCCTGGGGGCGCGCGCGCAGATAGGCACGCAGCCACAGCTCGACGCGCTTGGGGGTGGCGTCGTCCGCCTCGATGAAGGAGAGCGCGCACGCGAGTTCGTACATGTGCCACCCGCGGCCGCAGTCGTCGAAGTCGATCACGGTGACCTCGCCTCTGTCGTCCACGAGCAGGTTGGCGGCGCGCATGTCGCCGTGGATGAGGCCCACTACGAGGTTGGCTCCGGCGGCGCGAGCCGCCGCGTCCTCGACGCGGCGGAGCACCGCCGTGCTCGCGACGTCGAGTCCGGGATGTGCGCTCCAGTGACCGTAAGGGCTTCGCCCGCCGAGGAGGTCCTCTAACTCGAACGTCGGTCGATCGGACGCCGATCCGCCGCGGTGCGCGATGCCGTGCTCGTGCATCGCGGCCGAGAGCGCACCGAGAGTGGCGAACATGTCGACATCGGCCTCGTCCGCGGCACGACCCGGCGCGTGCTCCATGAGCAGGGCGCACCCGGATGCCTCGTCACCGCCGGGCAGGCGTGTGACGAGCTCACCCGTAAGGTCGGGGATGGTCCGGGGCGTGCGCACCACGCCCGCCGCGCGCAGCGCCTCGACCCACTCGACCTCGGCTTCGATCTGCCGACGCGTGCGGAATCCCGGCCTGTTGAGCCGGAGGACGGCAGGCGGCGCGGACTCCACGAGATACGTGGCGTTCTCAGAGAGTGTCAGCATCCGCGTCCGCGCGTCATCGAGCCCGTAGTTTCGCAGCGCTTCCGATGCACGCTCGTGCCATTCGACGGTCATGATGCGTGCCCCGCGGGTGCCGTAGCGGCGACGGCCGCTGCGAGCGCGTCGAGGATCTGCTCGACCTCGGCCTCGGAGACGAGGAGCCCGGGCTTGAACTGCAGGACGCGGGGGTCGAGCGTGCTGAAGATCGCCCAGACGCCGCGCTGGTGCAGCGCGACCATGACGTCCTTCGCCCCCTCGGGCGCCGCGAACCGCAACCCCATGACGAGGCCTGACTGGCGGATCTCCACGAACCATTCCGGGTGCGCGACCCGGATCTCCTCGAGCCCCATCGCGAACTGCGCGGTCCGCGCGCGGACGTTCTCGATGGTGCGCGCATCCGTCGTCAGCTCGAGCACCTTGAGCGCGACGATGCATCCGAGCTCCGAGCCGCCGAATGTCGACATGTGTGCGAAGCCGTCCTCGCTGAGCCAGCCGGCGGACCGTTCGTCGAGGACGGTCGCGGCGATGGGGAAGACTCCGCCGCCGAGTCCCTTCGACGTCACGAGGATGTCAGGTGTCACGCCGTACTGCTCGATCGCCCACAGCGTGCCTGTGCGCATGAGGCCTGTTTGCACCTCGTCGGCGATGTAGAGCGCGCCGGCCTGCTCGGCGAGTGCTCTTACCGCCGGGAGGTAGCCGGCGTCGGGCATCGGGAATCCGTACGTGGCGGGGATCGTCTCCATGAGAACGGCCGCGACGTCGCCGGACTCCAGCACGGTGCGCATCGCCTCGATGTCGTTGAAGGGGACCTTGCGGAACGCGTGGGGGTAGGCGGAGTGGAACAGTCGCGCGAACCGATCGGCGCCGGTGTTCAAGGCGAGTCCCGTGTGCCCGTGATAGGCGTTCTCGACCGAGACGATCACTTCGCGACCGGTCGCGTAGCGAGCCGATTTGATCGCGAGGTCGATCGCCTCGGACCCGCTCGTCGTGAACGCGACCTTCGAGCCGCCCTCGACCGTGTCGAGCAGGCGCTCGGCCAGCGCCGCGCGTGCGGGCGACGCGAAGTGGTGGTTTCCGATGTCGGTCGACATGAGTGCTTCGCTCAGCACTTGCACCAGTTCGGGGTGCCGGTGCCCGAGGTTGTAGGTACCGCCGTTGAGATGGACGTCGATGAACCGCGAGCCATCGAGGTCCTCGAGGATGTAGCCGCTGCGCTCCCCGATGACCATCGGGACGCCGATCTTCTCCCAGAACTCAGTCTTGTCCGGGTTCCACGCACGCTTGCTCGCCGCCAGGACGTCCTGCTTGTTCTCATATCCCATTAGGTTGCTCGACACGTTGTAGACCATTTCTCCCGTTGAATGGTCTAAACCCTAGGAAAGGTATGTTTCGCCCTTCCATGCCAAATGTTTCATTTGTGTGACCATAAAAGGTATCTAAGGTATAGAGTTGCGAGCGGAGATTGGAGCCCCATGAGCGGACCGAGGACGGTCGATGAGGTCTACGCGGCGATCGGCGCGTACAGTGCAGACCAGGAAGGTGGGGTACGGCTTCCCCCTGAGAGGGAGTTCGCCGAGCAGCTCGGAACGAGCCGATCGACCCTGCGGGCCGCTCTCGGACGACTGGTCGACGAGGGGCGGATCACTCGCGTCCGAGGTCGCACGGGCGGCACCTTCCTCGACGGAGCACCCACCCCGGAGGCACGCAAGATGGAGCGCCGGCCCGGCGTCGCCATCAGTGTTCCTGCGCTTCTCAGACAGCAGGGCTTCCAGATTGGGACCCGGATCCTCAGTACAGGCCTCGTGCCCATTCCGGAGCAGGCGTCCGAGTTCCTGCCTGAGCTTTCCGACCAGGCGGCATCACTTGTCGAGCGGATCCGTCTCGCAGATGGCGTAACCCTTAGCTGGGAGAAGGCTTACTTCCCGGTGATCCTCTTCCCGAATCTCCTCGAGCAACCCCTCGCCGGCTCTCTGTATGACGTCTTGGAGCGCTCCTACGGCACACGCCCGGAGACAACGTCCGAGCGAATCGAGGTCGTCCCCGCGAGTCAGGACGCCGCACGTGTGCTTGAGATCCCCGTCGGAAGCCCTCTGATCTCAGTTGCAAGGTGGACACGGGACGCCGAAGGTCGAGCGGTCGAGTTCTCGAATGACCTATTCCGTGCCGATCGGACTCGACTGATGGTTGAGTCGATCCGCGAGCTCAACGGAGCCCGGCGGGCCGGACTGCAGGTTGTCGCTCCATAAGTAACAGCGATTCTGCTCGGCGAGGCAGATTCCCCGCGGGGTGGGTGATCAGCTGATCGGTGTTCGCGCCAGCCCGCTACCGTCCCCTTACGCGCACCGCCCGCAAAGGGATCCCGATGTCACGTCGTGGCGGTCGCTCGGTAGCGGTGAGCAAGCGTGGCGAAAGCGTCTCGTAGTTCGGGTGGGCCGATGACTTCCATCGGCACTTCGAACCGGCCGAAGAAGGCGGCGAGGGAACCCCAGGACCAGGACCCGGATTCCAGGATTGTTCGGCTCGGCCCAGCCTCGCGCGCGGTCCCATCGCCGATGAATGGCAGGGCAGCCTCGATGGGGAGATCAAGGATCACGGAACCCTGGCACGCCCACTTGTTTGTTTGGGAGCCTTTGAATCGGGCCGAGACGAACTCTTCGACATCACCGCCGGGAACGTCTCGTTGCGGGAAGTGTGGCCCGGTGGGTGTGCGTGGGGTGATTCGTTCGACGCTGAACAGTCGCCAGTCGTCTCGCTCGATGTCCCAGGCGAGGAGGTACCAGTGTCCCTGCGCGTTGACGAGGTGATGCGGCTCGACGCGACGCGGCGGACCGAAACCGTCGGGGGCAGGTTGTTGGCGTGGCGCATAGTCGAAGCGCAGCAGGACTCGGTCGCGGATCGCTCTTGCGAGCTCGACGAGCAGCTCGAGGGGCACCGCGGTCGGCGCGGGGCCGCCCGGCCGTTGCGCGACGGCGACGATCGCGAGCGCATCGAGCCGATGCCGCAGTCGCGACGGCATGACCTGCCGGATAGTCGACAGTGCCCGAGCCGCTGGTTCGTCGAGGTCGGCGCCGACAACGCTCGCGGTCTGCAACGCGATGGCGACCGCGATGACCTGAGCGTCATCGAACAGCAGCGGGGGCAGTTCGGCGCCCGCGGCGAGCCGGTACCCACCATCAGGGCCCATGGTGGCCTCGATCCGGTAGCCCATCTCGCGGAGGCGCTCGATGTCGCGCCGCACGGTGCGGTTGCTGATCTCCAACCGCTCGGCAAGCAACGAGCCCGGCCAGTCACGCTGGGTCTGCAGCAGCGACAGCAGATTCAGCAGGCGAGTGGTCGTGGACATGCTCGAAGACTAGCCAAAGTCTAGGACTGTAACAGACCTACTCATGATGCATCGTCGATGTTGCGGGCGCCAGACGGGCACGCACCGACGACAGGAGTATTCATGACCATCCAGACCACCACTCACCTGAACTTCCGCGGGGACGCCCGGGCGGCTCTTGAGTTCTATCAGTCGATCTTCGGCGGCCACCTCGTCGTCAACACGTACGCCGAGTTCGGCATGCCGGCCGAACTGCCCGGTGCCGACAATGTCGTCTTCGGCCTCGTCGCGGCCGCGAACGGCTTCCGCATCATGGGTTACGACGTCCCGGGTTCCAGCGAAGGAGGCCTTATGGGCGGTGGTGCCACCCGGCGCGAGAACCACACCACGGTGACGGAGCAGGCGCTGTTCGTCTCGATCAGCTCCGACGGCCTCGAAGAACTGCAGGGCTACTGGAACGGCCTCGTGGTTGACGCCGAGATCGTCGAGCCGCTCGCCGCATCCGCCTGGAGCGCCGGCTTTGGCATGCTCACCGACCGCTTCGGTGTCACCTGGAGCATCTCGGTCTCCTGAGCGCTACCGCCGGCGGCACGATCCCACCGTGTCGCCGGCACCGCCTCGTCTGAGATCGGCGCGCTCGCCCGCGGAAGCCCGACGCACCGGTACCGAACGCCCCATCAAGACCCTTGAAAAGCAGGATCTCCGCCGGGAAACCCCGCTTACGCGCATGGCCCGCGGAGGGATCCCGCGTACCGGGTGCGCTTCTGAGCTATCTCGTTAGGATCGCGCGCGTGCTTACCTCGGGGTCGAGGTCCAGCCGGCGCAGGAATTGGGCGTTGAGGGCGACGACGAGGGTGGACAGGGACATAAGGATCGCGCCGACTGCCATCGGCAGCACGAATCCGATGGGGGCGAGGATGCCGGCGGCGAGCGGTACAGAGATCAGGTTGTAGCCTGCGGCCCACCAGAGGTTCTGCTTCATCTTGCGGTAGCTGGCGCGGGACAGTTCGATCACGGACAGCACGGAGCGCGGGTCGGAGCTGGCGAGGATCACGCCGGCTGAGGCGATCGCGACGTCCGTGCCGGCACCGATCGCGATGCCGACGTCGGCGGTTGCGAGGGCGGGGGCGTCGTTGACGCCGTCGCCGATCATGGCGACTTTCTTCCCCTCGGCCTGGAGCTCACCGATCTTGGCGGCCTTGTCTTCCGGGCGCACCCCGGCGAAGACGCGGTCGATGCCCAGCTCGGTGCTGACCGCGTGGGCAACGGCCTCGGCGTCGCCCGTGATCATTACGACCTCGACGCCGAGCTTGTGGAGCGCGTCGACGGCCTCGCGGGATTCCGGACGGATTTCGTCGGCGAGTTCGAGTCCGCCGATCACGGCGCCGTCTTGGACGACGTGCAGGATGATTGCGCCGTCTGCGCGCCAAGATGCCGCTTCATCGACTTCCGCTGCGCCGAGCTCCTCGAGCAGGCGGGGACCGCCGACACGGATCTCGTGACCGTCCAGGGTGGCGGTCACGCCGACCGCCGGGGAGGAGGTGAATCCGGTGACGTTCTCGATCTGGAGGCCACGGTGTTGCGCGGCACGGACGATGGCTTTGGCGAGTGGGTGCTCGCTGTCGGCTTCTGCCGCGGCGGCGATCGCGAGCACCGTGTCGGCGTCGCGACCGCCGGTGGGGGCGATGGCGGTGACGACGGGTTCACCCTTGGTGAGGGTTCCGGTCTTGTCGAACAGGACGGCGTCGATGGTGCGCATCTGTTCGAGCGCGACACGGTCTTTGATCAGCACCCCGCCGCGGGCGGCGCGTTCGGTCGCGATGGACACCACGAGCGGGATCGCCAGTCCGAGCGCGTGCGGGCAGGCGATGACGAGGACGGTGATGGTGCGGATGACGGCGTCGTCCGGGCTGCCCACGAGGGTCCAGACGACGGCGGTGACCGCGGCGGCGCCGAGGGCGAACCAGAACAGCCAGCCGGCGGCGCGGTCGGCGATGCGCTGGGCGCGGGAGGTGGAGTTCTGCGCGTCGGTGACGAGTCGTTGGATGCCGGCGAGGGTGGTCTGGTCTTCGGTCGCGGTGACCTGGACGCGCAGGCCGGAGTCGGTCGCGACGGTCCCCGCGGTGACGGTGTCGCCGGTGCTGCGGGAGACGGGGCGTGATTCGCCGGTGACCATGGACTCGTCCATGTCCGCCCGCCCGTCGACGATCCGGCCGTCGGCGGGGACGCTGCCGCCGGGACGGACCACGACCACATCGCCGACACGGAGGTCTGCGGGGGAAACCGTCACGATCTGGTCGCCGTCGACGCGCTCGGCCTCGTCAGGCAGAAGCGCGGCGAGTGAATCCAGGGCTGATGTGGTCTGGGCGAGGGAGCGCATCTCGATCCAGTGGCCGAGGAGCATGATCACGATCAGCAGCGCGAGCTCCCACCAGAACTCGAGTTCATGGTGCAGCAGGCCCAGACTGGCGCCCCAGGATGCGAGAAACGCGACGGTGATCGCCGCGCCGACGAGCAGCATCATCCCGGGTGTGCGTGCGCGCAGTTCGCTGACCGCGCCGGACAGGAACGGCCAGCCGCCCCAGAAGTACATGACCGTACCGACCAGCGGAGCGATCAGGTTGATGCCGGGGGCGTCGGGCAGCGAGTACCCGAAGAGCATGGCGAACATGCTCGAGAACGCGACCACCGGCACCGCGAGGATCAGGTTGATCCAGAACAACTGCCGGAACCGTGCCACATGATCGGCCCCGTGCCCGGCATGCCCACCGGGGTGATCATGCTCGCCGTGAGGGTCGTGCCCGGCCGGGTGGTCCATGCCGTTCACGTGGTGGCCACCGTGCTCAGCGGCGTGAGAGCCGACCGGCGCCTCGCGTGTTCCCCGTGATGGGTCGTGGTGGTGTGCGTGCGGATCGGTCATGACGAGCCTCCTCGCTGGTCTGTGGTCGGATGATTCCGGCGTCAGGCGGGGTGCCCTTCCTCGGATTGCCGACATGTCATCCATCAACCGGGATACCCCCCTCGGGTATTCCGAGGGGTCTCGCGTTCGACAGGGCGAGACCCTCGGAATGCCTCCTCAGTTCTGGGTGAGCAGGTTCTCCATCGTGGCGATCTCGGTAGTCTGCGTGTCCAGGATCGCTTGCGCGAGCGCGATCACCTCCTCGTTTGCTCCCTGGTCGAGTTCGGTCTGCGCCATCTCGATCGCGCCCTCGTGGTGCACGATCATCTGCTCCAGGAACAACCGCGCCGCCTCCGCGCCGTCGGCGGCTTCCAGTGCCGCCATGTCGCCATCGGACATCATTCCGTCACCGTGCCCCATCCCGCTCATGTCGCCGCTGGAGCTCATTCCCCAATTGGTGAGCCAGGACTGCATGAGCTCGATCTCGGGGGCCTGCGCGTCCTTGATCTGCTGCGCCAGGGCCTGCACCTGATCGTCGATGCCGTCCTTGCCGAGGATCGTGTCGCTCATCTCCACCGCCTGCTCGTGGTGGGGGATCATCATGATCACGAACATCTCGTCCGCCGCGTTGACCTGGGCAGACGGCGACGTGGGCGACATCATCCCGCCCTGGCCCATCCCCGGCATCGATCCGCCGCCGACATAGGCGCACCCTGCCAGCGACACCGCCACCGCGAGCGGCACGACGGTCAATACCGTCCATCGGAACTTCTTCACAACCATTGGTCCTTCTCCATCGATCGGTGAACTTCGCCCGCGTGCGGGCATGACTCAGCCCCGGCCACGAGGGCCGGGACGGTCGGTTCACGTTCGACTGATGGACAGGTGCAGCAGCGACGGCGGACGGGGCAGTACCGACAACAGCACCCCGACCACACGCGCCGGCGGGCTCGGCCCGCGGCTTCGGCCGCGGATGACCCCGGGGCCGGAGCGCGCCGCCCACAGCGCCACCGCCAGCAGACCGAGCACGCACGCCGCCATCAACGCGTCATGCGTCGCACCGGGCGCGCAGTCCGCACAGGTGGTCTCGGCGACGACTCCGGTGTCCGACGAGGGGCCGTGGCCGTGTTCGGCGCCGATGCTCGAAACGGCCGTCATCGGCGCTTCGGGGTGCCCGGTCATGAGCGTGTGCATGCCCAGCAGCCCCACCATCACCAGCGCCGCGAGCAACACCGACAGCATCCACCGCCACAGCATCGGCGGATGCAGACGAGTTCGCGTCGTGTCCAGGGCCACAGATCTCCTTGGTTCGCAGAGTACCCCACCGGGGTATTCACCCCCACCCCGCCGCCAGCTGGTTTTTCCTGTCAGAAGGCTGGGTGGGGGCACGCGATCGTCGTGACATCCTGAGGGAGTCATGACCTCGTCCGCGATCACCAGCTCTCGCCGCTACGCGCGGTGGCGCAGCATGTGCGCGGTCATCGGGCTGGTCCTCGTTGCTCTCCTCGCCCTGCACGTCTCTCCCGCGACGGCCGCGGATGCCGCGCCCGCGATGTCGACGCAGAGCGAGAGCACCCACTCCCCGGATCTCTCGGACTGCGCGGGGTGCGCGGTGTGCCCGGATGGAAACGGCAGCCCGCACGCCGCGATGGGCGTGCACTGCGGGATGACGTTGCAGCCACCCACCGTGCATGCGGGCGCGGTGCCGACACGAGCCTGGTTCCGCGCGCTGTCTCCCGGCGCACGACAGCCGTCGCCCGCCGAAGGACCAGCTGCGCCGCGCTCCCTCACGCTCTGGGAGCTTTCAGTCAGTCGAACGTGAGTGCGGCCCGCCGGGACTGTTCGCCGGCAACCGCATCGCCCGTCCCCGGGCGCCCACACAACCTTCGACGAAAGTGAACCCTGCCATGCCTCGCGCATCGAAAACCAACCTCGGCGTGATCCTCGCGACCACCCTGCTCCTCGTCACCGGCTGCGCAGCCGCCACCCCCGACAGTACGACCACCGATCCACTCGCCGCCGCCGGTTTCCCCGACCAGACCATCCACCAGGTCATCGACGAGCTCGAAGCGACACCGGTCGACGACCGACGCGACGACCTGATCGCATCCGTGCGCCCGAACGCCGTGCTGTTCACCATCGACGGTGGGCCCGAGACCTCCGTCCCACTCGAGGACGAGTTCTACCTCTCCGTCGCGCCGTACCGGAACACCACGCACGACTGCTACTTCCACAGTCTGACCACCTGCGTCGGAGAGCTCGGCGACGAGCCCCTCCACCTCACGGTCGTCGGCGACGATGGCGAGGTGCTGCTCGACGAAGAACGCACGACGAACAGCAACGGCTTCGTCGGACTGTGGCTTCCCCGCGACATCGACGCCACACTCACCATCACGCACGAGAACGGCTCGATCACCACCCCCATCTCCACTGGCGCGGATGACCCCACCTGCCTCACCAATCTGCCTCTCACGTAGAGGGCCCGAGGAAGCGACCACGCCTCCCGGGTCGCCCGCTACGTGGTGGCGGCGCGGGAGACGCCACGTAGATCGTCGTCGCTGCGCGAATGAACGGCGCCTCCCCTCGCCCGCACGATCACGCCACGCCCGCAACACCCCCCTGACTGCGCATCGCCCGGATACGGATCCGACCGGGGTCTGCCGCCGACCTCCGGGATCAAGCTCGGTGGTATGAATGGAATACAGATTGGCTATGCCAGAGTCTCGACCGCTGATCAGGACCTCACTTCGCAGCGGGACGGGCTATTGCGGCTCGGGGTTCTCGATTCGAACATCTATGTCGATCACGGGCTGACCGGCACCAACCGCGCCAGGCCAGGGCTCCGCGAAGCGCTCGCCGCAGTCCGAGAAGGCGACACCCTCGTAGTCACAAAGCTCGACCGGCTCGCCAGGTCCGTGAAGGATGCGCGCGACATCGCCGACGAGCTGACGACGAAAGGCGTCGCGGTCAGTCTTGGCGGCAGCAGGTACGACCCCACCGACCCAGTGGGGCGGTTGCTGTTCAATGTGCTCGCGATGGTTGCCGAGTTCGAACGCGACCTAATCAGCATGCGCACGAAGGAGGGGATGGCGGTCGCCCGCGCGAAAGGTCACCTAAAGGGTAAGCAGCCGAAGATGTCGACAACGCAGCGAAAGCTGATGTTCGACGTCCAGGACCGCGGCGAGTACACCCAAACCGAGATCGCCGAGCTGTTCAGTGTCTCTCGAGCCACCGTCTACCGCGAACTACAGCGTCGCCGGGCGGCGTTCCGTGCCGCGAGCGACGCGCACATCTTCTGAGCCCAGGCCGCAGCCCCTACCGGCGATGGCCTTGGGTCGCCGCCGGCGGGGGCGCGTACTGACAGTGCCCGCAGGAGGATCGGCGACGGGCTCAGTATCCGTGCGCTCAGATTGCCAGGAGTGCGGTGACTGCGCTGAGCGCTCCTGGCTGCAGCCGATAGTAGGCCCAGGTGCCGCGTTTCGATCGCGAGAGGAATCCCGCTTCGGTGAGGACCCTCAAGTGATGGGACACCGTCGGCTGTGAGAGTCCGACGGGTTCGATGAGGTCGCAGACGCATGCTTCTTGATCTTGGGAGGCTGCGACGATCGACAGCAGCCGGAGTCGGGCGGGGTCGGCGAGGGCCTTCAGTGTCGTGGCGACCTGCTCGGCGTCGGCCTGCGTTATCGGTTCTTCCACCAGCGGAGCGCAGCACGCGACCGGGGAGGCGGTGACTTCGAGCGTCGTGACCATACATCGATAGTAGTCGATATTGACAGGTATCGATAGATCTGGTCATACTAGGCATCGACGTTCATCGATGTTCCTGGAGGTTCTGATGACACTGCTGGATCTGACTCCCCGTGTGGCCGTATCGGATCGGCTCACGACGTTGCCGGTGCTGATTATCGGCGCGGGCCCGATCGGTCTCGCCGCGGGCGCGAATCTGCTCGAGCGTGGCATCGACTTCGAGATCCTCGAAGCGGGGAAGGGCGCTGCAGCGTCAATTCGGTTGTGGGGGCATACACGGCTGTTCTCCCCGTGGCGTCACCTGATCGACCCGGCATCGCGTCGCCTGCTCGAGGCCTCGGGGTGGGCGGGGCCAATCGATGAGGGGCGGGCGCCGACCGGACGGGAACTCGTTGAGGAGTACATCGCCCCGCTCGCAGAGCTGCCCGCGATTCGTCCCCGGATCCGGTATGACACCCGCGTTGTCGCGGTGACGCGGCAGGGCATGGACCGCAGCCGCACCGCGAACCGCGAATCCACACCGTTTCTCGTGCGGGCGATCACCGGTTCTGGTGAGGTCCTCGAGCTGGTGGGCCGTGCCGTGATTGATGCGTCTGGCACGTACACTTCCCCGAATCCGCTGTCATCGTCCGGGCTTGACCCGATCGGCGCATCCGACGTCGACGACCTCGTGGTCCACGCGCTGCCCGACGTGCTCGGCGCGGACCGGGCGCATTTCGTGGGTCGTCACACAACGGTCGTCGGCGCAGGGCACTCGGCCGCGAACGCGCTGATCGCATTGGCGGAGCTCGCGAAGAGCGAGCCCGGTACACGGGTGTCATGGTTGATCCGCAATGCGTCTGCTGTGCGGGTGTCCTCCTCGCCGGATGACGAACTGGCCAATCGGGCGCGACTGGGCTCTCAAGTGGACCGACTCGTGGATGCAGGCGCGATCGAGAAGGTCGACTCCTTCGAGATCTCCACGGTCCGCCGCGGCGGCGACGGGGTCCGGCTGATCGGGTCGCGGCGCGGTGCATCGGCGACGCACGACACGGATGTGGTGGTGAACGCGACCGGCTTCCGTCCTGACCTGGGGATGCTGCGGGAGGTGCGGCTGCAGCTGGATGAGATCGTCGAAGCGCCGGCCCGGTTGGCGCCGCTGATCGACCCGAATTTGCACTCCTGCGGCACCGTCGAGCCGCATGGGTTCGCGGAGCTGCGGCATCCCGAGCACGGGTTCTTCCTCGTCGGGATGAAGTCCTACGGCCGCGCGCCGACGTTCCTGCTCGCCACCGGGTATGAGCAGGTCCGCTCCGTCGCGGCCTGGCTGGATGGCGACATGCGTTCCGCGACGGCGGTGCAGCTCACGCTGCCCGCGACCGGGGTGTGCTCCACCGACCTGGGTGGGGGAGGGTCCTGCTGCTCATGATCCAGATCCGACCCATGACCGGAGCGGACTGGCCCGCGGTCGAGCTGATCCTCGCGGCCGGGATCGCCGGCGGTGAAGCGACCTCTGAAACGACGACGCCCTCCTGGGAACGCTTCGACGCGGGGAAGGTGGCCGACGCGCGCCTGGTCGCGACCGACGAAACTGGCGCGGTCGTCGGATGGGCTGCGGCGTCACCGACATCGGCGAGAGAGGTCTATCGGGGTGTGATCGAGCACTCGGTCTACATCGACCCCACCCGCCACGGGCAGGGCATCGGGCGGCTGCTGCTGGACGCGTTCCTCGCCGCCGCAGACCATGCCGGGTACTGGACCATCCAGTCCAGCATCTTCCTGGAGAACACCGTGAGCATCCGGCTGCACGAGTCCGCCGGCTTCCGCATCGTGGGACGGCGGGAACGGATCGCCCGCTCGCAGTTGGGTCCGCACGCCGGGCAGTGGCGTGACACGGTCCTCGTCGAGCGCCGCAGCGCCATCAACCCGACCTGATGGACGGCACGACAGACCGCCGGCACCTGACCGCCGCCCGCGCGCTCGTGCTGGACATCCTCACCGACGCTGGCCCCCTGACGAGCGAACAGATCGTGACGAAGTGGACGGCGCGACGGCCTGACATGAGCGCACGACACCGGCAGCAACTGCCGCGGATGCTGGTCGACATCCTGTGGCGACTGACGAACCTCGAATGGATCGCCCATGACGGTCAGTGCTACGGGATCACCTCCGCAGGGAAACGGATGCTGGCGCACCTCCCACCCCAGACTGACCTCGAGCGTACGGTGAGCAGATCCCGTCGCGAACCGCTGTCATAGACTGCTATCTATGAATTCGGGCGCGTCGGTATCAGCATTGAGTGTGGCGGCTGATCCCACGCGCGCACGCATCTTGCAGCTGATTCAGGCCGCTCCCGAGCGCGGAATGCTGGTGGGCAGGCTCGCCGAAGCCCTCGCGCTCCGCCAGCCCACCGTGAGCCACCACATGTCCGCGTTGCACGACGAGGGACTGGTCGTCCGGGAACGCGACGGACGTCGCGTCTGGTACTCGATCCACCCCGACCAGCAAGCACGCGTCACCGCCATCGTCGGCGCCGTGCCCCCCGCAGCCGTGGAGCCGAACTGGGACCGCGTGATCGACGATCTCACCGAACGCCACCGCGGCACCTTCAACCGGGAGACGATCGCCCGCTACGTCACCGACAGCCACGATCTGCTCGAGAAGCAGGGCGTGACGCAGCTGCTCGCCTCCCGTACCGCAGCCTTCGCCTCAACCCGCCTTGAGGACATCGCTCGCTCCTCCGCGGACGTCGACGATGTGCCGTCGGTGCTGTTCGTGTGCGTGCAGAACGCGGGCCGGTCTCAACTCGCCGCCGGCATCCTGCGCCAGCTCGCCGGCGACCGCGTCATCGTCCGCACCGCCGGATCCGCACCCGCCCCAGAGGTCCGCCCCACGATCATCACAGCACTCGACGAGATCGGCGTCCCCGTCGGAGCCGAGTTCCCCAAGCCCCTCACCGACGACGCCGTCAAATCCGCCGACGTGGTGATCACGATGGGCTGCGGCGATGCGTGTCCGGTCTACCCGGGCCGCCGTTACCTCGACTGGGATCTCGAAGACCCCGTCGATCAGCCCCTCGCGACCGTCCGTCGCATCCGCGACGACATCGACAATCGCGTCCGACAGCTCCTCGCCGAACTGTTCACCTAGCCCTCACCGGTCTAGCATCACCAATACATAGATAATGGTCTATGCTTTGGATAACGAGAAAGTGAGACCGCTCATGACCGCCACCCCCTCCGTCCTGTTCGTCTGCGTGCACAACGCTGGACGTTCTCAGATGGCCGCCGGCTACCTGCAACACCTCGCCGGCGACCGGATTGACGTGCTCTCCGCGGGATCGGAACCAAAAGACCAGATCAACCCGGTCGCCGTTGCCGCGATGGCCGAAGAGGGCATCGACATCGCCGGCAACACCCCGAAGCTGCTCACCGTCGACGCGGTGAAAGAATCTGACGTCGTGATCACCATGGGCTGCGGCGACGCGTGCCCGATCTTCCCCGGTAAGCGCTACGAAGACTGGCAGCTCGATGACCCGGCCGGACAGGGCCCGGAAACGGTGCGCCGCATCCGCGACGAGATCCGGAGTCGGGTCGAGGCGCTCATTGCCGAGCTCACACCATCGGAAGACGCGGCATGAACGCCGGACGCGGCCAGGACGGCCTCCTCGCCCCGGAGTACGTGCTGCATCGCGCCGCCGAGCGACTCGCGCACCAATTCACCGGAATGGTCAACGCTGAGACCGTTGAGCGCGTCGTGTTCGAGTCGTACACGGCCCTCGCCCGCACCGCGACCGTCTCCACACACCTCCCGTCGCTGGCAGAAAAGTTCTCCCGCGACCGGCTCACCGCGCTCGCCCAATCGCGCGGACTGATCGCCAAACCGGTCCCCGAGATCCTCTACGTCTGCGTGCAGAATTCCGGCCGCTCACAGATGGCCGCCGCGATCACCCGACACCTCGCCGGCGACCGCGTCCACGTCCGCTCCGCCGGATCGCAACCCGGCGCCGGGATCCTGCCCGGAGTGATCGATGTCCTCGCCGAAGCCGGCATCGACGTCAGCGAAGAGTTCCCCAAGCCCCTCACCGACGACGTCGTCCGCGCCGCGGACGCCGTGGTCACCATGGGCTGCGGCGACGCCTGCCCCTTCTACCCCGGGAAGCGCTACCTCGATTGGCAGCTCGACGACCCCGCAGACCTCGACCTCGACGGCATCCGGCACGTTCGCGACGAGATCCTCCGCCACGTCGAAGACCTCCTCACCGAGCTCGCCCCCACCGGACCCATCGCGTGACCGTCGACGCGCCCGCCCTCACCGGCGCTCCACTCTGGCGGCGCGCAACCGCCGAGTTCCTCGGTACAGGTCTGCTCGTGACCATCGTGGTCGGCTCCGGAATCGCCGCACAGAACCTCTCCACAGACCGCGGCCTGCAGCTCCTCGAGAACTCACTCACCACGGCCCTCGGACTCGGCGTCCTCATCCTGCTCCTCGCACCCATCTCAGAAGCGCACTTCAACCCCATCGTCTCCCTCGTCGACTTCACCTTCGGACGCCGAGACCGGACAGGACTCACCGGCGGTGCAACGGCCGCTTACGTCGGTGCGCAGGTCAGCGGGGCCATCGCCGGAGCTGTGCTCGCTAACGCGATGTTCGCCACCCCCACGACACTCGCGACCACTGACCGTGCCACACCTGCCACACTCTTCGGCGAGGTCGTCGCCACTGCAGGTCTCGTCCTGCTCATCGTCGGGCTTGCCCGCACCGGCCGAAGCATCCCCGTCATCGCAGCCGCCGTCGGCTCCTACATCGGCGCCGCCTACTGGTTCACCAGCTCCACATCCTTCGCCAACCCCGCCGTCACCATCGGCCGCATCTTCACCGACACCTTCGCCGGCATCAACCCCACCTCCGCGCTCCCCTTCATCGCCGCACAACTCCTCGGGGGCGGTGTCGGGATCGCTCTGACCATCGCACTGTTTCCCAAGACGTCACAAGTCCCCGACTGACGAACGCGTTCAACAGCCAGCGGGCTGCCCGAAACGGGCCCCTTTGCGTTCAACGCACGTTTAGGGATCCCCTACGAACGCTGACGTCCCACTAACTCGCGCCGCCCGTGCCAGCGCGACATAGAGCTGGCCGTGCCCGCCACGCATGTCCGAACGGTGGTGTTAACTCGTCAATCTGCGAGGAAGGACATCACATTGGATTGGCTCACACCATGGGGAGTCGCAGTAATCGCGGCCCTCGCATCCGTCGTCGGCGTCTACTTTTCGCATGGCGCCCACTGAACCTGCGCCGCGCTAAATGGCTTTCGGATCAGATCGGCGCCATGCGCAAGGACTCGACGGAGAAGGAGTTCGCTCAAGATCTCCACGACGACTACGTGATCCACTGGGCCATGCGTCAGACCGGCCCAGGTGCGGGGCTGCACTTCGCCATCACGGCCTACCTTTGGGGTGCAGCCGCCGTCTTCGGACTCACAGCACTCGTGAACCTCGCGATAGCGACTTTCGCCGATCCGAACGCCCTCGCGGCTGCAGGTGCGTGGGGCATAGCGATGATCGGTGCGATCTTGATCTCGGCCATTCCGCACACGCTTGAGGAAAACTGGCAGAAGCGGCGCGTCGAGGCCGTGAGGAAGGCGCGTCACCTGCGGCGACCGCTGAGTGAGTGGCGAAAGGACCTGCCGAGTTGAGCCCACCGGCGACGGGGCATGCTGGGAGGAGTTGGCCGCGCGTCGACGACGCCCCGCAGTCTCGAGACTGAACAACGTCCCTCGAGCAACGCTGCTGATGATTAGCGCAGTGGCAACAAGCTACGCGCGGCGTCGTGTCGCAGTCTCACCCCGCCGAAGCCGCGCGCTCCGCCTCGCTGCGGGTCTTCTCGTATAGTCCCATCGCCACGAGCACGCTCACCACTGACGAGAAGTCGCTCTTCTGCAAGAGCGCACGGATGGCGGCGCTGTGTCCGGCGTCCGACGCGTAGAGGACGTCTTCGAGCTCAGCGACGATGGTCGGGGAGGACTCGAAGTCGATGGGGGTGTTGGCCATCGCCTCGGCTTGGATTTTCGGGTTGTCGACGACGTGGCGGAGGATTGTCTCGGCCGCGCTGACGGCGTTGAGTTCGTCGACGTCGGTGCCGGCGAAGAGGCTGTTGATCTTGTCGATCACGTCCTGCAGCAGCCCGTACTTCGCTTCCCGCGGCTGCGCAGAGCCGGCGGCGGTGATCCCCGCCAACTCTCCGGATTCACCCGACGTCAGCCCCAGCGAGAGGGCGTCGAGCTTCCGCAGCCGGTAGTGGGTGAGGACGATGTCGTCGGTGTTGATCGCGGCAGCGTCGGCCTCGTCGCGTTCGATGACGCGCCGGTAGACGCGCAGGAAGATCGCCCACTTCTCGATGTCGGTGTCGCCGTAGTCCATGATCTGCGACAGGAAGTCGTACGACCGGACGAACGCGAACACCGTCCCGCGGAACTCCTCCAGCCTGCCCTTCTCGAGCTCGTCGCCCGTCGCGACCGCGGTGTTCCAGCGGTCCCAGAAGATGTCGCGGGATGCCTTGATGTGCGAGTACAGCGCGTTGTGGCTGGACTTGTGCAGCCAGGCATCCACCACCGCGTTCACATCGTGCGTGTCGATGATGTTCATCGCGCGGAGTTTGCCGTGCATGTCGTGGATGATGTTCGGGTCGCTGGGCTCCGTCAGTTCGGCGTCTTCGTAGTACACCTGGAACGCCGCGAGGATCTCGGCCGGGTCGTTGACGAAGTCGACGATGTACGTGTTCTCCTTGCCGGGGATCACGCGGTTCAGCCGCGACAGGGTCTGCACGGCGGTGATGCCCGACAGCTTCTTGTCGACGTACATCCCGACCAGCAGGGGCTGGTCGAACCCGGTCTGGAACTTGTTCGCGACGATCATCACCTGGAACTCGTCGCCGCCGAACGCCGCCTCCAGGCTGCGACCCTTGAGCCCCGGGTTCAGCGACGTTTCGGTGAACTCCTCCGGCCCCGACTGCGGGTCGGTGACCGTACCCGAGAACGCGACCAGCGCGCCGAGCTGCCCGTCGAGCTTGTGCTCCTTCAGGTACGCGTCGATGGCGAGCTTGTACCGCACCGCCTCCTTGCGTGACCCGGTCACGACCATCGCCTTCGCCCGGCCACCGAGCTCGCTGCGCACGTTGGCGCGGAAGTGCTCGACGATCACGGCGACCTTCTGCGCGATGTTCGTCGGGTGCAGCCGCACCCACCGCATCACCTCGCTCCCGGCCTTCGCCGTGTCGATCTCAACATCCAGCCCGGTCGCGGTGTCGGTGTGAGCGAGCGTGAACGCGAGGTCGTAGGGCAGGTAGTTCTTCAGCACGTCGAGGATGAACCCCTCTTCGATCGCCTGCTTCATCGAGTACAGGTCGAACGCCTGCTTCGTGCCGGCATCGTCCTCCCGGCCGAACAGCTCGACCGTCTTGCCTTTCGGTGTCGCCGTGAACGCGAGGAACGAGATCGTCCCGACGCCGACCTTCCGCGCCATGACATCCGCGAGCACGTCTTCGACGTCGACGGATGCCGTGTCGTCGGTCTCCGACTCGGGTGTGGCGCCGGCGGTGAGGACCTGTTTGAGGGATGCCGCGGCCTCACCGGTCTGCGACGAGTGCGCCTCGTCGGCGATCACCGCGTACCGGCGGCCGGCGAGCCCGGCATCCCTCTCGATGGTCTCCAGCGCGTGCGGGAAGGTCTGCAGCGTCACCCCGATGATCTGCTTGCCGGCCAGCAGCGCCTCGGCGAGCTGCGCCGACTTCGACGCGTCCCCGCCCCGGGTGATTGCCTGGAACACCCCGGACGTCGTCTCCAGCTGCTCGACGGCACGCTGCAGCTGCCCGTCGAGGACCTGCCGGTCGGACACGACGATGACACCGTCGAACACCTTCGGCCCGTCCTCATGATGCAGCTGCGCCATCCGGTGCGCCGTCCATGCGATCGAGTCGGTCTTGCCCGACCCCGCGGAGTGCTGGATGAGGTAGTTGTGGCCGACGCCTTCGTCGAGGACGGTGCGCTCGAGCTTCGTGACCGCCCGCCACTGGTGGTAGCGGGGGAAGCGGAGAGCCCGGTCGTAGGTCTTCTTGCCGTCGATCGGGTCGGTCTTCTCGGTGAACCGGTAGTGCAGGAACCGTCCGACGAGGTCGAGCCACGTACCGCGCTCAAGGATCTGCTCCCAGAAGTACGCCGTCGGGCTCGACCCCGCGACCGCGGCGTTGCCGGCGCCGTTGTTCTTGCCGCGGTTGAACGGAAGAAAGCGGGTGTTCGACCCGTCGAGCTTGGTCGTCATGTGCACTTCCTCGTTCGTGACGACAAAGTGCACGAGCGCGCCGCGCCCGAACGCGAGCAGCGGCTCACCCTCGGGCCTGCGGTCCTGCGCGTACTGCTTGAGGCCCGCGGTCAGGTTCTGTGTGAGGTCAGTCTTCAGCTCAATCGTCGCCACCGGGATGCCATTGACGAACAGCACCAGATCGATCCGGTTCGCGTGCCGCGACGAATACACGACCTGCCGCATCACCCGCAGCCGGTTCGCGGCGAAGCGCTCCGTGGTCTTCGCATTCAGCGACGTCGCCGGCCGCGCCTGGAACAGGGTGAACTTCGCGTTCAGCACCCCCACCGGCGACTTCAGCACGTTGAGCGTGCCGCCGCCGTTCATCGGGTCGGTCGACGCCGCCGCTACCATGCGGTCGAGGATCTGCCTGCGTCCCTGATCGCGGGATGCCTCGGACGCGCCCGGCTTCACGACCTTCTCCAGCTGCTCCGGCTGCGTCGCTTCGAGCCACGCAAACACGTCGGCGGGGAAGAGCGCCCGTTCACGGTCGTAGCCGGTGTCGTCGGGTGAGTACTCCCATCCGTGCGCGGCGAGGTACTCGCACAACTCGACCTCGAACGCATCCTCGTGCTGAATCGCCACGACGCTCACTCTCTCAAGACCCGGGGGGGACGGCTGGCTTCGACTCTAGCCAGTCCACCGCCTGTGAACTACAGTTGACACATGGTCGAGGTCGTCAAGAGCGCGGTCTTCGACCAGTGGATACGGAAACTCAAAGACCGGCACGCGCGAGCCCGGGTGCTGGTCAGGATCGACCGGCTCGCAGCGGGCAACCCCGGCGACGTGAAACCGGTCGGTGGCGGCATCTCCGAACTGAGAATCGACTACGGACCCCGGCTACCGGGTCTACTACCTCCAAGATGGGTCGCGGCTCATCCTCCTGCTCTGCGGAGGCGAAAAGTCCACCCAGCAGCCCGACATCACCCAGGCACACCGAATCGCAGAGGAGTGGAAGAACAATGACCGAGACGTCTGATCCCTTCAGCCACTACGACACGGCCGACTACCTCACCGACCCGGCCGCCGCCGCCGCGTACCTCGAGGCCGCCCTCGAAGACAGCAGCGCCCCCGCCGACGTCGCGAGCGCACTCGGCACCATCGCCCGATCCGGCAATCTCAGTGAGCTCGCCCGCCGCACCGGCATGAGCCGCGAAGGCCTCTACAAGGCACTCTCCGCCGACGGAAATCCGAGCTTCGCCACCATCGTGAAGGTCGCCAACGCCCTTGGCCTGAAACTCCACTTCGAGTCCGTCGCCTGACGAGACGTGACGCCCCGGTCGTTGAGCGAGCGCAGCGAGTCGAAACGCTCAGGCCGCTCCCCGCACATCGATCTTCCCCGTCACCGCTGCGGAGATCAGCGCCGCGCGCCGCTCCGTCGAAAGGGCGATCGCTTCGCGCGCATCCGCGATCGCGGCCTCGAGTTCGACGGTCTCTTCCCGCAACCTGATCACGGATGCCGTCTGCTCAGCCAGCGATGGCAATCGGAGAGGAAGCCGGGAGAACGTAGTCCAGTTGCGATAGTCCACGCTCCGCTGACGCACGCTCCAGGCGTATGCCTCCAGGAAGCCGGAGATGCCGAGAGCGCGTAAGTAGAAGGCCATGAACTGGATATTGATGCCCTGCACGGTTGAACACACGTGATAGACGGGCGAGCAGCGCCCTCCGGAGTCTGCAATCCCGACCGCACCGGCGAAGCCATCAAGGCCGTGGAATACGAGGTCCCCGACTCGCACCCCCTGGTAGCCGGCCCCGTCCTCAGACATCGTGAACCCATCTTCGCGTCGGTTGACTCGTGCGGTTACCTGTCCGTCGCGGAAGGCTGTGACAACGTCCAGCTCTTTGACGCCCCGATTCTCTTTGCGGAGAAAGCGACCCAATGGCCCCGCAAGTTCAGCCCGACATCCCAGAGTCTCCGTCAACAAGCTGGCAGTCCGACGCTCGGCGAGCAACCGGATGAGCTCCTCCTGATCCGCGATGAACGCGTCGATCTCCGCCGTCTCCCGGTCGAGGAAGTCGGCGATCCGCTGCTGCTCCTCGTACGACGGCACCGCGAGCAAGATTCCACTCAGCTCGGACTGGTTCAGCTTGTCTCTTGTCGAACCCTTGACGTACAACGAGTAGTCGACGGCATTGAGTGCGGCCGCAATGAATCGGTGGTCGACTCCGCGACGCGGTCGTAGTACGTGCACATGGTTGTTGGGCCAGATCGGTGTATCTACTGCGAAGGCAACGGGGGCACGGGCATCGAAGAATGGCGCACCATCTTCACCGACGAGCACGATAGGTCCACTCACCAGAGCGCGGTTCACGTACCCCTGGACGCTGTTAGCACCCCAGTACGGGACGTCTCCTGGCATCTCGGCGCGTTCGGCGGCATTCTTCGGAACTCGTAGATAGTCGAGATTCTGACTGAGATGCCGCACAGCTACCCATTTCCAGCCGACCGGCAGTCCGGAGATCGGGTTCACGCCTTGACCGCTTCCAACCGCGCCCGAATTCGCCCGAGCACGCGCTCGAGGTCGGCGTCGATCTCTTCGAGTGGGCGGGGCGGGACGTATTGGTAGAAGTGGCGGGTGAAGGGGATCTCGCACCCTTCCTTCGTCTTGGAGTCGTCGATCCAGGCATCCGGGGCGAAGGGCTTCACTTCGCGCTCGAAGTAGGCGTGGATGTCTTCGTTCCACGGCACGTTCTCGGTGTCGCGCAGGGTCGGGTCGGGCTCGGGGCGCTTCCTGGCATCCAGAACGATCGGCGCGCTCTCGTCGCGTTCCGACAGCGCGGCGAGCAGCGCCTTGAGCTGCGCCGCGGTGAGCGAGACGCCGGCATCGGCGAGGAGTGCGGTGACGCGTTTGCGGAAGGAGGGGAGGTCTGTGGTGTGTGACGACCCCTCGACAAGCTCGGAGACCTTCACGGCGACCGGCTGCAGATCGACCGAAGCGAGCGGCTTGAGCTCGGCAGCCGCGGCGAGGCGCTCAGGGGTGAGCGCCCAGTTGAGCCGCAGGGGCCGTTCGACGGTGATGGTGCGGTAGAAAAAGTCCGTCCTGTCGAAGGTCTTCGAACGCGCGGCATCCGGCTCACCCTCGTACAGCCGGACGATGTGCGCGATGTCGTCGGGGCCGAGTTCGTTGCGCTTGGAGCCGAGGCCCTTTCGCATCTTGCGGAACAGCTTCGACCCGTCGATGAGCTGCACTTTGCCGACGCGCCCGGCGGCCTTCTTCGTCGACAGCACCCAGACGTAGGTGGCGATGCCGGTGTTGTAGAACATGTCGGTCGGCAGCGCGATGATCGCCTCAAGCAGGTCGCGTTCGAGCACCCACTTGCGGATGTTCGACTCCCCTGACCCGGCACCGCCGGTGAACAGCGGGCTGCCGTTGAGGACGATCGCGGCGCGCCCGCCGCCGTCCTCGGCGCTGCGCATCTTCGAGATCAGGTGCATGAGGAACAGCATCGAACCGTCCGACACCCGCGGAAGGCCGGCGCCGAACCGGCCCGCGAATCCCCGCTGCGCGTGCTCCTCGGTGACGGCCTTCTGCTGCTTCTTCCAGTCGACCCCGAACGGTGGATTGGAGAGCCCGTAGCTGAAGGTCGCGCCCGCGTGGCCGTCGTTCGTCAGGGTGTCGCCGAAGAAGATGGCATCCACCGACTGGCCCTTCACAGTCATGTCGGCCTTGCAGATCGCGTACGACTGCGGGTTGATCTCCTGCCCGGCGAGCGTCAGCGTCGCCGTCGGATTCGCGCTGCGAATGTGGTCCTCAGCGACCGACAGCATCCCGCCGGTGCCCGCCGTCGGGTCATATACCGAGCGGACGACGTTCGCCTTTGCGAGCGTGTCGGACTCGGGAGCGAGCAGGATGTCGACCATCAGCTCGATCACGTCGCGCGGAGTGAAGTGCTCACCGGCCGTCTCGTTCGAGGCCTCCGCGAATTTGCGGATCAGCTCCTCGAAGATGTGGCCCATCTCCTCGTTCGGCACTGCCGTCGGCGACAGGTCGACGGCCGCGAAGCGCTGCGTGACGAGGAACAGCAGGTCGTGCTCGTCGAGCTCGGAGATGCGCTCGGCGATCTTGTACTTGTCGAAGATGTCCTTCACGTTCTCGCTGAACCCGGTGACGTAATCGAGGAGGTTTGCGGCGAGGTTCTCGGAATCGCCGAGCGCGGTCTTCAGGTCGAAGCGGGACTCGTTCCAGAACGAGTACTGGTGGTCGGCCTTGTGTCGCAGCAGGGAGGCGCGCACGGGGATGCCGTCGGCTTTCGCCTGCTCGACGGCAGCGAAGACTGCTTGCTTGGTGGGTGCGAGCACGGCATCCAGCCGGCGGAGCACGGTGAACGGCAGGATGATGTCGCCGTACTGGTGGGCCTTGAAGCTGCCCCGCAGCAGGTCCGCGATCGACCAGATGAACGTGGCGTGGTTGTTGCTCAAGACGTGCGGCTCCTCGGTGGTCGTCCCCTCGGAATCCTATTCCGCGGGGAGCCGCCCGAGCGCAGCGGGTCGCCCGCTGCGGGCCGGTGAGCGGGGCCAGCCGCCGGTAGAATCGCGGGCAGGAGGCGACGTGGCAGGCACATCGGCATGGCGGGCGAGCGACGTCGTCGAGCACGACCTTCTCCGCGATGCCGCGGCCGCTCTGACCGCTGCCCTATTCGGCGCGGCTCGGGCCGACGACGCCGCCACCAGCCGTCTGCGTGACGAGGTCGGCGCGGTGCGCCGTGAGGTGGCGAGCCTTGACGGGTACGACCGCGCAGCGGTGACCGCTACGCGCCAGCGGCTCGAGGCGCGGTTGGCGGAGCTATCGGCGGTGGCCGATGGCTGACCCGACCGGCGCCGTCGTCGCTGACGAGATCCTGCAGCGGGAGATCCTTCCGACGATCTTCCCCGGCCCACCCTCGACGAGTCCGGTCGTCGCGCTTGTCTCCGGTCAGCCCGGGGGTGGCCGGGGACGCGCGGCGGTACGCATCGCCGCCGCCGAGGGCGCAGCCGTCCTCAGCGGCGACGAGCTCCGGGCGTTTCACCCGATCGTCCAAAGCCAACGACTGCTGTCGGGCGAGCAGCAACAGGAGGTGGCTGCCGCGACGGCGGGTTGGTTGCGTGAGTGTCTCCGGTACGCGCGCACCGATGGTCACTCGGTCGTGCTGGAGGGTGCGTTCACCGACGCGGCAGTCGTGCGCGGCGCAGCGGCACAGTTCGCCGCAGCCGGCTTCGGCACTGGCGTGACGGTGGTCGGAGCCCGGCGCGCCGACAGCCTGCTCGCCGTCCTGTCGCACTACCTGCGCAACGTCCAGGCGAGCAATCCCGCGCCCTACACCAGCCACTCCGCCCACGACCTGGGGTTGGACGGAACCCGCACCCTCGTGGCCGCCCTCGAGGCCGACCCGGGCGTGGATCGACTGTCCGTGGTCGACGGCCGCGGCGACGTCGTGTTCGATGCCGATCGCCGTGACGCGGGCGCATTCGCCGGCGCGTCGGCTGCCCTGGCGGCCACGCAGGGCGGTCGCATGAGCCGGCTGGAGAGCACGCAGTGGCTGAGTGAACTGCACCACGTCACGGCCTTCGCGCAATCGCGGCGCGGATTGCCCCGCGATGTGACGGTGACGCTTGTGGAGTTGCACGAGATCGCACTGTCGGAGGTGATCCCGCAGTTGCATGTTCCGGCGGGGGCGCGGTTCGCGAAGATGACGGCGCGGACGACATCGGCGCAGCTCGCGGCGCTGCACGAGTCCCTGATTGGTCCCGCCCAGCCGGATGCCGCAGCCCCCGTGGTCGTGCCTGCCGGTCCCGAGCGCGGCGGCATCTCCCGCTGACACACCACAGCATCCACCGCCAAGCGCGTGACGCGGGTGCGGGACTTCCGCAGTTCGATACTCCGGCGTTCGGCACTTCGGCGTTCCGGAGCGGGCAGACGGCCACGCAGCTCTCCTCGGCGCAAGCGCCCCGGTTCAGTGGAGCTGCGCGCCGAGGATGCTGGCGAGCACGATCGCGCAGATGACCAGTGCAGCCGCAACGGTGAGGACGACGGCGGCGCCGCGGATGCTTCCGCGCACCGCGCAGCCGGCGAGGGCGGGCAGGGCGAGCAGAATCCCCAGCGTGCATGAGGAGAGGAGCACCGCGAGTGGGCCAGCAGCTGCGACGTCCATCACGGCCTCCCGACGGTCACGGTCGACCTCTCCGGTGGGGTCTTCCTGGTAAGTGGCACGACAAGCGACCGCAGGTGTGCGTAGTGCCGGGTCGTGGAATAGCGGACCGAGCGCAGCGAGGGAGCATATGCCGCGAAAGCCCGGAACGGAGCGGACCGGAGGGAGCTACGATCGCCGGCCAGGAAAGACCTCACTCTCCGTCACCTCTGTCGCGACGGTGTGGTCATGGTTTCCGACGGGGACGTCACGGGGCCGGTCTGGGTGGTGTCGAACAGGACGGGGTGTGCTTCGCGGGCGAGGTTGAGGGCTTTGGCGATGTCCTGGTTGGACAGGCCCTGCAGATCGAGCCGGTCTTTGACGAGGTCGAACGCGATGCGGTGTGCGAGGACGTCCACGCGGAGCGGGGCCTTCCCGGCGAGCGCGCGGGCACGGTTCTCGAGGTCGGCTTCTTTCCGCAGCTGGTCGGTGTTGCGTTTCGTGTAGTTCTGGACGGTGGACACAACCTTGGAGAACTGCTGCTCCCGTTTGCGGCGGGCGTGTGTCTGTGTGACGTAGGCGACGGCGCGGGTGAGGTCTTCTGGGGTGAGGGTGTCGACGGGGATGCCGGTGGCGACAACGTCCCAGATCGCCTGCACGAACAAGGCGTCGTGCAGGGTCTGTGCGGGAAGGCCGGCGCGGGCGCGTCCGTCGATGTGCTGTTGCGCCCGGGTGCGAAGGTCGGCGGCGTGGGTGCGGACGTGGGTGTCGAGCGCGAACTCGAACGCGTCGTACTGCTTGTAGTGCTCCCGGACGTCCGGGGAGGTGAAGAACCGGTCCGCGTCGCGCTGATTCGCGCGGCGTTCCGCGGCGGGTGTCCGCCGGATCTGCTTCGGCGGGAGCGCGGCCGCCTGCAACCGGCGGGCGAGGCGGCGCGCGTCACGGTTCGACTGCAGCGCCTTCGCGTACTTCTCCGGGTCTTGACGGTAAGCGCGTTGGTAGTTCGCGGCGTACTCCGGATGCCGCGACGCCCAGTCCTGCGCCCGTGCTTTCGTGGCCTCGGGGTGGCGGTCGCGGTACTGGCTGGCCCGCTGAAGGGCTTCGTCGCGGTGCGTGGCGTAGTAGCGGCGGCTGTATTCGCGGGCCTTCTCGGGGTGCGCTTGGTACCACCGCCGCTTGTACTCCCGGTTACCGTCGGGGTCGGCCTCCCGCCGCGTGCGGGCGCGGTCACGTGCTCGGGCGCGACCAGCCGCGAGGGCCTTCTCTCGTGCGGCGCGGCGGCGGGCGGACTCGCGGTTCAGTTCCCGGTTGCGCTCGGGGTGCGCGTCCTTCCACGCTTTGGTCAGCGCCCGGGCCTGCTCGGGGTGCCGCTCGCGCCACGCGTTGCGTGACTCGCGGGCGCGTTCGGGGTTCGCCAGTCGCCACGCGCGCGCCGCGGCACCCCGGCCCTCCGTCCGCGCTGCGCCCGGCGCGCGCGCGCCCGTGTCGTCCACCGCTGTCTCACTTGCCGGTGGGGCTGATGGCGCTCAGGACGAGCCGGACGAACTCGCGGCGGTGACGGGTCGGGTCAACGATCACCCGGGCGCACACCTCACGCAGCCGGGCGCGGTCCTCGTCCGTCATGGCGGTCAGCGCGAGGGGTTCCAGGACGAAGTCCACGTCCCTAGCCGGTGCGCTTGGGTTGACGGCGACGTCGGCCTCGTCGTGGTACAGCGCGGCGATCCCCGCGCGTTCGAGGACGTCGTCGGCGTGCTCCTCACTCAATCGGATCATGTCCTGGTTCCTTTCCTTGCAGTGGTGAGTGGTTGCTCGTTCACGGTCTTCCCCGTCACGGATGCGCGGAGCTCGTCCTCCGTGGACCCGACGAGATCGCCGGCGTGGGCCAGGAGCAGGTCGATCGCGATGCGGATGAGGGTGTTCTCGGTGATCCGCTCCGCTTTCACCGCCCGCCGCCGCATCAGCGTCTCCGCGAGGCCCGTCAGCGCGGCGGTCTGGTCGAACCGCAGCCGCGCGTCCTTCCGGTCACATCGGGCGAACTTCGGCCCCGGTGTGCCTGCCGGGCCGGCGGTGCGCACGTCACGGAGGACGTCGACCAGGTCGATGCGCGCCACCGTCACCACCGCCCCGCGAGCGCCGGCTCGAACTGCGCCTCGAGCTCGTACCCGACGGTGGTGATGTCGGCGATCACACCGCGGGTGCGCCGGTTGTCCGGCAGCGTCGTCAGCACGTCACCGAGGGCGGGAGCATCGGCGTGGGCGCGGTACTCGCGGAGGTGATGATCGAACCGGGGGATGCCGTAGACGCTGTCCAGCAGGTCGCGCCATCCCGCCGCCTGGTGCGGGATGCACGGATCGATCCGATTCAGCAGCACCGAGAACCGCAGCATCCGCGGTTCGATCAGCCGGCTGATCGTGTGCAGGGTCGGGGCGAACGCAAGCGGATCCGGCGTCATCGGGACGAGGACGAAGTCCGCGGCATCCATCACCGTGTCCATCAGCGCCCCACCCTCCACACCCCCAGCGGTGTCGATCAGGACGTAGTGATACCGGCCCTCCAGCTCACGGATCCGCCCGAGCGCGAGCAGGCTCTGCGTCGCCGTCAGATCGAACGCCAAGTGAGGCCGCGACCGGTCGGCCCACCAGCCGACCGAGCCCTGCCGGTCCGTGTCGACCACCAGGACCCGATGCCGACGCGAGAGCGCCGCCCCCAGCTGCATCGCGACGGTCGTCTTCCCGACCCCGCCCTTCTGGTTCGCGACGACGATCACGTTCATGGTCACTCCTCCAGTACTGGATTTGTAGAAGCAGATTCCCTCTTGACATGACTAAACACCTAAGCAGTATTGTTAGTCAAGGTCGATTCTGTCGAAGTGCAGAGCGGTAAGACAAACTAAGGGGGTGAAGGTCGACGTGAACACACTCGCTGGCAACGCCATGACGTCAAACGACGCCACACAACCGGTCGGGACCGCTCTGCGCATAGCGCCCGCATTCGTCGCAACCGCCACAGGGCAGTTCCCGGGCATCGAGACGACGATCGAAGCGCACTACAACCCCGCTCGCGGACGCTACATCCCGACGACCATCGTGAACCGGGCGATCAGCGATGACTTCGACGAAGACCGCCTGAAGCGCACCGCCACGCAGGCGATCCTCCAAGCCGCGATCCCCCACTGCGTGTCCGTCCTCCTCGATGACACCCCCGGCGCCGAATGGACCACCATCGCGGACCTGACCGCCACCGACGGCAGGATCATCCCACCCTGGCTCGCCGAAGCAGTCGTCAAACGAGGCATCAAGGATGAGCGCTGGGAGGTCATCGAGATCCTCTACAGCAGCGCAGCCCTCGCGGACTCCCCGCCCGCACAACTCATCGCGCTGGAACTGGACGTCCCTGAGCGGACCGCCGTGGACTGGATCAAGAAGGCGCGCGCCGCGGGTTGGCTCACCGGCATCACCTCCAACATCGGTCGACCGGTGAGTGGTTGAGGCACGCAATTGGCACGACGTCCTGGACGACGGACGATTGTTCTGCACCGAAGAAGAGACAGCCGCACTTCTCGGAATTCATCGGACCACCCTCCGGACGCTGGCACTGGCCGGAAGCGCCCCAATCGAACCTGTGGTGCTGACGGAGCACAAGCGCGTCTACCGGAAGGTGGACATCGAGCGACTCGCCGGGGTGATCCTGTGAGCATCGAAGCACGCAAGAAACAGAGCGGGAAGATGGTCTACGTCGCGCGAGTCAAGCTCGGCGGGAAGCTCGTCGCGAATAGAACGTTTGATCGCAAGCACGATGCCGAGCAGTGGGAACGGGAACAGAAGCACCTGCTGGAGACGGGCAGACCCCTCGCTCCTAAACGGTCCTTCACGCTCGGGCAGCTCGTTACCGAGTTCCAGCAGGCCAGGAGTGACGGCAATCCGCATACGATCGACACGGACAACAACAACCTGGCCGCGTTGCCCGCTACCCTTCTTGCGCGGCCGCTCGCCAATGTCCACGCAGAGGACATCCGAGCACATCTCATGAAGCAGCTGCGCGCAGGCAAGAAGCCTGCGACTGTCGCCCGCGCCAAGACGACACTGAGTGCTCTCTTCACATACGCCGAACGCCAGGGAGTGCTTCACCAGCCCCACCCCGTCCGCACCATGGCGAAGATCAACGAACTCTCGGTGACGCAACGATCGGTGGCGCCGGCGGAGGTGCCGACCTCAGAGCAGCTCACCGCCGCCATCAGCGCGGTCCGTCGGAAGCGTGAAGACATCGCGGATCTGTACGAGTTCAAGTCATTGACAGGGCTGAGGTGGGGCGAACTCCGCGCCGCCCGTGTCAGCTGGTTGATCGAACGTCCTCTGCCCCAGCTCATCGTGACCCGCTCCCACTCCGACGGTTACGACGAGAAGGACCCGAAGTCCTGGCGTGGGACGCGACCGGTCCCGCTCTCACCCCGCGCCCTCGCGATCTTCCATCGCTATGCACGCGGTAAGCAGCAGGAGGAGTACCTTTTCACCAACCGCCGGGGCGACCAATTCAAGGTCACCACGGTGCGAAAGTACCCCATCGGCTTTCACCGGCACGCGCTGCGTCACTACGCCGCATCCACGTGGCTTCGGCTCGGGACGCCGATCCACGAGGTCGCCGAATACCTAGGCGACGACCCCCGCACTGTTCTCCGGGTGTACGCCCACATCCTGGGCGAAGGACAACGACGAGACCACATCAACCGCCTCGCCGCGGCCGAGAACAGCGCCGCGACGGGACCCGTCACGTCCTCCGAAAAACGCACGCCCGAACTCGGCCGCTAGCATCACACGTCGGCGCCTCATGATTTGATCTCATGAGAGGGAGGTTGCTTGACGTGGACGATCTGACGCCTTGGGTGGTGGCACTCATCGCCGCGCTAGCCCCACTGCTGACAGTCGTCCTCACTGAGCGTCGACCGCCCGAATTGAGACGAGCCCGCTGGTTAGGGGACGAAGCGAGTCGAATGCGCGAGGGCACCGCCGAACGACGACTAGTAGAAGACGCTCGCGACGACGAGATCGTCGGTTGGGTAATCGCCCGCACCGGACCCGGCGCAGGAATCCTCTTCCTGATCGCCACGTACCTCTGGGGCGTTGCGGCCGTCCTCGGAATAGTCGCAATTATCGCTGCCCTCGCCGCTATCGCAAGCCCACCACTCTTCTCCGCCGCCGGCATGTACGGCATCGCCACCATCCTGACCATCACGCTCTCGGCCATCCCCTACGGGGTCGACCAGGCCCGGAGGCAAGCTCGGTCACGGGCGGTGCGCTCCGCCTTGGGTCTTCGCGAGCCCGTCGCAGAATGGCGCACCCGCACAGGAACGGGTGCGGAGAGCCCACGCCCGGGAGCGAACTGATCGCCCGGGACACTGTGGGGACACTACCGCACGATTTTCCCTGATCCATCAGAGATAGCCGACCGATCGGGACACAGAAAATCCCCGGCGTGACCGGGGATTTCTTGGCGGAGACGGAGGGATTTGAACCCTCGGTCCCCATAAGGGGACTCCACCTTAGCAGGGTGGTGCACTAGGCCTGACTATGCGACGTCTCCAGGCGTCCCGCCGCCGAAACGGCGCGAACGCACCCGGCAATCATAACCGGTCGCGCGTGCCCTCCAGAACCGGATGCCGCGGCATCCGCCGCACCCCAACCCCGCACGAGACGGCCAATTCCTGACGAGACGGGATGAGTCACGTCCCGTTTCGTCGCGGATGTGCCGTCTCGCGGGCGCCGCCGCGCCGCGGGCGGCGGCACACGCCCCACCCGGCGGATCAGCGCTGGGCGACGGTGCAGGTGACCTGCGCGGCGTTCTGGCCGGTCACGGTGCTCGGCAACGCGACGGAAGTCTCGGTCGGGGCGGGCGCCTCAGTGGCCCCGGTCCCGGCATCCGGCGCCGCCGTCTCGGTCGGAGCGGGCGTCGCCGTCGCACCGGCGTCGGGCCGGGTGGCTTCGCCCACCACCTCAGTGCCGTATCCATCGCTGGTCGACCCGGTCAGCTGCAGCGGCTGGTTGTTGGCCAGCGCGTCGAAGAGCACCGCGGCATCCGACAGCACCGGCTGCACCCGCAGCCCGCCCTCGGCATACACGGTCGGATACTGCACGAACACGATGTCCTCGTACGCGACGTCCTTCACGGCCATCGCGATCTGGACCATCTTCTGCGGGTTCGCGAGGGACTTGCTCAGCACGAGCTGCCCCTCATTCACCTGCTTGACCGCGGTGGTGGCGAGGTTGAAGAGCGTTCCGGGGTTCGCGAGCACGCCGTCGGACTGGAGCTTGCGCACCAGCGAACTCATGAACTGCTGCTGGTTCGAGATGCGGCCGAGGTCGGAGCCGTCGCCGATCCCGTGCCGGATGCGCAGGAACTGCAGGGCCTCGACACCCTGGAGCGTCCGCTCCCCCGCCGGCCAGTCGATGCCGGTGTGGCCGTCCTTGATCGGGTCGGACAGACACACCTGCACGCCGCCGATCGCGTCGGACATGTTGATCACGCCTGTCCAACGGATCGCCGCCGCGAACTGGATGTCGATCCCGGTGAGCTTCTCCACGGTGAGCACCGAGCACGACAGCCCGCCGTACATGTACGACACGTTGAGCATCTGCGCGCTCATCGCCGAGTACTGCGTGCCGTCCTCGCCGGTGCACGACGGGATCGGCACGATCATGTCACGGGGGAAGGACACCACAGTCACCCGTCGCGGGTTGTCCGAGATGTGCAGCAGCATCGTGACGTCGTTGCGCTCACCCTCGGTGTCGCCGTTCTGACACGCGCCGGACAGCGCCGCATTCGCACCCTCGCACGAGTCGGTGCCGACGAGCAGCAGGTTCACGCCGCCCTCGATCTCACCGAGCGTCGGCGGAAGCTGACCCGCGTCGTCACCGATGTCCACGCCCGCCGCCTCGACGGAAGAGAGCGCGTTCCACGCCGCGAACGCGGCGACGGAGGTGCCGCTGAGCACGACGACGGCGACGATCGCGCCGAGCACCGTGAGGATCTGCGCGAACGGGTTCGGCGACTTCAGAACGCCGTGGCGGGCGACGGGCTGGCGGCGCGAGCCGTCGGTGCGTGCACTCACGGGTGTCCTTTCAGGTGCGGCCGGGCCGCGAAGCGGAGGGTGTGGGATTCGAACCCACGGGACATTGCTGCCCACCGGTTTTCAAGACCGGGTCCATCGGCCGCTCGGACAACCCTCCAGACGAGTGCGACACGGTGACGCGAGGCATCCATCGAACGGCGAGTCTATCCGAGCAGACGGTCCCATCTTCCCGTGAGCGCCTGAGCGGGCCCTGAAAGACGCGCCTGGAATTGCGCTACAGCCGGCGCAGCACGTCCGCGACGCCGCCGGCGTGGACGGATGCCGTGATCTCGCCCGCCTCGGCCCGCACCTCGTCAGGCCCCTGTCCCATGGCGATCGCCCGGCCGCCGTGCTCGCGCGCCCATCGGAACATCCCGAGGTCGTTGCGCCCGTCGCCCATCACGAGCACGCGCTCGGGTTCGACGCCCAGCCAGGTGCGCACCTTCTCCAGCGCCGTGGACTTGTCCACGCCCTGCGGGGCGATGTCGAGCCAGGCCGACCACCCCACGGCATACGACACCTTGTTCAGACCGATCCGCGAGACCAGCTCGACGAAGTCGGCGTCGGTGTCGTCGGGCGAGACCACCACGACGCGGCACACCGGCTGCGCGACGAGCTCGTCGAACCCCACCCGCTGCGCGTGGGCGAGGTTCCAGTCGTCCATGTGCTCGGTGTACAGCCGCCGTCCGTCGGCGAGCTCGACCATGTAGCGCGCCTCCGGCAGGTGCTCGCGCAGCAGCGTGACGACCTCCGTCGGGTCGAACGTCTCGACGTGGAAGCGCTCGTACACGCTCTCGTCGCCGAACGGCCCGCCGACGCGCTTCATGATGACCGCGCCGTTGGAGCACACCGCGTACTCCGGAGCCAGCTCCAGGACGTGCTGAATGCCGCGCGTCCCTTCCCAGCTGCGGCCGGTCGCGAGCATGACCTCGTGGCCGGCGCGGTGCGCGTGGGCGATGGCGTCCACGACGCCGGGGCTGAGCGTCTCATCCTCGAGCAGCACCGTCCCGTCGACGTCGAGCGCGATGAGTAGCCGCTCCGTCGAGACGGCCGGGTTCTCGGCATCCTCCGCGACGCGCTCGACGAGCCGCGCGGCCTTGCGGGGACCGACGACCTTGACCGAGCCGGTCGGCGGCAGACGCTCGTCGCCGCGCGCGCGGTCGGCCGTCATGCCACCGGCTCCGCGACCTCGAGACCGCCGAGGTACGGCCGCAGCACCTCGGGGATGACGACCGACCCGTCGGCGCGCTGGTGCGTTTCGAGCAGGGCGACGATCCACCGGGTCGTGGCGAGCGTGCCGTTGAGCGTCGCGACGGGCACGGTCTTGCCGCCATCGGGCCGGTAGCGCACGTCGAGTCGGCGCGCCTGGTAGCTCGTGCAGTTGGAGGTGCTGGTCAGTTCGCGGTACGCCTGCTGCGTCGGCACCCACGCCTCGACGTCGTACTTGCGCGCCGCGGACGAGCCGAGGTCGCCGGCGGCGACGTCGATCACGCGGTAGCTCAGGCCGAGGTCCTGCAGCATGCTCTCCTGCAGGGCGACGAGGCGCAGGAGCTCCGCCTCGGCATCCTCGGGCGTGGTGTAGACGAACATCTCCAGCTTGTTGAACTGGTGCACGCGGATGATGCCGCGGGTGTCCTTGCCGTACGAGCCGGCCTCGCGGCGATAGCAGGTGGACCAGCCCGCGTAGCGCTTCGCGCCGGCGGCGAGGTCGATGATCTCGCCCATGTGGTAGCCCGCGAGCGGCACTTCGCTGGTGCCGACGAGGTAGAGGTCGTCGGCTTCGAGGCGGTAGACCTCGTCGGCGTGCTGCCCGAGGAATCCGGTGCCGCGCATGATCTCGGGGCGCACGAGCGTGGGCGGGATCATCGGGATGAACCCGGCGTCGACCGCCCGCTGCAGCGCGAGCGACATGAGCGCGTACTCGAGGCGCGCGCCGATGCCGGTGAGGAAGTAGAAGCGCGAGCCCGACACCTTCGTGCCGCGCTCCATATCGATCGCGCCGAGCTTCTCGCCGAGGGCGAGGTGGTCGAGGGGATCGAAGTCGAAGGATGCCGGCTCGCCGTGCGTCCGCAACGTCACGAAGTCAGCCTCGCCACCGGCGGGGACGCCGTCGATGACGATGTTCTCGATGCGGGCGAGAGCCTCGTCGGCGGCGGCTTCGGCCTCGGTGACGGCCTGCTGGGCCGCCTTGACCCGGTCGCTGAGGTCCTTCGCCTGGGCGACGAGCGCGGCCTTCTCGTCTTTGGGCGCCTGCGCGACCTTCTTGCCGTGAGCGTTCTGTTCCGCTCGCAGCTCTTCGAAAGCGGTGATCGCGGCACGGCGCGCCCGGTCGGCGGCGAGCGCGTCGTCGACGGTGTCGGGCGACTCGCCGCGGGCCTCCTGCGAGCGCTTGACGAGGTCCGGGTTGTCGCGGAGCAGGGCGAGATCGATCACGCGGCAAGTCTAGTTGCGGGGTGCGGCGGGGCGGATGCCGGGTGGTTGCGCGGGCGGCGGGGCACGGGCGGGTGACGCGTGCGGGGCGCGGCGGACGGCGCGGGCG
>JAEYAG010000196.1 GCA_023451265.1 Actinomycetes bacterium | reverse complement strand
GTGCTGCGCGGGCCGAAGCTGTGTCCGGGGCCGGGTGGGCCGGGCGACGTCAGGTCAGCACGTCGGCGAGGTCGTAGGCGGCGACCTGCTCGAGCTGGTCGTATGTGCACGACCGGGGATCGCGGTCGGGCCGCCAGCGGTCGAACTGGACGGTGTGGCGGAAGCGACGCCCCTCGAGCTGGTCGTAGCGCACCTCCAGCACGCGCTCCGGACGCAGCCGCACGAAGGAGGTGTCCTTCGACCCCGTGAATCGCGACCGGTCGCTCTGTCCCGTGAGGGCGTGACCTGCGGCATCCGTCTCGACGAGCGGCGCCAGCTCGTCGACGAGTTCGAGGCGACGGGCGTCGCTGAAGGCCGACGCGCCGCCCACGCTCTGCAGCTCGCCGGTCTCGTCGTACAGGCCGAGCAGCAGCGAGCCGACGCCGCTGCCGCTCTTGTGCACGCGGTAGCCGAGCAGCACGACATCGGCGGTGCGGGCGTGCTTGATCTTGAACATCGTTCGCTTGCCCGGCGCGTAGGGGGCATCGAGCGGTTTGGCGACGACGCCGTCGAGCCCCGCCCCCTCGAACTGGGCGAGCCAGCGCTCCGCGAGCTCCCGATCGCCGGTCGTCCGGGTGAGGTGGATGGGGGTGGGGATGCCATGGAGCAGCTCCTCGAGCTGCGCCCGCCGCAGCCGGAACGGCTCGGGCTGCAGATCGCGGTCGCCGCGGGCGAGGAGGTCGAACGCGATGAACATCGCCGGGGTCGTCTCGCTCAGCATCCGCACGCGCGAGTCCGCGGGGTGGATCCGCTGCGAGAGCAACTCCCACTGCAGCCGCGCCGGGTCGCCGGCCGCCACGACGATCTCGCCGTCGATGAGGCAGGGCTCGGGCAGCAGCTTGCGGCACGCGGCGACGAGTTCGGGGAAGTAGCGCGTCAGCGGCTTGGCGCCGCGCGAGCCGATCTCGACGTCGGTGCCGTCCCAGGCGATGAGGGCGCGGAACCCGTCCCACTTCGGCTCGAACGACAAGCCTCCGGGGGTCTTCGCCGGGTCGGGAATGGCGGGGACGGACTTCGCGAGCATCGGCGGCGGAATCTCGTACATGGGGCCATCCTGGCCCGGCCGCCGCGGTTCGAGAAGCGCACCGGGCTCCGCATCGGCGTCGGGGAGGCCCTTTCACGCCGTTCGGACGCGTCGACGGACCGGCGTGATGGGACTGAGTCTCAGGTAGAATGGGCCGGAGTCTCATCGAGGAGGACCCATGGCCACCGAATACCAGCCCCCCGTCGCCGACTACGCCTTCCTGTACGGTGAGGCGTTCGGCCTCGACGTCGTCGCCCGCGCGACCGGCGGCGAACTCACCGCCGAGGACGCGACCGACATCATCGCCGGGGCCGGCGAGTTCGCGGCATCCGTCCTCGCGCCGCTCCAGGAGGCGGGCGACCGCGAGGGCGCGCGGCTGGTCGACGGCGACGTGCGCCTGCCCGCGGGCTTCGCCGAGGCGTATCGTGGGTTCGTCGAGGCGGGCTGGGTCACCGCCGAGGCTCCCGTCTCGGCGGGAGGCGACGGCCTGCCCGGCTCGGTGCGCGCGGGCCTCGGGGAGATCTGGAACGCGTCCAACGCGGCCTTCGCGCTGTGCTGGCTGCTGACGGCCGGGCAGATCCACGCGCTGGATGCCGCGGCATCCGACGCCCTGCGCGAGACCTACCTGTCGAAGCTCGTCAGCGGCGAGTGGACCGGCACGATGAACCTCACCGAGCCCGATGCGGGGACGGACCTCGGGGCGATCCGCACGATGGCGACGCCGCGGGAGGACGGTTCGTACGCGATCCGCGGTCAGAAGATCTTCATCACGTGGGGCGACCACGACGTCGCCGAGAACATCGTCCACCTCGTTCTCGCGCGCACGCCCGGCGCCCCGGAGGGGGCAAAGGGACTGTCGCTGTTCGTCGCGCCTCGCGTGCTCGTCAATGCCGACGGCTCCCTCGGCGCGCGCAACGCCGTGACGACGGTCGCGCTCGAGCACAAACTCGGCATCCACGGGTCGCCGACCTGCGTGCTGTCGTACGAAGACGCGACGGGGTACCTCGTCGGCGAGGTCGGCGGGGGACTTGCGGGCATGTTCGTCATGATGAACTCCGCGCGCATCGGCATGGGCTTCCAGGCGACCGGCATCGCCGACCGCGCGCGGCAGCAGGCCGCGGCATATGCCGCCGATCGCATACAGGGTCGCGTGCTGGGACGCGACGGCGTCGCCCCCATCGCCGAGCACCCCGACGTCCGGCGGCTGCTGCTGTCGATGCGCAGTGACGTCTTCGCGATGCGCGCGCTCGGCGTGTACGTCGCCGACCTGTTCGACCGCGCCGAGTCCGACCCCGCGCTGCTGCCGCTGGCGGAGTTCTTCGTCCCGATCCTCAAGGGCTGGGCGACCGAGAATGCCGTGGCACTCACGAGCGACGCGATCCAGGTGCACGGCGGCATGGGCTTCATCGAGGAGACCGGCGCTGCGCAGCACTACCGTGACGCGCGCATCATGCCGATCTACGAGGGCACGACGGCGATCCAGTCCAACGACCTCATCGGACGGAAGGTCATCCGCAACCAGGGCGCCACCGCGGCGGAGCTGTTCGCGCTCGTGGAGCAGACGGTGGCCGATCTGCGCGCCGTCGCCGGTGCTGCGGAAGCGGGTGGCGCTGGTGCGGCGGGCGCGGCGGGCGCGGCGGTCGCGGGGGATGCGGGCGTGGGACGTGCCGGCGCGGTCGCGGGG
>JAEYAG010000082.1 GCA_023451265.1 Actinomycetes bacterium | reverse complement strand
CTGCAGGCCGGGCCAGTCCGCGAGGGCGTCGGCGGCGGCGTCGAGCGGCGGGAGCGCGAGGATCAGCGCATCGGCTTCGGCCTCGCGCAGGGGAACAGGGGAGTGCGACAGCTCGGGGAACGCCATGCGTCCCATCCTACGGACGCGCCCCCGGCGGCCCCCGGAGACCGCGGCTGTTCGCTGTCAGCGCGACCCCGCGCCGGCGTCGCCGCGGGCTCGTACAGTGGATCCATGCCCTTGAGCGGTCCCCTGTACGAACGTGTCGCGTCGGCACCGCCGGTTCCGGCCGGTCTGCCGATGGTGGTCGTGCTCACCGGTTTCACGGATGCCGGCGGTGCCGTGTCGCAGATGATCGAACTGTTCCGGGAGGACCTGTCGCCCTCGCCGGTGGTGTCCTTCTCGGCGGACGTGCTCCTCGATTACCGTGCCCGCCGGCCCGTCATCACCTTCGACGCCGACCATCTCGCCGACTACCGTCCGCCGCGGCTGGAGCTCTCCCTCGTGCACGATGCGATCGGCCAGCCCTTCGTGCTGCTGGCCGGCTTCGAGCCGGACTTCGCGTGGGACGCCTTCACCGAGACCGTCGTCGGCCTCGCGGAGGGGCTTGAGGTCGCCACCGTGACATGGGTGCACGCCATTCCCATGCCGGTCCCGCACACCCGCCCCATCGGCACGACCGTCAGCGGCACGCGCAGCGAACTGACGCAGGCGCACTCGGTGTGGCAGCCGCACACGCAGGTCCCCGCGACGGTCGGTCATCTGCTCGAGCACCGATTCGCGCAGAGTGGAGCGGCCGTCTCGGGGTTCGTGCTCCTGGTGCCGCACTACCTGGCCGACACCGACTATCCGGCGGCCGCCCTGGCGGGACTGGACAGCCTGGCCGTCGCCACCGGTCTCGTCTTCGATGCCGACGGCGTGCGCGAGGAGAATCGCGAGTATCTCGCCAAGGTCGACGACCAGGTCGAGGGCAACGCCGAACTGACCGCGATGCTGCGCACGCTCGAGGAGCGGTACGACTCCTATATGGCCGGCTCCAATCTGGGTCAGCCGATCATCCACACCGGCGACCTGCCGAGCGCCGACGAGCTCGCCGCCGAGCTCGAGCGCTTCCTCGCCGATCGTCGTCCCGACGACGACCGCCGCAGCGACGACAAGCGCGGGGACGACAGGTGGGGACGCCGCTGACGGAATGCCCGATGCGCCCGCGGCGTTGGATCTGAGACAGTCCGACGCACGCAGCTATTGCGCATGGTCGGGACGATCATGTATGCGACAATGGACGTCCGACCCGTTGTCAGCACCAGGAGACCTCCCTCGGGGAGCACCCTGGGGACTTGACAAGGGTCTTACTCCTGTCCGAAAACCCGGCGGCTCCCGCCGGTGAAAGGCACGACGTGACCTCAGGCACGAAGACCACCCGCACTCGCAAGGTCGACGAGACCGAAGCTGCGGAGCCCGCCACGGAACAGGCGACGGCGAAGCCCGCCACGGGCGCCAAGACGCGCACCGCGGCGAAGGCCCCCGCGAAGGCCAAGGCCCCGGCCAAGGCGAAGGCAGCACCCAAGAAGGCTTCCAAGGCCACGGCGTCCGACGAGGACGACGAGGAGATCGACGACGACGTCGAACTCGACGAGACCGACATCGACGACGCGGACGACAGCGACGACGCCGAAGAGACCCCGGCCTCCGCCAAGGGCGCGAAGAAGGGCGACGCCGAGGAGGACGACGACGAGGACGAGGAGGGCACGACCAAGCCCGCCTTCACCGAGCCGCTGCCCACCGGCGCGATCGTCATCTCCTCGAGCGACGAGGACGACGTCCCGGTCTACTCGACGCAGATCACCGGTGCGACGGCAGACCCCGTCAAGGACTACCTCAAGCAGATCGGCAAGGTGCCGCTGCTGAACGCGGCCGAAGAGGTCGAGCTCGCGATGCGCATCGAAGCGGGCCTGTTCGCCGAAGAGAAGCTGTCGCACATGTCGGCGGCGGAGAAGTCCTCCCAGCTGGGACTGGACCTGCAGTGGGTCGCCCGCGACGGCCAGCGCGCCAAGAGCCACCTGCTCGGCGCGAACCTCCGCCTCGTGGTCTCCCTCGCCAAGCGCTACACCGGCCGCGGAATGCAGTTCCTGGACCTCATCCAGGAGGGCAACCTCGGTCTCATCCGCGCGGTCGAGAAGTTCGACTACACCAAGGGCTTCAAGTTCTCGACGTACGCGACGTGGTGGATCCGTCAGGCGATCACCCGCGCCATGGCCGACCAGGCGCGCACCATCCGCATCCCCGTTCACATGGTCGAGGTCATCAACAAGCTCGCCCGCGTGCAGCGTCAGATGCTGCAGGACCTGGGCCGCGAGCCCACGCCCGAAGAGCTCTCCCGCGAACTCGACATGACCCCCGAGAAGGTCATCGAGGTGCAGAAGTACGGCCGCGAGCCGATCTCCCTGCACACACCCCTCGGCGAGGACGGCGACAGCGAGTTCGGCGACCTCATCGAGGACACCGAGGCCGTCGTCCCGGCCGACGCGGTCGGCTTCACGATGCTGCAGCGTCAGCTCGAATCCCTCCTCGACTCGCTCAGCGAGCGCGAGGCCGGTGTCATCCGCATGCGCTTCGGTCTCGGCGACGGACAGCCCAAGACCCTCGACCAGATCGGCGACACGTTCGGCGTCACGCGCGAGCGCATCCGCCAGATCGAGTCGAAGACCATGGCCAAGCTCCGTCACCCGTCGCGGTCGCAGTCGCTGCGGGACTACCTCGAATGAGCGCGGACGTCCCGAACGACGGCAAAGCCCTCACAGTCACCGTCGACGGGACGGCGTTCGCGCGGATCCCGATCCGCACGCGCGTCGTCCTGCCCGGTGACGACCTCGATCCGTTCATCACGGAGCACGCCGGTCCGGTCGTCCGAGACGGCGACATCCTGTTCGTCACGGAGAAGATCGTCGCGATCACGCAAGGACGCTCCTACACGCTCGACGAGATCCAGCCGCGCCCGCTCGCCCGCTTCCTCTCGAAGTACGTCACGCGCACGCCGTACGGCATCGGCCTCGGCATGCCCGAGACGATGGAGATGGCGCTGCGCGAGTGCGGGACGCCCCGCATCCTGTTCGCCGCGGCCGTCAGCGCCGTGACGAAGCTGTTCGGCCGGCGCGGAGACTTCTACCGGATCGCGGGCGACAAGGCGCGCGCCATCGACGGACCGACCAGCGGCACCATCCCGCCCTATAACAAGGCGGTCGTGCTGGGCCCGGAACGCCCCGCCGATGTCGCCGCGCACCTGAAGGCGCTCCTGGGCGTCGACGCCGAGGTCGCCGTCGTCGACATCAACGACATCGGCGGCAACATCCTGGGCTCGACCCTCGACAAGCCGGGGGAGCAGCGCCTGGTCCGCATCCTGAGCGACAACCCGCTCGGGCAGGGGCACCAGTCCACGCCGCTCGGCGTCATCCGCGCGGCGTAGTCAGAACCCCATCGCCGCGCGGTAGCGGGGCAGGTGTCCGTGCCGGATGCCGGTCGCGCTGGGCTTGTTCTCGAATACGCCGGCGCCCCAGTTGCCCTCGACGAGCACGGGGCCGGATGCCGTCGCGACGATGTCCCAGCCGACGTAACGCACCTGCGGCACGACGAGGGCGACCTCGGTGATGAGCGCCCGCACCGCATCCATGTCGGGCAGCTGGAAATCGGCGATGCGCGCACCCGTGTCGGGGTGCGTCTCGTACAGCTCGCCGTGGATGTCGTAGCCCATCCCCATGGCGCGGCCGTCTTCGTGCAGGGCCGTGTAGAAGCCGCCGAACGACCCCTGGTCGCTGACCTGGCCGCGCCCGAACTTCTGCGCCATGTTGATGATCTCGACGGCGCCGTCGTCGGTGACGAACGTCGTGACGCGGGTCGTGTTGGCCGTCCCCGGGGCGATCGCCTCGAGGACCGGATGCTGGACGATCGCCTCCTCGACGAGCACCTGTCCCTTCGCGACGAGGTCCGCGCGGAAGGCTTCCCAGTCGGTCACGTCCGCGGCGTGGTAGCGGCTGACGCCGAAGCCCGACTTGCTGACCGGCTCCTTGCCGATGAGCACCGGGTGGCGCTCGGCGAAGGCCCGCAACTGATCGGCATCCGCCGTCTCGAGGTCGAGCCACTCACGACCCAGGAAACGGTCGAAGAGCCGGTTGAACTCGATCTTGTGGTGGAAGTGGTGGACGAATGCCGGGTCGTCGTACTTCTTGGACAGCTCCAGCGCGAGCGGACTGGTGACCCACGTGGCGCGCTCGGCACGGCTGAGGATGGCGAAGTCGAACTCGAGGTAATCGTTGAATCCGACGCGGTGACGCGCCGCCGACCACAGCATGTCGGTGAGGACGAGCGGGTAGCTCTTGCCGTGGATGCGGGCCGTCTTGCGGGCCCGTTCGGTGACCGACGCGACGTCGAAGCCGCGGGCGCGCTGCCAGAGGAAGCGGAGGCGATCGGTGAGAGCGAGGCCGCGCGAAGACATGGGGCGTCCTTCCGGACCGAGGGGAGACGAACCCCTCCAGTCTAGAAGAGCCCGGTCAGCGGGCTTCGGCCAGGCGGGCCGTCTCGTCGTGCCACGAGGTCGCGACTTCGCGCAGCTTCTCCTCGTACTTGCGGCCGTGGTGGGCGCAGAACAGCAGCTCGCTGCCGTTGACCTCGGCGGCGATATACGCCTGCGCACCGCACGAATCGCACCGGTCGGTGGCGGTCAGCCGGTACTCGAGGACGGGCTCTGCAGTGGTCGACATGCTCATTTCAGGTTCCTCCTCGGTGCGTCGGCTGTGGTGCGGGTCCTTCACATACAACCACGCGAATGCCGGGGGAATGCCGCGATCCGGTCACATTTCGCTGTGCGCGTACGATGACGGACGCTCGGGAATACCGAGCTGAGGACGACCGCGTGTGTCGGCGCCGCGACGTCGCGGGCCCGGCATACGCTTGGAGATTGTGACCGCCGAGTATTCCGCCCATCACCTCCAGGTGCTCGAAGGACTCGAGGCCGTCCGCAAGCGGCCCGGCATGTACATCGGGTCCACCGACTCCCGCGGCCTCATGCACTGCGTGTGGGAGATCATCGACAACTCGGTCGATGAGGCCCTCGCCGGGTTCGGCAGTCGCATCGACATCGTGCTCCACGCCGACGGCAGCGTCGAGGTGCGTGACCGCGCCCGCGGCATCCCCGTCGACGTCGAGCCGCGCACCGGCCTGACCGGCGTCGAGGTCGTCTTCACCAAGCTGCACGCGGGCGGCAAATTCGGCGGCGGCTCCTACGCCGCATCCGGCGGACTCCACGGCGTGGGTGCGTCTGTGGTCAACGCCCTGTCGGAGCGCCTCGACGTCGAGGTCGACCGCGGCGGCAAGACCTACGCGATGTCGTTCCACCGCGGCGAGCCGGGCGAGTTCGCCGGCCCCAGCCCCGACTCTCCCTTCACCCCCTTCGAGCGCTCGTCGCAGCTGCGCGTGGTGGGCAAGGCGGCGAAGGGAGTCACGGGCACCCGCATCCGGTACTGGGCGGATCGGCAGATCTTCACGAAGGATGCCGCCTTCGGACTCGACGAGCTCGAGCAGCGCGCCCGCCAGACCGCGTTCCTCATCCCGGGCCTGGAGATCGCGATCTCCGACGAGCGGGGTGCCGAGCCGAGCACCACCAGCTACCGGTTCGACGGCGGCATCTCGGAGTTCGCCGATTTCCTGGCGCCGGATGCCGCGATCACCGACACATGGCGTCTCACCGGAACCGGGACCTTCACTGAGACCGTCCCGGTGCTCCAGCCCGGCGGCGCGATGGTGCCCACCGAGGTCGAGCGCGAGTGCGCCGTCGACATCGCCCTGCGGTGGGGCACCGGATACGAGACCGTCAGCCGCTCCTTCGTCAACATCATCGCCACCCCCAAGGGGGGCACCCACCAGGCCGGCTTCGAGCAGGGTCTCATGAAGGTGCTGCGCAGCCAGGTGGAGCAGAACGCCCGCCGGCTGAAGGTCGGTGCCGGCGAGAAGCTCGAGAAGGACGACATCCTGGCGGGCCTCAGCGCCGTGCTGACGGTGCGGCTGCCCGAACCGCAGTTCGAGGGGCAGACGAAGGAGATCCTCGGCACGCCCGCAGTGCGCAACATCGTCGCGAGCGTCGTGGCGAAGGAGCTGGGGGCGCGATTCTCCTCCACCAAGCGCGATGACAAGTCGCAGACGTCGCTGCTGCTGGACAAGGTCGTCTCGGAGATGAAGGCGCGCATCTCGGCGCGCACGCACAAGGAGACCCAGCGTCGCAAGAACGCCCTGGAGTCCTCGTCGCTGCCGGTCAAGCTCGCCGACTGCCGCACCAACGACGTCGAGCAGTCGGAGCTGTTCATCGTCGAGGGCGACTCGGCTCTCGGCACCGCCAAGCTCGCCCGCAACAGCGAGTATCAGGCACTGCTGCCGATCCGTGGCAAGATCCTCAACGTCCAGAAGGCGTCGATCAGCGACATGCTGGGCAACGCCGAGTGCGCGGCGATCATCCAGACGATCGGCGCCGGCTCGGGCCGCAGCTTCGACCTGGACGCGGCCCGCTACGGCAAAATCATCCTGATGAGCGACGCCGACGTCGACGGCGCGCACATCCGCACGCTGCTGCTGACGCTCTTCTTCCGGTACATGCGCCCGCTGATCGAAGCCGGTCGCGTGTACGCGGCCGTTCCGCCGCTGCACCGCGTCATCGTCGTGAACCCGGGGTCGAAGCCGAACGAGACCATCTACACCTACTCCGAGCAGGAGCTGCACGCGCTGCTGGCGAAGGTGCAGAAGTCGGGGCGCCGCTGGCAGGAGCCGGTGCAGCGCTACAAGGGGCTGGGCGAGATGGATGCCGACCAGCTCGCCGAGACGACGATGGACCGGTCCGGGCGGTTGCTGCGCCGCGTGCGCGTGCAGGCCGCCGAAGCGGTGTCGGGGGTGTTCGAACTGCTCATGGGCAGCGATGTCGCGCCGCGGCGCGACTTCATCGTCACGTCGAGCGACCGGCTGGACCGCGAGTCGATCGATGCGTGAGCCGCGCGCGAAGGCGTAACGGCCCCAGAAATGCGCGGGGCCCGAAACCGATCTGGGGGGATTCGATTTCGGGCCATCGCCGCGGCATCGCACGCATGATCTCCGGATGACGACGGCGCGCGATGGCGGCCTTCGTCCCCGAAATCACGGAGATCGTGCGTCGTGCTCAGAGAAGAACCGACTGGGGACCAGTTCTTCGGCTGCATTCAGCGTACGTGGGCGGCGGGCGCGCCGACGTGGACGAACGGATGATTCGCTTGCGACTTTCGTCTATATGCGCCGTCGTACTCTCTCACGCTGTCAGCGGCAGTGCCGCGCTGACCACCCACCCCTCCGGCTCGCGCCGCGCGTCGAAGGAGCCGCCGAAGACGCGGAATCGTTCCCGCAGGCGGACGATGCCGTAGCCCGACGAGGGGAGGCCGGCGGTGTGCGCCGGCGGCGAGTCGTCGGAGATGCGCAGATGCACCCAGTCGTGCTCGACGCGCAGCGAGATGCTGACGTGGCGGGCGCCCGTGGCGTGCTTGAGGACGTTGGTCGCACTCTCGCGGATGACGCGGATCAACGCGAGCAGAGGAGCGTTGGGGAGCCGCACTTCCTCGGGAACGTCCACCTGAACGTCGATCCCGGCGCTGCGCAGCTCCTTGACCGACGTGGCCAACGCCCCTTCGAGGCTGTCCGGAGCGGGGACACGTTCGGGGGAGAGGTTCTCCTCGCCGCGCACCATTCCGAGCACGCGGCGGATGTCGGTGAGGGCCTGCACGGCAGCCTCTCGGATCGCGGTCTGCGACTGGGTCCGCGTGCCCGAGTCCTCGGTGCGCTCGAGGACCGCGGCGTGCAACGCCACGATGGTGATCTCGTGGGCGACGATGTCGTGCAACTCATCGGCGATGAGATCGCGCTCGTGCCGCAGCTGCTCTGCGACCTCGCGTTCTGTCGCTTCGAGTTGTGTGGCCAATGTCTTCGCTCTCTCGAACTGCTGCCTGATCCCCACGCCGATCAGAAGACTGACGAGACTCAGGACCGCGATGACGATCGCACCGAGCGGCTGGAACGTCGCGTCAGGGCTGGCAACCACCACGATGAGCCAGATCACCCATACAGCGGCATAGACCGCTGTCAGTGCAGGACTGCATGTGAAGGCGACGAGTCCCACGATCGCGGCGCCTGCAAGCAGGCTGTCGGAGACTCCAGTGATCGCGGCAGCGATGCTGGCGGCCATCACCGCCAGCGTTGCGATGGTCGGTCGCCAGGCAAACAGCGCGACCGCGACGGTCATACTTGTCGTCACGACCGCAGAGACGACACTTGTCGCCCCGCCGTTGGTTGCTCTGAAGAGGGAGTCGAGGATGAGAGTGACCGCGATGAGAACGATGAGTGCTCGTCGAGCCCACGGGCTCAGCGGTCGATAATCCCAGAATGGGGTGCGCATGTATCTCGTAAGAGTTGCGCGTAAAGAAGTCACGTCGCGATTATCTCGCGAGCCCTTTCACTTCCAGATGCCAAGAACCTGTCCGAGCCAGTACCACATATGATTCACCTCCTGCAATGTCTCGAATCGATTCTTCAGACAGAGGTGATGTCGCACGAGCGACTATCGGATAGTCCCATTGCGACTTTCGTCTATACCGGCACGGCGACGCCGGCGAAGGCGAATCCAGCGGCTCCGTAAGATGGCGATGTGAGTGACCCGATCAGAGTGATCATCGTCGATGACGAGTGGCTGGTGCGCGCCGCCTTGCGCGTGTTCCTGGAGTCGGCGGAGGGATTCGAGCTGGTCGGAGAGGCCGAGAACGGTGCCGACGCCGTCGCGCTGGTGCGATCCGAACGCCCCGACGTCGTGTTGATGGACGTGCAGATGCCGAAGATGGACGGCATCGAGGCGACGCGGCGCATGACGCAGGAGTTCCCCGGCATCAAGATCGTCGCGCTCACCACGTTCTCCACCGAACGCGTGATCGTGCCGATGCTGAGCGCGGGCGCATCCGGCTTCCTCGTGAAGGACACCTCACCCGACCGCATCCTCGACGCCGCGCGTCTCGCTCACGAGGGCGGATACGTCCTCTCGCCGCGCGTCGCGAAGGAGCTCGTGGCCTCGGTGCAGCAGTCCGACGCACGCGCGCCGCGCGACCTGACCCCCGCGGAGGTTCTGTCCGAGCGTGAGCTCGAGGTCGTGTCGCTGCTGGCCCAGGGCATGTCGAACGCCGAGATCGGGGCCGCGCTGTTCCTGTCCGAGGCCACGGTGAAGTCGCACCTCAGTCGCATCACCGCGAAGTGGGGAGTGCGCGACCGCATCCAGGTGCTCATCCGCGCCGCGCAAGTCGGGCTCGTCACCCTTTCCTGAGGCTGTCGGGCCGCTCCGGCGAGACCGCTCAGGCGATGACGGTGCCGACGGCGGCGACCACGGCATCCAGCGGCTGACCGGACGCATCGCGCTTCGCGCCGACATCCGGCAGCTGGCGCACGGAGCCGTCCGCCCCGAGCGCCCGCGGGTGCACACCCACCCACGCCAGCGTCAGCGCGTCCTCGCCCTTCAGGAACCGCTGCGCGCGCACGCCGCCGGTGGCACGGCCCTTCGCGGGGAACTCGTCGAACGCCGACACCTTCGCGCTGCCGGCGTCAGTGCCCGCGATCGCCTGCGTCGACCCCGCGATCGTGACGACGACGGCATCCGCCTCGGCCGCCACCGCGGTGAAGGCGATCGCCTCCGTGCCCGGCGCGAGGCGGATGCCGGCCATGCCGCCGGCCGCGCGCCCCTGCGGCCGGACGCTCGCGGCGTCGAAGCGGAGCAGCTGTGCGTCGGCGGCGACGAAGACGAGCTCGACGCCGTCCGGAGCGAGCGCCGCGCCCACGACGCGGTCGCCGGGCTTCAGGGCGACGATCTCGACGTCGTGCTTGCCGGGGGGCAGCTCCGAGGTGGCGACGCGCTTGACGACGCCCTGCGCCGTCCCCAGCGCCACGATGTGGTCGCCGAGGGGCACGATGGCGACGACGTGCTCGCCTCCGCTCAAGCCCAGGTACTGGTCGGCACGGATCCCCGCCGCGAGCTGCACCGCATTCGCGGGAACAGACGGCAGATCGACGGGGGAGAAGCGGACGAGGCGTCCCGCGGTCGTGATCGCGCCCACGTCACCGCGCGTCGTGGCGTCGACCGCGCCGCGGATGCCGTCGTGCTTCGCGCGTCGCGTCGGCGCGACGACGCCGCCCTCGTCGGAGAGCTCGGCGCGCACCATGCGGCCCGTGGCCGAGAGGAACACCCGGCACGGCGCATCCGCGATCTGCAGGTCGGCCGGGGCTGCGCTGCGCGACCGGGGCGCCACGGGGCCGCCGTTGAGCAGCAGGGTGCGGCGAGGCGTGCCGAAGGTCTCCGCGGCGGCATCCAGTTCGCGCGCTACCTGAGCACGCAGCAGCACGTCGCTGCCGAGCAACTCCTCGAGGTGCGCGATCTCCGCCTTCAGGGTGTCGCGCTCGGACTCCAGCTCGATCCGCGAGAAGCGCGTGAGGCGCCGCAGCCGCAGCTCGAGGATGTACTCCGCCTGCGCCTCCGAGAGGTCGAAGACGCTCATCAGCTTCGTGCGCGCCTGCTCGGTGTCGTCCGAGCCGCGGATGACCTGGATCACCTCGTCGATGTCGAGGATCGCGATGAGGAGGCCCTCGACGAGGTGCAGCCGTTCCTGCTTGCGCGCCAGGCGATAGCGGCTGCGCCGCGTCACGACCTGGATGCGGTGGTCGAGATAGACGCGCAGCAGCGGCTTCAGCCCCAGCGTCTGCGGCTGACCGTCCACGAGCGCGACGTTGTTGATGCCGAAGGAGTCCTCCAGCGGCGTCAGCCGATACAGCTGCTCGAGGACGGCGGCCGGGTCGAACCCTGTCTTGATGCCGATCACGAGTCGCAGACCGTGGTTGCGGTCGGTCAGGTCGTTGACGTCCGCGATGCCGGTGAGCTTCTTCGAGTTCACCGCATCCTTGACCTTCTCGATGACCCGCTCCGCGCCCACCATGTACGGCAGTTCCGTGACGACGAGGCCGGTCCGGCGCGGACCGAGCGACTCGATCGACACCTTGGCGCGGGTGCGGAAGGTGCCGCGGCCGGTCTCGTACGCGTCGGCGATGCCGTCCAGACCCACGATGATGCCACCGCCGGGGAGGTCGGGACCGGGGACGAACTCCATGAGCTCACGCGTCGTGGCGTCGGGGTTCTCCAGCAGGTGCACCGCCGCCGCGACGACCTCGATGAGGTTGTGCGGAGCCATGTTCGTCGCCATGCCGACCGCGATGCCGGAGGCGCCGTTGACCAGCAGGTTCGGGAAGGCGGCCGGCAGCACCTCGGGCTGCAGGAACTGGCCGTCGTAATTCGGGATGAAGTCGACGACGTCCTCGTCGAGGTTCTCGGTGAGGGCGAGGGCAGCCGGCGCGAGGCGCGCCTCGGTGTACCGGGCGGCGGCGGGGCCGTCATCGAGCGAGCCGAAGTTGCCGTGCCCGTCGACGAGGGGCACACGCAGCGCCCACGGCTGCGCCAGCCGCACGAGGGCGTCGTAGATGGCGGAGTCGCCGTGCGGGTGCAGCTTTCCCATCACCTCGCCGACGACGCGGGCGCTCTTGACGTGTCCGCGGTCGGGCCGCAGTCCCATGTCGGCCATCTGGTACAGGATGCGGCGCTGCACCGGCTTGAGCCCGTCACGGGCATCGGGGAGGGCGCGCGAGTAGATGACCGAGTACGCGTACTCCAGGAACGAATCCTGCATCTCCGCCGAGACGTCGACGTCCTCGATGCGGCCGTGATCCTCGGGAATGGACGAGGTACGCGAAGCTGCCATGGATCTGCGTGGCTCCCTGTGGTCGGGCGGGTGCCGTAACGGCGACGGGAAAAGGGCCCCGTCCGCCGTGTGCGAGACTGGCCCCGATGTCCCTCAGCCTACCCGTGGACCCTCCTTCGGCCCGGAGCCTCACCGGTGTCGTGCCGCAACTGATCAGCGCGCTGGAGGGCCGGCCCGACTGGTTCCCCGCGGCGCGATCGGCGATCGTCGTCCTGGTGGACGGCCTCGGGCGCGGCAACCTCACCGCTCGGGCGGGCCACGCGCGCTTTCTCACGTCGCGGATGGGGAAGAAGGATGCCGCCCGCACGACGTTCCCTGCGACGACGGCGACAGCGCTCACGAGCCTCCTGACCGGTGCCGACGCCGGCATCCACGGCATCGTCGGATACCGCGCGCGGATCCCCGGTACGCGCACCGCCCCCAACCAGTTGAAGGGCTGGGAAACCGACGGGCTGGACCCGTTGACCTGGCAGCGCGCGCAACCGCTGCTGGAGCGGGAGGCGGCGGCGGGCCGCCGCTGCTTCGTGGTCTCCAAGGCGAGCTACGCGGGCACGGGCTTCACCCGCGCCATCCAGCGCGGCGCCGAGTTCGTGCCGGCCGGATCGCCACGCGAACGATTGGAGGTCGCCGCGAACCTCGCGTCGCGGCATCCCGGCGCCCTCGTCTACGTCTACCTGCCGGAGCTGGACACCATCGGCCACGCGCGGGGCTGGGAGTCGGACGCCTGGATCGCCGGGCTCGAAGGCCTCGATGCCGCCCTGTCGTCGTTCGACGACCGACTGGATTCCGGCACTGGCGCCGTCGTCACGGCCGATCACGGCATGATCGACGTCCCGTCGCATCGCCAGGTGCTGCTGCGCGAAGGCGACGACCTGCTGCACGACGTCGACCTCGTCGCCGGCGAGCCGCGGCTGCTGCAGCTCTACGTCCGCGACGGGGCGGCCGCCGACGTCGCCGCGCGATGGCACGCGGCCGAGGACGGTCGCTCATGGGTGCTGACGCGCGATGAGGCGATCGCGGCCGGCCTGTACGGGCCGATGTTGGATGCCGAGGTGATTCCACGGATCGGCGACGTGCTCGTGGCCGCGCGCGGGGTCGTCGCCTACTACGACGATCGCCTCGCCGACAAGAAGCCGCAGCGCATGATCGGCCAGCACGGCTCGCTCACCGATCAGGAGCGGATCGTTCCCCTCATCCGACTCGGCGCGTTCGCAGGAGGCTAACCGCGTTTCGTCTCGCTCGTTCCTCGCTCGCTCAACGACCGGGGGTCACAGGCTCAGGAACCATCCTTCGACAGGCTCAGGAACCATCCTCGGTGCGGGCGCCGAAGACGATCTCGTCCCAGGAGGGCATGGAGGTGCGTCCCTTGCGCCGCGAGGCCTCGCTGATGACGGTGTCCTCCAGCGGCTCTTCGTCCGCCTCTCCGTCGGCGGGAGCTTCGTCGTACCCCGGCTCGAGGGCATCGAACAGCGCCACGGGGGAGTGCGGACGGTCGTCGGCTTCTTCGGCGGGCATCGGCTCGCGTTGACCGCGGCGGCGGCGCAGGGCCTCCAGCAGGTCGGCGGTCTCGGCGGAGGTGACGGCGTGGTCCGGAGCGCGCTTGATCGCGGCATCCTGCACCGCCGCCGTGACGGGCGCGCGCATCTCGGGACGAACGATGTCGGCCTCGGGAGCGCCCGCCTCGGTCTCGACGTCAAGGCGGCGAGGTCCGAAGGCTCCGGAGTCGAAGCGCGACGAATCCTTCAGCGGCGAGGCGTCGAGGGCACGCAGGCGGGGGATGAGCCCCTCGGGCAACGACCCCTGACGGGAGAGCTGGGTGGCGTCCGCGTTCTGCGGCGCAAGGCTGCTGCGCCGCGGGTCGAAGCTCCAGCGCGCGTCGTGGTCCACGTCGTTCGCGGTGAACTCCAGCTTGACGACCCAGCCTGACTCCTCTTTCCAGCTCGTCCAGCGTTCGCCCACGGCGCCCGCTTCGGCGAGCTTGGCACGCACCGCGACGCCGAACGTCGGCTGGGCGTCGCCGTCGATCTCCCCGGCGACGAGCACCGGCACGGCAAGGGCCTGACCGACGATGTGCTCGCGCTCGGCGAGGACGGGGCGCTCGAACCGCTGCACGTCTTCGAGGCGCGCACCGAGCAGCTCGGCCACCTCCTCGGCGGACAGCCCGGACCGGATGTGCGCCTGGATGTCGCGGGGGCTCGGGCGTGCACCGCGCGGCTCGCTGTCGCGCTCGACCCGACGCAGCTGCGAGCGCAGCGTCTCGTCGACGGCGAGAGCGAAGCGGTCGCCCGATTCGGTCGCGAGGACGAGGACTCCCTCCTCGATCCCGATGACTCTGAGCTGCTCCATGCGAATCACGCCTCCAGTTCCCTGCGTGGGCACCATTCGATCGCCCCCATGCTGACACAGCAGATCCCCGGCATCCGGGAATACCGCGGGCGCGCCGTGAGTTTCACGCGACGCACCCGCCACAAGCGGGCATCACCGCGACGATCATTTGCGAAATGCAGAACCGTCGTGCAAACTATCGCCGCCCGCAGGACGCACCTCGCGTTCGGATCGACGAGCCGGCACTGGCACAACCTGGAAGTTGAGAGCATGGCGACCGACTACGACGCCCCCCGCAAGACCGACGACGACAGCGAGTCGATCGAGGCCCTGAAGGAGCGCGTCCCCGACAAGCTCTCGGCGTCGGTGGACGTCGAGGACGCGGACAACCCCTCCGGCTTCGAGCTGCCGGGTGCCGACCTGTCCGACCTGGAGCTCGACGTCGTGGTGCTCCCGCCGCAGGAGGACGAGTTCACCTGCATCGAGTGCTTCCTGGTGAAGCACCGCACCCAGATCGACCACGAGACCGCCGCGGGCGCCGTCTGCGTGGAGTGCGCCTGATCCGCTGATCGCCACCCTCTGACGCCGGCCCTCGTGGCCGGCGTCAGTCGTGTCAGCGGCGACCGGCGTCGCGCTGCGCGCGCTGGATCGCCGCGATCACGCGATCGGGGGTGCGGGTCGAGAACACCCACTCGGTCACCGGGTCGCCGGGATCGGTCACCGGGACCCGGACCACCGGATCGATGCCGCCCCGCAGCAGATGCCACGCGGTGCGCGACAGCTCCGGCCCACGGGCCGCGCGCGCCTGCTCGGCCACAAGACCCACCGGCTCGCCCAGCTCACTCACCGGGATGTGCGCCCGCCCGACCCGCAGCTCGCCGTCGACGACGCTCACGACCGGCGACACCCGCACAAGGAGTGTCACGAGCAGAGCGGCCGCGGCGAGCCCCGCCAGCAGCGCGACGGTCGCGTCGAGGGGGACGAACACGAGCGCGACCATCGGCGCGATCACGGCGGCGCTCAGCAGCGTCCACAGCGATGGGCTGAGGCGTTCCCGATAGTGGACGGCGGGGGAGGCGGCTGCGGTGGCGATGTGCATTACCCTCGTGGAGTGATCGAATCCGTGGACGTTCCCATTATCGCGTCGCAGGTTCCCGAGTACGCCCACCCGGGCGATGCCGGCGCGGATCTGGTCTCGACCGAGGCGCTGCGACTCGAACCCGGGGAGCGGGCGCTCGTCGGCACAGGCGTGCGCATCGCGCTGCCCGACGGCTACGCCGCCTTCGTCGTCCCGCGCAGCGGCCTGGCGGCCAAGCACGGCATCACCATCGTCAACGCCCCGGGCACGGTCGACGCGGGTTATCGCGGCGAGATCAAGGTCGCGCTGCTGAACACCGACTCCCGCACCGCCTATGACATCGCCGTCGGTGACCGCATCGCACAGCTGATCGTCATGCCGGTCCCGCGAGCACGCTTCGTCCCGGTCGACGTCCTGCCCGAATCGCCCCGCGGCGAGGGCGGGTTCGGGTCCACCGGCTACCAGACAGGAGTCACCTCATGAGCGACGACGTCACCGCCGCCGGTTTCGGCGACCGCGCTTCGACGGGTCCGTTCGACGAGTCCGAAGCGAACCCGGTCCGTCCCTACATCGACCTCGGCGGTATCAAGGTGCTGCCCCGAGAGGGACTGAACCTGCGGCTGGAAGTCGAGGAGCAGACCAAGCGCATCGTCGCGGTCGGCCTGGACTACGCCGAGTCCACACTGCAGGTGCAGCCGTTCGCGGCCCCGCGCTCCAGCAGACTGTGGGACGAGACGCGTGATCAGATCCGACAGCAGATCCGCCAGCAGGGCGGCCGCGTCGAGGAGCGCGAGGGGCCGCTCGGCCCGGAACTTCTCGCCGAGGTGCCGGTGGCCGGCCCCGACGGCACGCAGGGCAAGCGCCTCGCGCGGTTCGTCGGCGTCGACGGCCCCCGCTGGTTCCTCCGCGGCGTCATCGGCGGCGCCGCGACCAGTGACGTCGAGGCGGCTGCTCGGGTCGAAGACCTGTTCCGCTCGATCGTCGTGGTCCGCGGCGGCAGCCCCATGCCGCCGCGCGATCTCATCCCGCTGAAGATGCCCGCCGCCCCCGGCACCGCATGAGCACGCCCGCCGAAGACCCGCACGCCGCCGCCACGCCCGGTGAGCCGCGGGAGACCGCGCTGGAGCCGCCGGCGCCCGCCACGGCATCCGAGATTCTCGGCCAAGCCCTCGGCGGCGCGGCCCGCAAAGCAGGGCTCGACCCGAACGCGCAGAGCCACACCGGTCACGTCGTCTGGGCGGCGATGGGCGGCTGGCGCGGCGTGCTCGAGAGCGTGCTGCCCGGGCTGGCCTTCGTGCTGCTGTTCACCTTCACCCAGAACCTCGCGCTCTCGCTGGTGTGCTCGGTGGGGCTCGCCGCGGTGTTCACGGTGGTGCGCCTGGTGCAGCGCTCCACGCTCAGTGCCGCGCTGGGCGGCCTCATCGCGACGGGCGCGGCCGCTGCGCTGGCGCTGTGGACGGGTCGCGGGCAGGACAACTTCGTCCCGGGCCTCATCACCAACGCCGCGTACGGCACCGCGTTTCTCCTCTCCGCCCTCGTCGGCTGGTCGCTCATCGGGCTCGCGGTCGGGTTCCTCATGAACGAGGGCACGGCCTGGCGCGGCGATCCTCGCAAGCGGCGCGTCTTCTTCTGGCTCGCCATCGCCTGGGCCGCCCTGTTCTATGCGCGCCTCGCCGTACAGCTGCCGTTCTACTTCTCCGGCGACGTCACGACGCTCGGCACCCTGAAGCTCGTCATGGGCCTTCCGCTGTTCGCGCCGCTCGTCGCGGTGACGTGGCTGGCCGTGCGCGCCGTCTATCCGAAGCCCGAGGTTCCGGCCGAGTCATGATAGATTTATCTTGACATCAAGATAAATTTCCCCGCCGGGGCCGGTCTGCGTGGTTAGGACGACCTCACTAGCCGCAGGCGAGACCGGCGGGGAAGATGGAAGCACAGGCCGCCGTCACGACAGCGTGCGCCTGCGCCGCCGACGAAGGAGTAGAGACGTGTCCACTGTTGACAGCTTCGGAGCCAAGAGCACCCTGACAGTCGGCGGAACCGACTACGAGATCTACCGCATCGACACCGTCGCGGGGTACGAGCGCCTCCCGTTCAGCCTGAAGGTGCTGCTGGAGAACCTGCTGCGCACCGAAGACGGTGCGAACGTCACCAAGGCGCAGATCGAGGCGCTCGGAAACTGGGATGCCGACGCGGAGCCCGACACCGAGATCCAGTTCACCCCCGCCCGCGTCGTGATGCAGGACTTCACCGGCGTGCCCTGCATCGTCGACCTCGCCACGATGCGCGAGGCCGTCACCGCCCTCGGTGGGGACCCGGACAAGATCAACCCGCTCTCGCCCGCCGAGATGGTCATCGACCACTCCGTCATCGCCGACCTGTTCGGCACCGAGAACGCCCTCGAGCGCAACGTCGAGATCGAGTACGAGCGCAACGGGGAGCGCTACCAGTTCCTGCGCTGGGGTCAGACCGCCTTCCAGGACTTCAAGGTCGTCCCGCCGGGCACCGGCATCGTCCACCAGGTCAACATCGAGCACCTCGCGAAGGTCATCTACGACCGGACCGGCCGCGACGGCGTGCTGCGCGCCTACCCCGACACCTGTGTCGGCACCGACTCGCACACGACGATGGTCAACGGCCTGGGCGTGCTCGGCTGGGGCGTCGGCGGCATCGAGGCCGAGGCCGCGATGCTCGGCCAGCCCGTGTCGATGCTGATCCCGCGCGTCGTGGGCTTCAAGCTCACCGGCGACATCCCCGCGGGCGTGACCGCGACCGACGTCGTGCTCACGATCACCGACATGCTGCGCAAGCACGGCGTGGTCGGCAAGTTCGTCGAGTTCTACGGCGCGGGTGTCGCGTCGGTTCCGCTCGCGAACCGCGCCACGATCGGCAACATGAGCCCGGAGTTCGGCTCGACCGCCGCGATGTTCCCCATCGACGACGTGACGCTGGACTACCTGCGGCTCACGGGGCGCGACGAGCACGCCGTCGCCCTCGTCGAGGCGTACGCGAAGGAGCAGAAGCTCTGGCACGACGCCGACCACGAGCCGGTCTTCAGCGAGTACATGGAGCTCGACCTGTCGACGGTCGTTCCCTCGATCGCCGGCCCCAAGCGCCCGCAGGACCGCATCCTTCTCTCCGAGGCGAAGCAGCAGTTCGAGCGCGACATCGTGAACTACACGACGCCGTCGGTCTCGAACGACATCGTCGACCTCGAGTCGAAGCACTCCTTCCCGGCATCCGACCCGGGCACCGTCCCCGGCGACGAGGAGCCCGTCACCCGCGACGTGCACATCAACAGCGGCGCGCCCGCCGCCGCATCCAAGCCGGTGCCGGTCACGACGCCGGACGGCCAGAAGTACATCCTCGACAACGGCGCCGTGACGCTGGCGGCGATCACCTCGTGCACCAACACGTCGAACCCGTCCGTCATGATCGCGGCGGGCCTGCTCGCTCGCAAGGCCCGGAACAAGGGCCTGAAGCAGAAGCCGTGGGTCAAGACGACGCTCGGCCCGGGCTCGAAGGTCGTCACCGACTACTACGAGAAGTCCGGCCTCGACAAGGACCTCGAGGGCCTCGGCTTCTACACCGTCGGCTACGGCTGCACGATCTGCATCGGCAACTCGGGCCCGCTGATCGAGGAGGTCTCCGCCGCGATCAACGAGAACGACCTCGCCGTCACGGCGGTGCTGTCGGGTAACCGCAACTTCGAGGGTCGCATCAGCCCCGACGTGAAGATGAACTACCTCGCGTCGCCGCCGCTCGTCGTCGCCTATGCTCTCGCCGGCTCGATGCACTTCGACTTCGAAACCGACCCGCTCGGCAAGGACGCGGACGGCAACGACGTGTTCCTGAAGGACATCTGGCCCTCGCCCGACGAGGTGCAGGAGGTCATCGACTCGTCGATCTCCCGCGAGCAGTTCATCAAGCAGTACGCCACCGTCTTCGACGGCGACGAGCGCTGGAAGAACCTGCCGACCCCGACCGGCCCGGTGTTCGAGTGGAACGACGAGTCCACCTACGTGCGCAAGCCCCCGTACTTCGACGGCATGGGCATGGAGCCGTCGCCCGTCACGGACATCTCCGGCGCGCGCGTGCTCGCGAAGCTCGGCGACTCGGTGACGACCGACCACATCAGCCCCGCCGGTGCCATCAAGGTGGACTCGCCGGCCGGCAAGTACCTCGCGGAGCACGGCGTCGCGCGCCGCGACTTCAACTCCTACGGCTCGCGCTGCGGGAACCACGAGGTCATGATCCGCGGCACGTTCGCGAACATCCGCCTGCGCAACCAGCTCCTCGACAACGTCGAGGGCGGCTACACCTTCAACTTCGTGAAGGACGCGCAGGACACGATCTACGACGCCGCGCAGGACTACGCCGCGCAGGGCACCCCGCTCGTCATCCTCGGCGGCAAGGAGTACGGCTCCGGCTCGTCGCGCGACTGGGCGGCCAAGGGCACCTCGCTCCTCGGCGTCAAGGCCGTCATCACCGAGAGCTTCGAGCGCATCCACCGCTCGAACCTCATCGGCATGGGTGTCGTCCCGCTGCAGTTCCCGGAGGGCCAGTCCTGGAAGAGCCTGGGCCTGGACGGCACCGAGATCGTCTCGATCGAGGGCCTCGAGCAGCTCAACGAGGGCACGACGCCCAAGACCGTGAAGGTCACCGCCGCGCCGAGCGAGTTCTCGCCCGAGGGCAAGGAGACCATCGTCTTCGACGCGAAGGTCCGCATCGACACGCCCGGTGAGGCCGACTACTACCGCAACGGCGGCATCCTGCAGTACGTGCTGCGCTCGCTCGTCTGAGCACCGCCCGCGCCCAGAGCCCCGGCATCCTTCCTCGCACGAGACGGATGCCGGGGCTCTTGCGTGCGGGGAGGGCGGGTTGCCGCGGTCGCGTGCGCGGCGGCCGCGGGTTCATCCGGCGCATATCGCGGTCTCACGGCGCGGTAGACGCGTTTCGCGACGGATGAGCAGGCGTGTCCCGGCGACGGATGCCGAGGCTTGCGGCTACGACCGTAGGCATCGCCGCGACGTAGACTCGGGGGATGAGCCTGCTCGAGTCGATTCACGGTCCCCGCGACCTCGATGGCCTCTCAGCACCACAGCTGAAGCAACTCGCGCAGGAGATCCGCGACTTCCTCATCGAGAACGTCGCCCGCACCGGCGGGCACCTGGGCCCGAACCTCGGCGTCGTGGAGTTGACGATCGCGCTGCACCGCGTATTCGACTCCCCGCAGGACCCGTTCGTCTTCGACACCGGGCATCAGTCATACGTCCACAAGCTGCTGACCGGCCGGCAGGACTTCAGCGCCTTGCGCTCACGCGGCGGCCTCGCGGGCTACCCGCAGCGCTCCGAGAGCGAGCACGATGTCGTCGAGTCCTCCCACGCGTCGAGTTCGCTGAGCTGGGCGGACGGCATCTCCCGGGCCCTCACCCGCACCGGACGCAAGGATCGTCACGTCGTCGCGGTCGTCGGCGACGGCGCCCTGACCGGCGGCATGACGTGGGAGGCCCTCAACAACATCTCCGACGACAACGACCGCAACCTCGTCATCGTCGTCAACGACAACGGGCGCTCCTACGCCCCGACGATCGGCGGCATGGCGCGCTACCTCAACCGCGTCCGCACCACCGAGCAGTACGAGAGCCTGCGCAAGGGATCGGCATCCTTCTTCCGCAAACTCGGTCCCGCCGGCCGGGCCGTCTACCGCGGCGTCCGCGGCGGCACGCACGGCTTCCTCTCCCGCTTCACCAACAACGCCGCCCTCTACTCCAACCTCGACATCAAATATCTGGGCCCCATCGACGGGCATGATCTCGAGGCGCTCGAAGAGACTCTGCGCCTCGCGAAGGAGTACAGCGCCCCGGCCATCGTGCACGTGATCACGGAGAAGGGTCGCGGTTACGAGCCCGCCCGCAACGACGAGGCCGACCAGTTCCACGCGGTCGGCAAGATCGATCCCGCCACGGGGGAGCCGCTCGGGTCGTCGGATGCCGAGGCGTGGACGGACGTGTTCTCAGAGGCCCTCGTCGCCGCCGGAGAGCGACGCGAGGACATCATCGCGATCACGGCCGCCATGCTGCGCCCCACCGGCCTGCAGCCGTTCGCGCAGCGCTACCCGGACCGCGTGTACGACGTCGGCATCGCGGAGCAGCACGCCGTGGCATCCGCCGCCGGACTCGCCTTCGGCGGGCTGCACCCCGTCGTCGCGATCTACGCGACGTTCATGAACCGCGCGTTCGACCAGGTCATGATGGATGTCGCGCTGCACAAGGCCGGCGTCACCTTCGTCCTCGACCGCTCCGGCGTCACGGGCCCGGACGGCCCCAGCCACCACGGTGTGTGGGATCTCGCGATGCTGCAGCTGGTGCCCGGCATCCGCATCGCCGCGCCCCGCGACGCGGCGCGACTGCGTGAGGAGTTCGACGAGGCGATCGCCATCGAGGACGCACCGACCGTCATCCGCTTCCCGAAGGGCGCCGTCGCCGCCGACCAGCCCGCGGTGGAGCGGCTCGCCGACGGCACCGATGTGCTCTGGCGCCACGGCGCCGAGGACGTGCTGCTGGTCGGGATCGGCCCGATGACGCAGCTCGCCGTCGATGTGGCGGAACGACTGCGCGCGCAGGGCATCGGGGCGACAGTCGTCGACCCCCGCTGGGCCGTGCCGGTGCAGCCTTCGATCGTCACGCTCGCGGCATCCCACCGCCTTGTCATCACGATCGAAGACGGCATTCGCGTGGGCGGCGTCGGAACGCGGGTGCGGCAGGTGCTGCGCGAGGCCGGCGTCGACACGGCCGTGGACGAGCTCGGCCTGCCCGACGAGTTCATCGACCACGCGACACGCGAGCAGATCCTCGAGGATGCCGGTCTCTCGGCCGCCAAGATCGCCCAGGACGTCGTGGCGCAGGTGCTCGGCACCCGCATTCCCGTGGCGCGCCCGTCCGCCGACACCGGCGCGATCTGGACCGTCGCGCCCGTATCGGCCGAGGACGGCGAGCACCAGGAGCGCTGAGACCGGGCCGCTCGGGCACGTGAAACGATGAAGGGGTGACCTCCGCCAACCTCACCCGTGACGAAACATCCGCCCGATCCGCCGGCATCCGTCTCGAGACCATTGATGTCGAGCTCGATCTGCGCGGCGCGCGTGATGCGGATGCCGAAACGTTCGGCACGGCGGCGACCCTGACCTTCGGTGCCGAGGTCGACGCCACCTGGATCGACTTCATCGGAGCATCCGTCGACGAGGTCACCGTCAACGGCGAGCAGCGTGCCGTCGTGTGGGACGGCGCACGCGTCCGGATCGACGCCCTCGCTGCGCACAACACCGTCGAGATCCTCGGCACCGGTCGATACAGCACGTCGGGTGAGGGCCTGCACCGCTTCGTCGACCCCGTCGACGGCGAGGTCTACCTCTACACGCAGTACGAGCCCGCCGACTGCCGCCGCGTCTATCCCTGCTTCGAACAGCCCGATCTGAAGGCCCGCTGGCGGTTCACCGTCGCGGCGCCGGACGGCTGGCAGGTGCTCTCGAACGGCGCGGAGACGGCTCGCGAGAGCGTCGCCGGCGGCGTACGCGTCCGCTTCGCCGAGACGCTGCCGCTGTCGAGCTACATCACGGCCGTCGCCGCCGGCCCGTACCACCGGGTCGACGGTGTGTGGGACGGGCCGGCCGGCGCCGTGGCGCTGGGCGTGCTGTGCCGCGCGTCGCTGGCATCCCACCTGGTCGATTCGGGGGATGCCGACGAGATCCTCGACATCACACGCCGCGGGCTCGCCTTCTTCGGCGAGGCGTTCGGGCTCGAGTATCCATGGGGCAAGTACGACCAGATCTTCGTCCCGGAGTACAACCTCGGCGCGATGGAGAACCCCGGCCTGGTGACCTTCACCGAGATCTACGTGTTCCGCGGGGCATCGACCGCGGCGCAGCACGAAGCCCGCGCCAACACGATCCTGCACGAGATGGCGCACATGTGGTTCGGCGACCTCGCGACGATGCGCTGGTGGGACGACCTCTGGCTCAAAGAGTCGTTCGCCGACTTCATGGGTGCGCACGCGGCTGTGGCCGCCGGCGGATTCCCGGATGCCTGGGTCACCTTCGCGAGCCGGCGCAAGGGCTGGGCGTACGCGCAGGACCAGCTCCCCACGACGCACCCCATCGTCGCCGACATCCCCGATCTCGAGGCCGCGAAGCTCAACTTCGACGGCATCACGTACGCGAAGGGCGCGTCGGTGCTGAAGCAGCTCGTCGCCTTCGTGGGGGAGGACGCCTTCTTCGCCGGCGCGCGCCGCTACTTCGCCGACCACGCGTACGGGAACACCACCCTCGACGATCTCCTCGCCGCGCTCGAGGCCGAGTCGGGGCGCGACCTGCGTGCGTGGAGCGCGGCGTGGCTCGAGACCTCGGGCCTCTCTCGACTGGCCGTGTCGCGCGCTGCCGACGGTGCACTGGTGCTGGAGCAGTCCGATCCCCGTCCGCACCGGCTGACGGTCGGCCTGTACGCGCGGGAGGATGATCGGCTGGTCCGCCGCCGCGGCATCGAGCTCGACGTGACCGCGGACCGGACGGTGCTGGACGGCGACCTCGGCGACGAGGACATCACGCTCATCGTGCCGAACGACGACGACCGCACGTACGCGAAGGTCCGCCTCGACGCCGCATCGACGGATACCGCGGCCACGGGCCTGTCCACAATCGACGATGCGCTGGCGCGCGCGGTGATCTGGGCGGCGCTGTGGGATGCGACGCGCGACGGCGAGCTGCCGGTGGCCCGCTACCTCGCGATCGTGGCGCGACACGCGCCCGCCGAGACGAACGCCGCGCTGCTGGCAGACGCGCTGGCGCACGCGGATGTCGCGATCGGGCACTACGCCACGGACGAGCTGCGCCCCGGCTTCGCCGCCGGATGGGTCGAGACCTGCTGGAACGCGCTGCAGGCGGCCGCGCCGGGCTCCGACGCCCAGCTCGCGTGGGCACGGGCGCTCGGCGCGGCGGCGGCACGCTCGGAGGTCCGTGCGCCCGATCTCGCCGCGATCCTGGCCGGCGATGCGCCGGCGCCCGCAGGGCTCCCGCTCGACGCGGACCTGCGCTGGAGCTGGCTCACGGGACTGTCGGCGACCGGCCACGCGACGATCGCCGACGCCGATGCCCAGCTCGCCGCCGACCCGTCGGCGCAGGGCCGCCTCGCGTATCGCACCGTGCTCGTGGCACGCCCCGACCCGGCCGTGCGCGCCGCCGCATGGCGCGACGCCTGGGAGGACGAGACGCTCACGAACGATCAGCTGTCGGCGACGATCGCGGGACTGCGCGCCGGCGCGAGCCGGCCACTGCTGGCGCAGTTCGATGCCGAATACTTCGCGCGCCTCGCTCCGACGTGGGCATCGCGCAGCATCGAGATCGCGCGGCGCCTCGTCGTGGGGCTGTTCCCGGCATCCGACACCCTCGATCTCGTCGATGCGTGGCTGGCCGCGCACGCGGATGCCCCCGGCGCCGTGCGGCGACTCGTCATCGAGCAGCGCGACGGGCTCGCCCGCGACCTCCGCGTCCGCGCCGCTCAGCCGGCCGCCTGACCTCACGGTCTGGTGCGGCATCCGCTGCCGCTTGTTCGCGCGCGGATGCCGGTTATCCGCGCGCCGGTCTCGGGCGCGCTACGCGCTGTGCCGTGCCGCGACCGCGCTGGCCCAGAGGTGAGGCACGGCGTCGGGCGCCCGGTCGGATGCCTGCTGCATGATCGCCTCCGACAGCAGGTATCCGTCGGTCAGGGCGTCACCGGTGATCACCACCGACAGCAGCTCGATGCCGCACGCCTCGCGCACCCGCTCGGCGCAGGCGCCGACGACCGCCGCGGAGAGCTCGACATTGACGGGAAGGCGCGTGCCCTCATGACTGTGCACGAGGTCGCGCAGCGCCGCGCCGACGAGGTTTCCGGTGCGCTCGGTGACGTGCACGACCTCGAGCTCGAACACGCGCAGATCCGCTCCGGTGACGTACGGGCGCCAATCGAACGACGCGTGCACGAGATGCTGACGGCCGCCGCTCGAGGTCAGCTGGCGGGCGGGGAGATCCGTCGAGCGCACCCGGGTGTCGACCCGGCGGTACCAGGCGAGGACAGGGAACACGGCGTGCGTCCCGGGCTCGAGCACGACGACCTCGCCGGCCTCATGCCCGCCGCGAGCGCGGCGGCGCACGATCGGCCGCCCGTTGCGAGTGCGGATCGCCGCCTCGCCCTCATCGATCGTGACGATGAGCAGCTTGAACAGGGCCGGGACCACCAGGAGCACCGTGAGTACGGCGCCGCCGGTCTTGATGAGCGCGTTCATGCTGCTCGTGCCGAACAGCGAGGTGATGGTCTCGATCACATGCCCAGAATGCCGCGTGGACCTGCACCATACGGTACAGATCCACGCTGCGCGATGAAGTGTTCACCCAACCGTCGCGAAGAGTTGGGTGGGCGCCCGTCAGCCCCCGATGCCCCGGATCGGCGGGTGGTGGAACGTGTCGCCGAACACGCGCTCGGACGCCCCCTCGCGGTCGAGGTACGGCGACGCTCCGCCGTCGATGAACGGCCAGCCCGCGCCCAGGATGAGGCACAGATCGATGTCCTCGACCTCGGGCACGACGCCCTCGTCGAGCATGAGCTTGATCTCCTGCGCGAGTCCGTCCTGCACGCGGCGCAGGATCGTGTCGGCGGATGCCGGGGACGACCCGACGCCGGAGAGGGCCTTCTGCGCGGCCTTCGTGAAGCCCGTGACCCGGCCGCCCTTGTCCTTCTCGACGACCTCCGGCAGCTCCGCGAGCGCGTGGAAGTTCTCGTTCGCGTAGAACCGGTCCGGGAAGGCGTGGACCATCGTGTCCTGCACGTGCGCCGCGACCTTCCAGCCGACGAGGTCGATCAGCTGGAACGGTCCCATCGGCAGGCCGAGCGGCGCGAACGCCTTCTCGACGTCGGCGACCGGCGTGCCCTCGTAGACGGCGCGGGCGGCCTCGCCCATGACCTTCGCGAGCAGGCGGTTCACGACGAACCCGGGCGCGTCGGCGGTGAGCACGGCGTTCTTGCCGAGTCCGCGCGCGACGACGAAGGCCGTCGACAGCGCGGCATCCGTCGTCGCATCCGTCTTCACGATCTCGATGAGCGGCATGACCGCGACCGGGTTGAAGAAGTGGAAGCCGACGAGGCGCTCGGGGTGCGCGAGCTTCGAGCCGATTTCGGCGACCGACAGCGACGACGTGTTGGTCGCGAGAATCGCATCCTCGGCGACGATCTGCTCGATCTCCCCGAACACGGCCTGCTTGACGCCGACCTCTTCGAAGACGGCCTCGATGACGAAGTCGCAGTCGGCGTAGAGGCTCTTGTCGGTCGTGCCGGTCACGAGCGCGCGCAGCTGGTTCGCGGTGTCGGCGTCGAGCCGGCCCTTAGCCTCGAGCTTGCCGATCTCGTCGTGGATGTACGCGACGCCCTTGTCGACGCGCGCCTGGTCGAGGTCGGTGATGAGCACCGGCACCCGGAGCTTCCGCACGAACAGCAGAGCGAACTGGCTGGCCATGAGGCCGGCGCCGATGATGCCGACCTTCGTGACCTTCTTCGCGAGGGCCTTGTCGGGGGCGCCGACGGGGCGCTTCGCGCGCTTCTGCACGAGGTCGAACGCGTACATGGATGCCGCGAACTGATCACCCGTCACGAGGTCGGCGAGAGCCTCGTCCTCGCGGGCGAAGCCCTCTTCCTTCGTGCCGCTCTTGGCCTTCTCGAGCAGGTCGAGGGCGACGTAGGGGGAGCGGGGAACGGTACCGATCTTCGACTCGAGCATGCCGCGCGCCATCTTGATCGCGACCGGCCACTTGACCGTCCGCTCGATCTTGCCGGGCTGGTTCTTGCGCTCCACCTTCGTGGAGCCCGACAGTACGCCGTCGGCCCATCGCAGCGAGCTCTCCAGGAACGTCGCCGCCGGGAAGATGGCGTCGAAGATCCCGAGGTCGTACGCCTGCTGGGGCTTCAGCATCCGGTTCTGCTTGAGCGGGTTCGAGAGGACGACCGCGAGCGCGTTCTCGATGCCGATGAGGTTCGGCAGCAGGTACGCGCCGCCCCAGCCCGGGATGATTCCGAGGAAGACCTCGGGCAGCGCGATGGCCGCGGCCGAGGCATCCACCGTGCGGTAGTGCGAGTTCAGCGCGATCTCGAGCCCGCCGCCGAGCGCGAGGCCGTTGACGAACGTGAAACTCGGCACACCGAGCGTCGACAGCTTGCCGAACACCTTGTGGCCGAGCTGCGCGACGAGCTTGGCGTTGGCCTTCGAGCCGACCTTGGTGATGTCGGAGAGGTCCGCGCCGGCGGCCAGGATGTACTGCTTGCCGGTGATGCCGACCGCCTGGATCTCGCCGGCCGCGGCGCGCGCCGTGAGCGCGTCGAGCGTCTCACCGAGGGCCATCATCGTGGCGGGGCCGAGCGTGTTCGGGCGGGTGTGGTCGCGGCCGTTGTCGAGCGTGATGAGCGCAAGCACCTTGCCCGAGGGCAGAGTGATGTCGCGGACGCGGGCGTGCGTGATGACCTCACCCTCGGTGAGCGCTTGGATGGGGGAGAAGTCGATCTCGTCGTAGTTCGTCATGGCGCTCAGCGCTTCCCCTTCTTGCCGTCGAAGTGCGGGTTCTCCCAGATGACCGAGCCGCCCTGCCCGAGGCCCACGCACATCGCGGTGAGGCCGTAGCGGACGTCGGGACGCTCGGCGAACTGCGCCGCGAGCTGGATCATGAGGCGCACACCGGATGCCGCGAGGGGGTGCCCGAGCGCGATCGCGCCGCCCCACTGGTTGACGCGGGGGTCGTCATCGGCGATGCCGAAGTGGTCGAGCAGCGAGATCACCTGCACGGCGAAGGCCTCGTTCAGCTCGAACAGGCCGATGTCATCGATCGTGAGGCCGGCCTTGCGCAGCGCCTTCTCGGTCGAGGGGATCGGGCCGATGCCCATGATCTCGGGCTGCACACCGGCGAACGCGAACGAGACCATCCGCATCTTGGGCTTCAGGCCGAGCTGCTTCACCGCCGCGCCACCGGCGAGCAGCGACATCGTCGCACCGTCGGTCAACGGCGACGAGGTGCCGGCCGTGACGCGGCCGTGCGGGCGGAACGGGGTCTTCAGACCCGCGAGGTCCTCCATCGTGGTCTGCGGCCGGCGGCCTTCGTCCTCGGTCGCCAGACCCCAGCTGCCCTCGGCGTCCTTGATCGCGACGGGGACGAGGTCGGGCTGGAACTTGCCGGCCTCATAGGCGGCCTGGGCCTTGTGCTGGCTCAGCATCCCGAAGCGGTCGCTGCGCTCCTTGGTCAGGTGCGGGAAGCGGTCGAAGATGCGCTCCGCCGTGACGCCCATGTTGAGCGCGCCAGGGTCGACCATCTTCTCCGCGACGAAGCGCGGGTTCGGGTCGGCGTTGCCGCCGATCGGGTAGTGGCCCATGTGCTCGACGCCGCCGGCGAGGGCGATGTCGTACATGCCGGAGCCGATCGAGGCGCCCATCATGGCGACGCTCGTCATCGCGCCGGCGCACATGCGGTCGATCGCGAAGCCGGGCACCGTCTGGGGGAGGCCGGCGAGGATCGCGACCGAGCGCCCGAGGGTGAGTCCCTGCTCACCGGTCTGGCTGGTCGCGGCGATCGCCACGTCGTCGACGCGGTCCGCCGGGACGGCGGCGTTGCGCTCCATGAGGCCGATGGTCGCCTTCACGGCGAGGTCATCGGCGCGGGTGTTCCAGTACATGCCCTTTTCGCCGGCGCGCCCGAACGGGGTGCGCATGCCGTCGACGAAGTAGACGTCCGTGAGCTCGGCCACACTGCCTCCAAGTTATGAGATTGAGTCCAGCCTAGGGTGACACTCAGTCTCGCGTAATCGCTTGGACCGATTCTACGACGCCTCGTCGGGAGAGTCGTCGGGCGAGTGCAGAGAATCGACAAACGCGTGCGCGATGACGGGCGCCGTCAGAGCGATCTGCCACGGCCGCGCGCCGTGGGCGGCGAGCATCTCGCCGACGGATGCCGCGTCCACCTCGGCCGGCGGGGCCCACGCGACGCGCCGCAGCGTGTCGGGTGTCAGCAGGTTCTCCGTCGGCATCCGCAGGTCGACGGCGAGCTGCTCGACGAGCGGGCGCGCCGCCTTCAGCCGCGCGTCGGCGGCGGGGTTGCGGTC
>JAEYAG010000171.1 GCA_023451265.1 Actinomycetes bacterium | reverse complement strand
GCCGAGCCGGTGCGCAACTTCGTGATGAGCATGATCGCGAAGAAGCCCGAGGACCGCCCGGCCACCGCCTCCGCGGTGGCGCGCGCGGCGACCGCCCTGCGCCGCGGCGACGTTGCGGGCGCCGCCGCGATCGTGCCGGCGATCGCCGGCAGCGTGCCCGTCGACGAAGTCACGCAGCTGCTCACCCCGGGTGCTCTCGGCACCGCCGAGGCCACCCGCATCCTGCCGCAGGCCGCGCCCGCCGCGGATGCCGAGGAGCCCGCCCCCGAGAAGAAGAAGCGGAGTCCCTGGACGTGGCCGCTGATCGCGCTCATCGCGATCCTGCTGCTCGTCCTCGGCGGCACGCTGTTCGCGCTCTTCGCCAACCCCGGCGGTGAGCCGGCACCGACGTCGTCGACGCCGAGCACGACCCCGACCGAGCCGTCGGACACCCCGACCCCTGAGCCGACGAGCATCCCGATCACCAGCCTCGGCTTCATCGGCCAGACGTGCGACGAGGCGATGACGATCGCGCAGGAGAACGAGCTCACCGGCGTCGTCTGCGAACGCGGCACCGCCGCGCCGACGGCCGGCGACGTCGGGAAGATCTACCAGACCAACCCCGCCGCCGGAAACGTCCAGCCGAACACGTCGATCACGCTGACCTTCTACGACGAGCAGTCCGCCATCGACACGCCGGGCGCCCCCACCGTGGTGAACAACCCGCAGGGATCGTCGTCGTTCACCGTCACCTGGCCGGCTTTCACGTGCCCCGCGGGGTCGTCGCTCACGGCGTTCAACATGTCGGTGATCAACGGCACGTTCGACGCGAACAACGGCACGACCTACCAGGCGCCGGCGAGCCCGCGCAGCCTCACCGTCACCGCGAAGGCCGACGCTCAGCCGGGTTCGCTCGTGCTCGTGTCGTACACCGCGCAGTGCGGCGACCGCGAGTCGGCCGCCTCACCGGAGGGCCAGGCGCCGATCCCGACGCAGACGACGAGTCCGACACCCGACACCGCCCCCTGATCGTCGCCGATCGCGCCGGGTTCTCGCCCAGGCCGGTCGGTTAGGCTGGCTGTCGAATCCGCCCCGTTGGTCAGGGCTTTGGGAGTGAAGTGTCTGCAGAGCCACGCGTGCTGTCCGATCGCTACCGCGTCGATGAACTCATCGGCCGCGGCGGCATGGCCAGCGTCTACCGAGGGCGCGATCTCACGCTCGGCCGCGAGGTCGCGATCAAGATCCTCAAGCGCGAACTGGCCGACGACAGCGCGTTCCGCACCCGGTTCCGCCTGGAGGCGCAGGCGGCCTCCCGCATGTCGCACCCCACGATCGTGCGGGTGTTCGATGCCGGCGAGGACACCGAGACGGATGCCGACGGCACGACCCACTCGGTTCCGTACATCGTCATGGAGCTCGTCGACGGCACACTGCTGAAGGACATCATCGCGTCGGGCCCGGTGCCGATGACCGACGCCGTCCGCTACCTCGACGGCATCCTCGAGGCGCTCGAGTACTCGCACCGCGCCGGCGTCGTCCATCGCGACATCAAGCCCGGCAACGTCATGGTCGCCGGCTCGGGGCAGGTCAAGGTGATGGACTTCGGCATCGCGCGCGCGGTGTCCGACTCCTCGTCGACCGTCGCCGAGACCACGGCGATTCTCGGCACCGCCGCCTACTTCTCGCCCGAGCAGGCCAAGGGCGAGCCGGTCGACGCGCGTGCCGACCTCTACTCCGCGGGCGTCGTGCTCTACGAGCTGCTCACCGGACGCGCGCCGTTCCGCGGCGAGTCGCCCGTCGCTGTCGCCTACCAGCACGTCAGCGAGACCCCGGTGCCGCCGTCCGAGCTCGTCGAGACCGTGCCGCGATCGCTGGATGCCGTGGCGTTGCGCGCCCTGGCGAAGGACCCGTTCCAGCGCTACCAGGACGCCGCCTCGTTCCGCGCGGCGCTGGATGCCACGCTGGAGGGACGCGCCCCGACGAAGAAGCAGCTCGGCGCCCTGACGAGCGAGCTGTACGGCGCGAACCCGCGCCAGGCCGCCGAGACCGCGCGGTCGCTGCGGCAGCTGACCACCGACACGACGATGCGGCGCACCCAGTCGGGCCCGCCCGTCGCGTGGATCTGGGCGGGCGTGGCGGTACTCGCGGTCGTCCTGATCTCGGTGCTCATCTGGGTGATGACCGCCCGGCCCGGCCCGAGCCTTCCGCCGAACGCCCGCATCGTCCCGAACATCACCGACATGTCGTGGGAGCGCGCCAACGAGGAGCTCTTCAAGAACGACCTGCAGGCCGACCGGCTCGAGGAGAGCAGCGATCAGATCGCGTCGGGCAACGTGATCCGCACCGATCCGTCGGCCGGCACCACCGTCGCGCCGGGGCAGACGATCAAGGTGTACGTGTCCACGGGGCAGCAGATGAGCACCGTGCCGACCTTGACCGGGCTGTCGTCGACGGATGCCGAGGCGGCCCTCGCCGAGGCAGGACTGACGCTCGGGGCGATCACGACACGCAGCGACCCGGACCTCGCCGGCGGCACCGTCATGTCGGCGGATCAGACGGAGGGGAGTGAGGTGCCCCTGGGGACCACCGTGAACCTCGTGGTCGCCAGCGGCAAGGTCGCCCTCAACAACGTCGTCGGTTACACCGTCGAGGCGGCGCAGCGCGAGCTGTCCTCCGACGCGCTGAAGCTCAACCCGGTCGTCATCGAAGACCCCGGCTGCCCCGCGACGGCCGATCGGACTGTGGCCGCGCAGTCGCTCCCGCCGGGCGACGTGCCGATCCACTCCACGGTCGAGCTGACGGTCTGCACCGGCTCCTAGAGCTGCCGCAGCGGACTGCGGCGCGCCCCACGGGCCGCCGCGCCGGGCACGCCGGAGCGCTCCAGCCAGGTGCCGAGCAGCCGGTACCCGCCCTCGGTGAGCACCGCCTCGGGGTGGAACTGCACGCCCCACAGCGGCAGGGTGCGGTGAGCGAGCCCCATGATGACGCCCGACGCGGTGCGCGCCGTGACCTCCAGTTCCGGCGGAACGGATGCCGGCACCACCGCCAGGGAGTGGTAGCGCGTCGCCGTGAACGGCGACGGCAGGCCGGTGAACAGGCCCCGCCCTTCATGGTGCACCTGCGACGTCGTGCCGTGACGCAGTTCGGGGGCCTCATCGACGTCCGCCCCGAACGCCACGGCGAGGGCCTGGTGCCCGAGGCAGACCCCGAGCACCGGGATGCCGCGGCCCGCCGCGGCCCGGATGATCTCCACGGACGCGCCGGCCGTCTCGGGCCTCCCGGGTCCGGGGGAGACGAGCACGCCGGCGACGCCGGAGAGCACAGCCGCCGGGTCTGCCACGGCATCCGCTTCGATCATCGTCGTCGTCGCGCCGAGCTCGTGGAGGTAGCCGACGAGGGTGTGGACGAAGCTGTCGTGGTTGTCGACGACGAGGACGTCAGCCACCGACGGTGGACTCCTGCGGGTTGATGAACTGGCCCGCCCAGGGGAAGACGTACCAGAACAGGCCGTAGAGCACGGCGGCCAGCAGCACGAGCAGGATCAGCACCCGCACCCACGCGGGGCCGGGCAGAATGCGCCAAAGGGCGGCGTACATCAGGCGGTCACCCCTTCGGTGAGCGAGGCCGGCGGCCCGTCGGCGGTCGGTGTGAAGCTGTCGAAGACGGCGTACGCGATGATGCGCTCCAGCATGTTGAGCTTCGGTGCGCAGCTGGTCAGCGTGAGGTAGCGGCCGTTGGCGGCGACACCGACCTGCTGGGGCACCGGCAGCAGCACCTCGACCTGCGTGTCCTGCACGTACTCGAGGGTGCGGAACCGGTAGGTGTACCAGCCGTCGGGGGTCTGCACGACGATCGCGTCGCCGATCACGAGCTTGTCGATCGGGTCGAAGGGCGCACCGGAGGTCCAGCGGTGCGCGGCGTAGACGGTGTTGCCGATGTCGCCGGGCATGGCGGTGTCGACGTAGTGGCCGATCTCGCCCTGGTCGAGGATGTCCTTGCGCGTCGTGCCGCCGGCGATCGTGAACTGCCAGTCGGGTCCGAACCGCGGCACGAACATGACGCCGAACTGCTGGCCGTGCTCGGGCTGGGCGAGCACCGGGACGATCGGATCGGCGGTGTCGGTGGGCGTCGGCGCCGGGGTGGGTGTCGCGGACTCCGTCGGGGCGGTCGTCTGCTGCGTCCAGCTCTGCGAGAGGGCGCTGGCCTCGTTGTGCTTCTGCGAGCCGATGATCCAGTCACCGATCCACATCTGCCAGGCGACGTAGAGGAGGGCGACGACACCGATGGTGATGAGGATCTCGCCGAGGACGCCGATCACCGAGACACGGCGCCGCTGGTGAACTTCCCCCATGGTGCGATTCTTCCACAGCACGGCTGTGACGCCGCTGCCAGGTAGAATCTTCGCCATGGCACGTTCAGGCAAGGATGATGAGCAGCTCGCGGAGTACGGCGAGAGCGAGTCCGCCCCCAACCCGGTGTGGTTCAAGCCCATCATGCTGGGCCTCATGATCCTCGGCCTGCTGTGGGTGATCGTGTTCTACCTGAGCAACCAGGCGCTCCCGGTCCCCGGCATCGGCGCATGGAACCTCGTCATCGGCTTCGCGATCGCGTTCGTCGGCTTCCTCATGACGACCCGCTGGCGCTGAGCCGGTTCACCCCCGGGCGGACCCCGCTCTGACAGGAATTACACCGGTGTGATTCATCCCCATGTGTGGATGAATCTGTGGATAACTCTTGTGGTCAGGAGTGACGCTCACCGGTAGATCGCCAGCGGCACCGCGAGCAATGCCAGCAGGCCCACCGCCACCGCGACCAGCAGCCAGATCTGCGTGCGGCGCTGGCGGATCTTGCGCGTCTTGGCGAAGATGAGGCCGACCAGCGCGCCGACGAGACCGCCGCCGATGTGCGCCTGCCACGCGATGTTCGAGTTCGGCAGGAATGTGATCACGAGGTTCAGTCCCAGGATGATCGCGATCGCGGTGACGTTCGCTCCGAGGTGCCGGCCGATCACGAACATCGCGCCCAGCAGACCCCACGCCGCGCCCGACGCGCCGACCACCGGAGTCGTCGGCGCCAGCAGCGCGCCCAGCACCGATCCGCCCAGCGCGCTCAGCAGGTACAGACTGAGGAACCGCCAGCGGCCGAGCAGGGGCTCAAGGCTGCGGCCCAGCGCCCAGAGCGCGAGCATGTTCAGCGCGACATGCCAGATGCTCGCGTGCACGAGGGTGACGGTCAGCAGTCGCCACGGCTGCGCGTACGCGAGCGGGGGATAGTAGAACAGCCACGACGTGACGACGTCGCCCACCCCGGGAATCAGCCCGATCAGGTAGAAGACGCTCGTCACCACAACCAGCGTGTAGGTGACCACCGGCCGGCCGTCGAGGCCCGCGGCGCGACGCCGCGGCATCCGTGTGACCGTCGCCTTGTGCGCCTTCTGCTGCTCGGCCAGGCACTCCGGGCAGATGACGCCCACCGGCAGCGGCGTCTGGCACTCCGGGCAGATCGTGCGCAGGCAGCGCTGGCAGAGCACGAAGCTCTGTCGATCAGGATGCCGGTAGCAGAAGTTGTCGGGATTGCCGCGCAGGCCGGAGTCGGTCACGCGGTGTCAGACCGCCGCGACGTCGATCGAGCTGATGACGACGGGTTCGATCGGACGGTCGCCGGCAGCGGTGGGCACGGCGGCGATGGCGTCGACGACGGCGCGGGAGGCGTCATCGGCGACCTCGCCGAAGATCGTGTGCTTGCCCTGCAACCACGGGGTGGGGTCGGTCGTGATGAAGAACTGCGAGCCGTTGGTGCCCTCGGCCTTGCCCGTGATGGCGTTGCGGCGCAGGCCCGCGTTGGCCATCGCGAGGATGTACGGGCTGTTGAAGTTCAGCTCCGGGTGGATCTCGTCGTCGAAGTTGTAGCCCGGTCCGCCCACGCCCTGCCCGAGCGGGTCGCCGCCCTGGATCATGAAGTTCGGGATGATGCGGTGGAAGATGACGTCGGTGTACAGCGGGCCCTCGCCGGGCTTGCCCGTGGCGGGGTGCGTCCAGGCCTGCGAGCCGTCGGCGAGGCCGGTGAAGTTCTGCACCGTGCGGGGCGCGTGGTCCCCGAAGAGGTTGACGACGATGTCGCCGTGGTTGGTGTGGATCGTCGCAACAGCGGTGTGGATCGGCATGCTTAGCATTCTCTCACCTGTCAACCCCTCGCGCCGTCGGGGCCGTCTGGCAAGATGGGGATATACGTACCGCCGTGATGACGGACATCAGCCGGAACCCCAGGGAGGGCACCGTGAGCCTCAGCCGCAAGCGCAAGAAGGAACTCCGCAAGCTCCAGGAGCAGGCATCGACGCTGTGGGAGTCACAGCAGGTGCTGCTCGGCCAGGCCGGGGACGTCGCCCGCGAAGCCGGCCGCCAGCTCGGCAACTACAACCGCGAGCAGGTCGTTCCCACCGTGCAGCACACGTATGAGAAGTACGCCGCCCCGTACGTGCACCAGGGTCTGGAGACCTCGGCGCGCGTCTACAACCAGCGGGTCGCTCCCGCGGCCGGCGCGCTCATCGGATCGGCGCTGTCTGTGTGGGATGCCGCCAACGAGAAGCGCGAGGCCCTCGCCGCCGGTCGCGGTTTCGGCTCGATCGACGTCGCGAAGCTGCAGAAGAAGGCGGACAAGTACGGGAAGGATGCCGCGAAGAAGCTCGTCATCGCGGCTCCGGCTCCCGCCAAGAAGGGCATCGGCGCCGGTGGTGTGATCGCCATCATCCTCGGTGTCGCCGCAGCGGCGGGTGTGCTCTACGCCGCATGGCAGACGCTCCGCGCCGACGACGAGCTCTGGGTCGCGGACGACCCGCTGCGCGCCCCCGACGCCTGACCCGCCGCCCGGTCGTTGCACCCCCGGTCGTTGCACTCCCGGTCGTTGAGCGAGCGAGGCGTGCCCCGGTCGTTGAGCGAGCGAGGAACC
>JAEYAG010000201.1 GCA_023451265.1 Actinomycetes bacterium | reverse complement strand
GCTGCCTGTGCGAGCGCGTCCTGCACCGTGTGTGGTGCCCCCACAGGGGCTCGAACCCTGGACCCACGGATTAACCTGCTGCACTGAGTTTCCCCAGCCACCGTTTCCGTTGCCACCGAAACGGCTTGCAGTCTGGACTATATCTTCACCTTCGGCCGGGCCGGTCAGGTGCGCCGCGTATAGTCTCTGAGGTTCCCTTGCGGTTACCTGCTGATCGCCCAATCCCTCGGATTGTCACTGCCCGTGCTTTCGCACGGACGAGTACCTCGGGCTCTCAGGGTGTTCCAGCATATAGCGGCGGTCATCCGGCATATTTCGACGCCGGCGCTCCATTTATTGTGTTGAAGTCCGTTGCTCTAACCAACTGAGCTATAGGGGCACCTCAAGCCTAGCAAGCGTACGGGATCACGACCGCAGGGCCCGAGACGACGATGCCGCCCGACGCGGGGATGTCGACGGTCCACCTGCGTCCTGTCAGGCGACGACCAGCGGCTGAACATCGTGCGTCCTGTCCTCGAGTTCGCGCGCGAGGTCGTAGGCGGTCTGCATGGCCATCCAAGCCCGCGCCGTGCTGACGCCCGACCGCTCGAGGCGGATCGCGAGGTTCGGGCTCACTCCCGAGTGTCCGTGGATGACGCGGCTGAGCGTGACGCGAGATACGCCGAGCCGCGCGGCAGCCTCAGCGATGCTCAGGCCGAGTTCGCCGATCACGTCTTCCCCGATGATCTCGCCGGGGTGCGGCGGGTTCTTCATCACGGTCCTCTCTCCCTTCAGTGGTAGTCCTGGTAGTCCACGAGTTCGACATCCTGTCCGACGAACCGAAAAGTCACTCGCCAGTTGCCGTTCACCCAGACCGACCAGTGGCCGACCAACTCGCCCCTCAACTCGTGGGCGCGGAATCCGGGGATCGAAAGATCGGCGGGCGTTTGGGCGACATCGAGCACGCCCAGGATGCGGGTGAGCTTTGGAGCATGCGCAGGCTGCACGCCCTTCTTTGTCCCCGATTCGCAGAGAGCCTGCAGACCCTTGTGTCGGAAGCTCACGATCACCCCGCCAATGTATCGCGTATCGCATCGCGATACAATCACCGGAGTCATCCGTACCGGCCACACGGGGCCGATGCCTCATTCCCGAAACACCTGACGGCGCTCCCCAGCCCTCAGCGGATCACGACCGCAGGGCCCGAGACGACGATGCCGCCCGACGCGGGGATGTCGACGGTCAGCAGCCCCGGCCGTCCGACGTGGGCGCCCTGCTCGATCACGATGCGGCCCGGAACCGTCACTACCCCCAGCTCGCGCAGGTAGGCGCCCACGGCGGCGGCCGCCGACCCCGTCGCGGGGTCTTCCGTGATCCGACCGACCGGAAAGAGGTTCCGCGCCGCGAACCGGTCCGCCGCCGTCCGGTGGATGACGGTGATCGTCGCGCGCCAGCCCCGCTCGTCCATCAGCGCCCGCACAGCCGCGGGATCGAAGGCGAAGCCGTCGAAGACGTCACGGCGGGCGACTGCGAGGACGGGGTGGTGATTTCCCGCATCCGACAGGCGTGCCGGCAGCGCCGGATCGAGGTCGACGACGCTCAGGCCGAGCAGATCGAGGATGCCGTCGAGATCGGCGTCGGGCAGCGGAGCCACCGTGGGCGTCACACTTGTGAACGCCGCACGTGCGCCCCCGCTGTCGCGAACGACGGCGATGTCCACCGGCCCGACGGGCGACGCGAACCGGATGTCGCCATCGGCACCGGCCAGACCGCGGTCGAACAGCGCGACCGCCGTCGCCACCGTCGCGTGCCCGCAGAAAGGCACCTCGGCGATCGGCGAGAAGTACCGGATGCGCAGCGCCCCGTCGGGCTGTCGCCCCGTGACGAACGCCGTCTCGGCGTAGTCCACCTCGGCCGCGATGCGCTGCATCGCGGCGTCGTCCAGCCCGCCCGCGTCGAGCACGACGCCGGCGGGGTTGCCACCGTCCGGGTCGGCGCTGAACGCGGTGTAGCGGAGCACCTCCGGCGCCGGCAGCAGGTCGGCGACGAGCGCCTCGACCCGGGCGCGGATCTCGTCGCGGATGCCGCGGACCACCTCGATCGGCTGCCCCGCCGGATCGGCCAGCACCCAGTCCTCGTAGCGTGTGCCCGGGAAGAAGGGGCACGCATCCCCGCATCCCATCGTGATCACGACGTCGGCGCTGCGCACGGCATCGGGTGTCAGAACCGCGGGAGTGCGACCGGCGATGTCGATCCCCACCTCGGACATCGCCTCGACCGCCACGGGATTGAGGTGCTCGGCGGGCTCTGATCCCGCCGAGCGCACGGCGATCCGCTCACCGGCGATGGCCGCGAGGTACCCCGCCGCCATCTGAGAGCGCCCGGCGTTGTGCACGCAGACGAACAGGACGGTCGGCACGCTCACGCCGACAGGCCGATCGGAATGCTGCCGAGTATCTGCGCGACGATCGTCGTCGCCCAGGCGATCGCGACGATGACGGCGAGCACGAGCGTGCCGATCCAGACCCAGAGCGGCGCCCACCCGCCCGCCACGGTGCGCCGACGCAGCACGACGGTGCGGCCGATGACGTAGACGGCCAGACCGGCGCCGGCCAGTGCGAGCAGCGCCCATGCCCAGTGGAAGGGCACGGGCACCCCGCGGCGGCGGAGTTCACGCCAGTCCAGCCAGCTGAACAGGATGGCCGCGCCGACGAAGACCCAGCTGACCAGACCGATCGTGAGGCACTGCAGCATCCACGCCACCGAGGCGGCGAACGCGGTCTCGGCGTCGCTGGCCGCGTTCATCGTCGCGGCGACGTAGTCGGAGGGGTCGAGGAACAGCAGCGAGGCCAGCGGCAGCGTGCTGGCGGCGATGACGAGCCAGATCCACACCGTGTTCGTCGGCACGTCCACCGGACGCAGGCTCTCCGGCGCGACGGATGCCGGGAGGTAGCCGACCGGCATATCGGGGCGCACCTGCAGCGGCGGTGGCTGGGTGTGCCCGGTCCACTGGGTGCCGTCCCACCAGCGGCTGCCGGGCGCGCCGGTCGGGTCGGGGTACCACCCG
>JAEYAG010000086.1 GCA_023451265.1 Actinomycetes bacterium | reverse complement strand
GCTCTTCGGTGGTCGCGTCGGCGGTGGGGGTCTCGGTCACCTGGGCGGCGGCATCCTCGCGCGCCTCATCGGTGTTCTCGGTCTGGATCTCGGAGAGGGACTCCACGAGTTCTCCTTCTGGACGTGTGGATTGGACAGGTCCGCATGAGCGCCGTCCACGACAGGCGCGACCTTTCGGTGCACGCATCTGCGTCCATGAAGGACGGCCGATACAGCGCCGGGGGTTATGCGGGGGTTCGCAGAATTGCGACGGAGGCCAGATTCACGGTCACGCCGTGGCACCCTCCGTATAGTCCCTCACTGTACCACCCTTGACGTCGACGGCCAGCATGAGCGGCTCCCACGGGGTGTCGGTGGCGGTGGCGGCGAGGTCGGCCGCGGCCAGGCGCTGCCCGGGCCCGTCGGCGAGCACGAGCACGCTCGGGCCGGCGCCCGAGACGACCGCGGCGAAGCCCTGCGCGCGCAGCGCGCGCACCAGCTGATCGGTCGCCGGCATCGCCTGCGCACGGTAGGACTGGTGCAGCTTGTCCTCCGTGGCCGCCAGCAGCAGTTCGGGGCTCTGCGTGAGAGCCGCGATCAGCAGCGCCGAGCGGGAGACGTTGAAGACGGCATCCTCCCGCGTCACCTGCAACGGCGCGAGACCGCGCGCGACCGACGTCGACATCGTGAAGTCGGGCACGAACACCAGCGGCGACACGCCGCGGTGCACGAGGAGCTTCTTGTGCTGCGGGCCGCCCTCGTCCATCCAGGCGATCGTCAGCCCGCCGAACAGGGCCGGCGCGACGTTGTCGGGGTGCCCCTCCAGCTCGGTCGCCAGGCGCAGCAGGGTGTCGTCGCCGAGTTCGACGTCGCCGGCCAGCAGTCCCTTCGCGGCGAGCAGCCCCGCGACGACGGCCGCGCCGGACGAGCCCATGCCGCGCCCGTGCGGGATCGTGTTGTGCGCGACCAGGCGGATGCCGGGAAGCGACCGCCCGCACGCCTCGAATGCGTACGCCATCGCCCGCACGACGAGGTGCGATGCGTCGGTGGGGACATCCGCCGCGCTCTCGCCGCTCACCACGATCTCGAGCCCGGGTTCGGGCAGAGCCGTCACGACGAGCTCGTCGTACACGCTCAGCGCGAGGCCCAGGGTGTCGAAGCCGGGGCCGAGGTTCGCGCTCGTGGCGGGAACCCGGACCGCGACGGTCCGCTCGCTCATGCCAGGTCGAGCACCGCGGCGACCTCGCTGGTCGACGCGTCCACGACAGTGGGGGCGATCTCGCTGCCGTCGGCGTTGCGCAGCGCCCACTGCGGGTCCTTGAGGCCGTGGCCGGTCACCGTCAGCACGACCTTCGCGCCGGCGGGAACGAGGCCCGCCTCGGCCCGGTCGAGCAGGCCCGCGACGCTGATCGCCGACGCGGGCTCGACGAAGACGCCGGCGGTCGCGGCGAGCAGCTTCTGCGCCGCCAGGATCCGGTCGTCGTCGATCGCGCCGAACCAGCCGTCGGTGGCGTCGCGCGCCTCCAGGGCCAGCTCCCACGAGGCGGGGTTGCCGATCCGGATCGCCGACGCGACCGTCTCCGGGCTCTTGACGACCTCGCCGCGCACGAGCGGCGCGGAACCCTCGGCCTGGAAGCCGAACATGCGCGGGACCTTCGTCGCGACGCCGCGGGCGACCTCTTCGCGGTAGCCACGCGCGTAGGCGGTGTAGTTGCCGGCGTTGCCGACCGGGATGAAGTGGAAGTCGGGCGCGTCGCCGAGCTGCGAGACGACCTCGTACGCGGCGGTCTTCTGGCCGTCGATGCGGTCGGGGTTGACCGAGTTCACCAGGTGCACCGGATAGTGGTCGGCGAGCTCCCGGGCGATCTCGAGGCAGTCGTCGAAGTTGCCGCGCACCTGGATGAGCCGGCCGCCGTGGATGACGGCCTGGCTGAGCTTGCCCATCGCGATCTTGCCCTCGGGGACGAGGACGGCCGCGGTGATGCCCGCGTGGGCCGCGTAGGCGGCGGCGGATGCCGACGTGTTGCCCGTCGAGGCGCAGATGACGGCCTTGGCGCCGTGCTCGACGGCCCGCGAGAGCGCGACGGTCATGCCGCGGTCCTTGAACGAGCCGGTGGGGTTCATGCCCTCGAACTTGACGTAGACCTCCGCACCGGTGCGCTGCGAGAGGGCCGCGGAGGGAATGAGCGGCGTGCCGCCCTCGCCGAGGGTGACGACGGTCGAGGCGTCGGTGACGCCCAGCCGGTCGGCGAATTCGCGCAGGACTCCCTGCCAGACGTGGACCATGTCAGTCTCCTTCTACTCGCAATACCGATTCGACGCGTCCGACCACGCCGCTGGCGGCGAGGCGGTCGACGGTCTCGCTGAGATCCTGCTCGAGTGCCGTGTGGGTGCCGATCACCAGTCGCGCGGTGCCGGGCTCGCCGTTCGCGTCGCGCAGCACCGTCTGCTCGACGGTCGCGATCGACACGCGGCCCTCGCTGAGGATGCCGGCGACCGTCGCGAGCACGCCGGGGGTGTCGGTCACCTCGAGCGTGATCTGGTAGCGCGTCGTGACGCGGCCGATCGGCAGCACCGGCAGGTTCGCCCGGGTGGACTCCCCCACCCCGACGCCGCCCGCGATGTGCCGGCGCGCGGCCGAGACGACGTCGCCGAGCACCGCCGAAGCGGTCTGCACGCCGCCGGCGCCGGCCCCGTAGAACATGAGGTTGCCGGCGGCCTCGGCCTGCACGAACACGGCGTTGTTCGCGCCGTGGACGCTGGCCAGCGGGTGCTCCCGCGGGATCAGCGCGGGGTACACCCGCACCGAGATCGCCTCACCCGTGGGCGAGTCGACGCCCGGGCCGGTGAGACGCTCGCACACCGCGAGCAGCTTGATGACGTAGCCGGCGTGCCGCGCGGCATCCATCATCTGCGCGTCGATCTGCGTGATGCCCTCGCGGTGCACCGCGTCGAGCGGCACGGCGGTGTGGAAGGCGAGGGAGGCGAGGATCGCGGCCTTCTGCGCGGCGTCGTAGCCCTCGACGTCGGCGGTCGGGTCGGCTTCGGCGTAGCCGAGCGCCTGCGCGTCGGCGAGGACGTCGGCGAAGTCGCTGCCCTCGCGGTCCATCCGGTCGAGGATGTAGTTGGTCGTCCCGTTGACGATGCCCATGATCCGCTGCACGCGGTCGCCGGCGAGCGAGTCGCGCAGCGGCCGGATGATGGGGATCGCGCCGGCGGCGGCGGCTTCGTAGTAGACCGAGGCACCGACCTGGTCGGCGGCGTCGAAGATCTCCGGGCCGTGCGTGGCGAGGAGCGCCTTGTTGGCGGTGACGACATCGGCGCCGGAGTTCAGCGCGAGCAGGATGTCGGTGCGGGCCGGCTCGATGCCGCCCATGAGCTCGATGACGATGTCAGCGCCGACGATGAGCTGCTCGGAGTCGGTCGTGAACAACTCGCGCGGCAGGTCGACGTCGCGGGGGGCGTCGGGGTTGCGCACCGCGATGCCGACGAGGTCGAGCGCGGCGCCCGCGCGGTCGGCGAGTTCATCCCCGTGCTTGCGCAGCAGCCCGGCGACCTGGGAGCCCACGGCTCCCGCACCCAGCAGAGCCACGCGCAGACGGCGGTAGTCGGTCACTTCGACTCCCTTCGGTCGCTCAGTTCAGACACAGAGGTCTCCTTCGTCGAGGGGCCTGCGGAGAAGGCGCCGAGATCGCGCGCCAGCAGGTCGTCGATCGTCTCTCCGCGCACGATGACGCGTGCCTGGCCGCCGGAGACCGCGACGATGGGCGGGCGGGGCACGTAGTTGTAGTTGCTCGCGAGCGAGAAGCAGTAGGCGCCGGTCGCGGGCACGGCCAGCAGGTCGCCCGGCGTGACGTCGGCGGGCAGGTACTCCGCGTCGACGACGATGTCGCCCGACTCGCAGTGGCGTCCCACGACGCGGGCGAGGGCGGGCGCGGCATCCGAGGCGCGCGAGGCGATGCGGGCGGAGTACTGCGCGCCGTAGAGTGCGGGCCGGGCGTTGTCGCTCATGCCGCCGTCGACGCTGACATACAGGCGCTCGAGGGCGTCGCTGACCCGGACGGGCTTGACGGTGCCGACCTCGTACAGGGTGACGCCCGCGCGGCCGACGATCGCGCGACCCGGCTCGAAGGCGAGGTTCGGCAGGGGGATGCCGCGGACCTCGCACTCGCGCGCGACGGCGTCGACGATGCCGTCGGCCAGCTGCGCGATCGGCGTCGGGGTGTCCGCCGAGGTGTAGGCGATGCCGAAGCCGCCGCCGAGGTTGAGCACCGGAATGTCGCCGCCGTCGAGCAGCTGGGCGTGCAGTTCCACGACGCGCGCGGCGGACTCCTCGAAGCCGCGCGTGCCGAAGATCTGCGACCCGATGTGGCAGTGCAGGCCCACGAACTGCAGACCCGGAAGCTCCCGGATGCGGGCGACGATCGCGGGCGCGTCTTCGAGAGCGAAGCCGAACTTCTGATCTTCGTGGGCGGTCGCGAGGAAGTCGTGGGTCTCGGCGTGGACACCGCTGTTGACGCGCACCAGCACGCTCTGCGGTGCACCGTCGGCGCGGGGCGAGCGCTCCACGATGGCGGCGAGGCGCTCGAGCTCGATGGGCGAGTCGATGACGATCGACCCGACACCCACCTCGACGGCGCGTTCGAGCTCCCGGGTGGACTTGTTGTTGCCGTGCACGCCGATGCGGGCGGGGTCGGCGCCACCGGCGAGCGCCACGGCGAGCTCTCCCCCGGTGGCGACGTCGACGGCCAGGCCCTCGGCGCTCACCCACCGCACGACCTCGGTCGACAGGAACGCCTTGCCGGCGTAGTACACGCGCGCCTGCACGCCGTGGCGGGCGGTCGCGGCGACGAAGGCCTCGCGCACCTCGCGGGCGCGGGCGCGCACCGCGTCTTCGTCGAGCACGTACAGGGGCGTGCCGAAGCGCTCCCGCAGGTCGCTGACCGCCACCCCCGCGAGCCGGAGCTCGCCGTGCTCGTCGCGCTGCGCCGAGGCCGGCCAGACCTCGTCGACGAGGGCGTTGGCGTCATCCGGAACGGCGAGCCACTCCGGCACGAGCGGGCGGTCGGGTGCGGCGGACACGGGGACAACCAATCGGGTGGAAAGCGGGTCACCGGCGGTCACGTCACGCTCGGCGGTCCTGGAAGGCGGTCCTTGAAGTCTAGGGCACCGGCCCATGCGCCTCCGCGCATGTGTCGACGCGGCGGCGCTCAGGCGCAGGTGCCGTTCTGCTGCAGCGCGGGGTCGGTGATGATCGCGCCGTCGATGTCGAAGTCGGCGACGACCTCCTGCCCGACGACCTTCACGGTGGACAGCGTCAGCCCGGCCGGCAGGTACTGCGCGATGCAGACGTCCCAATCCCGCACGATCGTCGTCGCGATGGCGCCGAACTGAGCGACGAGGGCGTCGGCGGAGATCTCGGCATCCGCCACCCGGAAGGTCCGCGGAGTGAGGACGAGGTCTCCGGCAGAGGCGCTCGGGGTGAGGCTCACGCCGACCGGGACCGTCAGGGCGAACAGCTGCAGCTCCGCCGTCATGACGACGTCGGGTTCGGCGAGGGTCACGGTGTCGGAGGGGAAGCCCTCGACGCTCGCCAGCAGCGCGCGCACCTCGGCTTCGTCGAGGGTGACGGTGGCAGAGCCCGACTCGGCCGGGGCATCGCCGCGGATCGGGATGCCGGTGCCGCGCACGACGACGTCGCCGCTCAGGCCCCCGAACGGCACGTGGGCGCTCGAGACGGTGAGGGCGTCCAGCCGTCCGGAGATCAGCTGGGGCAGGATCTGACCGGGGATGTCGACGTCGATCTGCTGATCGGCGGGCAGATCGAGATGGGTGACCAGCTGCTCGCGGATGGTGCGCTCGACGATGCCGCGGGCGATGTACTCCCCCGCGAACCAGGCGCCGACGACGAGCGCGGCCACCGCGAGGAGCGCCACGAGCCACGGCCAGCGACGAGGGCGACGCGGCGCGGATGCCGGGGCCCCGGCATCCGTCGACAGCACCCACCGCGCACGGGGGTCGGGCAGCGGCTGCGTCGGGTGCTCGTCGCTCACGTCGGTCACATGCGCTCGGGCGCGCTCACGCCGAGGAGGGTCAGGCCGTTGCGCAGCACCTGGCCGGTGGCGTCGTTCAGCCACAGGCGGGTGCGGTGCAGGTCGGTCACGGCCTCATCGCCGAGCGGCGTCACGCGGCAGTTGTCATACCACCGGTGATACAGGCCGGCGAGCTCTTCGAGGTAACGGGCCACACGGTGGGGCTCGCGCACCTCGGCGGCATAGGCCACGACGCGCGGGAACTCCTGCAGCGCACCGAGCAGCGCCGACTCGGTGTCGTGGTCGAGAAGCTCGGGCACGAAGGCGTCACGGGTCACGCCGAGAGACGCCGCGTTGCGGGCGACGTTGTGGGTGCGCGCGTGCGCGTACTGCACGTAGAAGACGGGGTTATCATTCGTGCGCTTCTGCAGCACGTCGAGGTCGACGTCGAGGTTCGAGTCGGCCGAGCTGCGCGTCAGGGCGTAGCGCGCTGCATCCACCCCCACGATCTCGACGAGGTCTTCGAGCGTCACGACGGTGCCGGCGCGCTTGGACATGCGCACGGGCTGGCCGTCCTTGACGAGGTTGACCATCTGGCCGATGAGGATCTGCAGGTTGACGTAGGGCTCGTCGCCGAACGCCGCCGTCATCGCCATGAGGCGCTGCACGTAGCCGTGATGGTCGGCGCCCAGCATGATGATGCACCGGTTGAAGCCGCGCTCGCGCTTGTCGAGGTAGTACGCGAGGTCGCCGGAGATGTAGGCCGGGTTGCCGTCGCTCTTGATGACGACGCGGTCCTTGTCGTCGCCGAACTCGGTCGAGCGCAGCCAGGTGGCGCCGTCGGCCTCGTAGATGTGACCGAGCTCCCGCAGGCGCGCGACGGCGCGCTCGACGGCGCCCGTCTCGTGCAGGTGGTTCTCGTGGAAGTACACGTCGAAGTCGACACCGAAGTCGTGCAGCGACTTCTTGATCTCGTCGAACATCAAGCCGACGCCGATCTCGCGGAACGCCTCCTGCTTGGGTGCGGGCTCGAGTTCGTCGATGTCGCCCTGGTAGGCGAGCGCGACGCGGCGGGCGATGTCGTCGATGTAGCCGCCGCCATAGCCATCCTCGGGCGTCGGGCGGCCCTCGTGGGCGGCGACGAGGCTGCGCGCGAAGCGGTCGATCTGCGCACCGTGGTCGTTGAAGTAATACTCGCGCGTCACCTGGGCGCCCTGGCTGGCGAGGATGCGGGCGAGGGCGTCGCCGACGGCGGCCCACCGCGTACCACCGAGGTGGATCGGTCCGGTGGGGTTGGCACTCACGAACTCGAGGTTGATGATCTCGTCGGCGCGGGACGTGTTGGTCCCGTATGCGGCGCCCGCGTCGACGATGGTCTTCGCGAGGGCGCCGGCGGCACCGGCCTCGAGGCGGATGTTGATGAACCCGGGGCCAGCGACCTCGACGCTCGCGATGCCCTCGGCATCCGCCAGCGCCGTCGCGATCTCCTGCGCGAACTCGCGCGGGTTCGCCCCCACCGCCTTGCCGAGCTTGAGCGCGGCGTTGGACGCCCAGTCACCGTGGTCGCGGTTGCGGGGGCGCTCCAGCGGCAGGTCGGCGACGGTCAGGTCCGCGGCGGCACCGGGACGTCGCGCCTCGGCGAGCGGGGCGATGACGGCGAGGAGGGCTGCGGAGAGGGCATCAGGATTCATGGCCCGACCAGTCTACGAGCGCGGTCTCCGAGAGCCGCACTCAGCCGAGGATGACGAGGTCGACGCCGTCGTCCAGTGCGGGGTCGGATGCGGCGGCCGCGGCATCCTGCGCCGCCACATCCGAGGCGTCGTCGGGCACGGTGCAGGCATCGACCCGCATGTGCTCGAGGCCGACATAGCCGCCGTGATAACTGAGGAACGCGCAGTCGGCGGCATCCCTGCCGGTGGCGATGCGGACGAGGGAGCGGCGGTTGCTCAGTCGGGTGGCGTCGATGACGTACCAGCTGCCGTCGACGTAGGCCTCGGCGACGGCGTGGAAGTCCATGGGTCGCAGGCCCGGTGCGAAGCAGGCCGCGTAGCGGGCGGGCATGTCCATGGCGCGCAGCAGCGCGATGACGACGTGGGCATAGTCGCGGCAGACGCCCTGCCCGGTCATGAGCGTCGTGACGGCCGAGTCGGTGCCCTGGCTGAGGCCGGGCGTGTAGGTGGTGCTGGAGGAGACGAAGTCGCTGACGGCGGCGATGAGGTCGAAGCCCTGCAGGCCGCGGAACTGGCGCCGTGCCTGCGAGAAGACCTCGTCGGACTGGCAGTAGCGGCTGGGACGCAGGTAGGTGATGGCCTCGAGGTCGCTCGTGGCGCGCGGGGAGACGTGCCCGTCGATCAGCGCCTCGTACCACACCTCGAGGCGTCCCGCGTCGCCTTGCAGGCGATGCAGGCGGCTGCCGGACTGGTCGACGATCTCGCTCGGCGTGTACACGCGATCGCCCTGCGTGAAGGTCAGCTCCTCGCGGATGACCGGTGCCGGCTGGGCGGCGGCGATCTGAAAGATGAGGTCGACGGAGGACCCCAGTTCCAGGTCGAGTTCAGCGGTCACGAGGCGTTGCACCGGAGTATCCTCGCACGGCCGCGACGGTGCGCTGCACACGGGTGTGGATGCCGGTGCGACGGCCCCCGGCGGCACGGTTTCCGGTTTGTCGGGAACGTGACTTACCGTAGGCGCATGCCCGCCGCCCGCACGCCTCGCTCGCGCGTCTCGGCGTGGCTCACCGTGCTGGTCGCGGGGCTCGTCGCAGCCATCGTTGTGGTCGGGTTCTGGCGCCCCTGGGCGACACCCGCCGCCACCGTCGCGGCCGGCGTAGGCGACGCCGCGGTCCCGCTGGCGCCCGCCGCCCTGGAGCTGCCCGAGAACCCGACGGTGCTGATCTTCGGCGACTCGTGGACCTATGGCTCGGCGGCCGCCGCCCCGACGCTCGGGTACGCCTACGTCGTGGCACAGCTCGCCGGCTGGACGACCATCGTCGACGGTGTCCGCGGCTCGGGCTACCTCAAGCCCGGCATCGACGGACCCGACTTCGGCACCCGCATCGCGGCGCTCGATCCGGCGCTGGACCCCGACCTCGTCATCGTCCAGGGGTCGATCAACGACCGCAAGCTGCCCGCTGACGGCTACCGCGATGCGGTGAATGCCACCTGGGATGAGTTGGCGGCGACGTATCCGCGAGCGCAGATCGTCATCCTCGGCCCCGCACCGCAGGTGCTTCCCGTGGAGACCGCGACCGCGCGCATCGACCGCGACCTCGCGGCGGCGGCTGCCGCGCGCGGGTGGTGGTACATCTCCCCCGTCGCGCAGGACTGGATCACCACCGACAATTACGCCGCCGTCATCGACACCGGCATCGGGCGCTTCCACCCGACGACTCTCGGCCACCGCTACCTGGCGGAGCGGCTCGCGGCGGCGGTCGGCGCGCTCACTCGGTGATAACCTCGATCGGTACGCCTCCGTAGCTCAGGGGATAGAGCGTTGGTTTCCGGTACCAAAGGTCGCAGGTTCGATTCCTGTCGGGGGCACTCCACCACTTCCTGCGTGTTCGCGCGTCTCGCGCGCCGCGCACGCGGCGCGTTGACCTGTCAGTAGTGGCTGCCTCACGCGAGGGAAGCAGCCACAACTGCCACCCCACGGCCTCCGCGGTCGATATCGCCCCGCTATCATGAGGTCATGATGGTTCCCTACGGCGACGACCTCCGGCGCCGCCGGCGGGAATCCGGGCTGACTCAGCGGGAGTTGGCATCTCGCTCCGGAGTTCCTCAGCCGAATATCGCGGCCTACGAACGCGGCAGGCGAGTTCCCGCTGCAGCCACCAGGGAAAAGCTTGAGTCGACACTCAGCATTCCCACTCTCGAGCGTGTTCGCGCGCTGCGAGGTCCCCTCCTTGAGGCGGCGAAGGCGCGACGGCTCGGAGATGTCCGCGTCTTCGGCTCCGTCGCCCGAGGACGGGCCGGCACGGGCTCCGACGTCGACCTTCTCGTCCATCCTCTGCCGGATGCCTCGGTTTTCGACCTCGCCGGGTTCATGGTCGACGCGGCGGACTTGCTCGGCGTCGACGTCGACGTGGTCTCCGATCGCGGCACGGGGCCGGCGATCGACCACATCCGCGCGGAGGCGATTGCCCTATGAACGACCCCGGCGACAGGATCCCCGCGATTCTCGCCGACATCGCCCGGTTCGCGGTCACCGCCCGACGCGTTGCGGAGCGTGGACGAGACCGATTCGTCGACCCCGACGACGATGACCAGCGTCGCATCGCCCGGTCTCTTCTCATCGACCTCTCCGCGGCGGCCGACCGCCTACCGGAGCGCTTTCGCACGGCTCATCCCGAGGTCGACTGGCGCGGGATCCGCGCCGTGCGGAACTTCATCGCGCACGACTACGACGGCACGGACGAGGAGATCCTCTGGCAGGCCATCACGGTCCAATTTCCCTCAATCGTCGCGGCGATCACCGCGGCGGAACGCTGATACCGGCACGCGGCGCGTTGACCTGTCAGTAGTGGCTGCCTCGTGCGAGGGAAGCAGCCACAACTGCCCACCCCACGGCCGCGGCCTCGCGCAGGACATCATCCTGCAGGCGGATGAGGTTCAGCCCGGCGGACGACGCGGTGCGCGCCGCGGCTTCGTAGCGTCGGAGTATGACCACCGCGACGATCTCCCTCTCCCCCACCGGAAGGCCCACCGCCGGACGGAGCGCCACCGCCGGCCGTAGCGCCACCGCCGGCCGGACGACGCCGGCGGGCGCCACCCCGGCATCCGCCCTGTCGACGACGCGCGCGGCCGTGCTGTCGGTGCTCGGCAGCATGCTCGCGATCGGCGTCACGGCCATCGGCGTGCTCATCGTGCCGATCGCCGCGCTCCTCGCGTTCGGGCCGGCGCTGCTGCAGGCCTTCTGAGGCGAGAAGCGCGAACCCCGCGCGCACAACGAAGATCGCCCCGGAGCCGAAGCCTCGGGGCGATCATCAATGCGGTGTCGGTCTCTGTTTCGGGATCTCTTTCGAGTTCTTTCTGTCTCCGTTGACCTTCGCAAGACCCAAGATACTCAGCGCCGATCCGACGTCAAGAGTTCACGTCGAAGTCACCTGACCGTCAGGTTGAAGGTGAATCAGCCGAAGGATGCCGGCTCACTCGTGACCGACGAGCTTGAGGCCCACGACGCACCCGACGAGCCCCAGGATGAGCAGCATCTTCACGATCGAGAACTGCTCGTCGCCCGTGATCATGGCGTACGCGACGGTGAGCGACGCGCCGATGCCGACCCACACGGCGTACGCCGTTCCGGTGGAGATGTCGCGCATCGCGATGGCGAGACCGCCCATGCTGGCGACCAGGGCGACGCCGAACACGACGGTCGGCCAGAGCATCGTGAAGCCCTCGGATTTGCCCAGCGCGCTCGCCCAGACGGCTTCGAGGACGCCGGAGACGATGAGGATGACCCACGACATGACGTGACCTTTCGGCCAGTCTTGTCGCTCACCGGGTACTGAACCCTCGTCCGGGGACCGGTTGTGGTCCGCGGCCGATCATAGCAACCCGTCCTGATCAGCGCCTGGGCAGAGCTCTCACGGCGACACGAAGAAGATCGCGTCGAGCAGTCCGCGATTGTGGGCGTGGACGAGCACCGCGAACACGACGGCGTCGAACAGCAGGTGCACCGTCACGACGTAGCCGAGCGACCGGGTCTTCAGGAAGACGACCGCCTGCAGCAGCGCGAACGGGATCGTCAGCACCGGTCCCCACGCCCGGTAGCCGAGCTCCCACAGGAACGACACGAAGACGATAGCCTGCAGGACGTTCGCCGCGGCATCCGCGAAGTGCCGGCGCAGCAGCGCGAAGACGGTGCAGATGAAGAACAGCTCGTCCCAGATGCCGACCGCGCCCACGCCGACGAAAAGCCGCGCGATGAGGTCCGGCGTGTCCACGACGGGCCAGTTGAGGTAGACCCCCGACGTGATGAAGTAGAACGGCAGTATCAGCCAGCCGAGCACGAGCACGGCCGCGAGCCACGCCCACTGCCACCGGCGCCAGCGGCCGCCGCCACGCCAAGGGAACGCGATCGCACGGTCGCGGTACACCCAGCGCGAGATCGCATACGGCACGACGACGGCGCCACCGAGCGCGAGCGTGAACCGCAGCATCGACAGGTCGTCGAGCTTCGCCTCGAGCGAGATCGCGCTGACGATCAGCATGCCGACCGCGATGAGCGACAGATCGCGGGTGAGCGACGGGGCGGATGCCGTGACGCGCCCCCGCTCGATCAGCCACGCCGTACCGACACCCGCCGCCAGCAGGATCCACCCGAGCCACGGCAGCAGCAGCACGAAGAACGCCGGCGCCGCGAGGCAGACCAGCGCCGCCGGCACCGTCTGAGCCGACAGCGCGGGGCGGGATGCCGCGGCCTGCGGTCTCATGCCCGGTCGCGCCGCCGATAGGCGAGGTCGCGGATCTCGCGCCCCTTCGCGATGCCCTTGCGCTCGAACGCGGTCATCGTGCGGCCGTCGAAGCGGGGCGCCCAGTCGCCGTCGAACGCCGGCGCGAAGTCCGCGGCATCCGCCATCACGTCCCGCATCTGCAGGGCGTAGTCCTCCCAGTCGGTCGCGAGGCGCAGCGTGCCGCCGCCCCGCAGCACCCGCGCCGCGAGCGGCGGAAAGGCGGGCGCGATGAGCCGCCGCTTGTTGTGCTTGGCCTTGTGCCACGGGTCGGGGAAGAAGATCCACACCTCGTCGACGCTCGCCCCGGGCAGCAGATGCTCGAGCACCTCGGGCGCGTTCGCCTCGACGAGGCGGAGGTTCTGCACGCCGGCGCGGTCGGCGTCGAGCATCGTGCGGGCGAGCCCCGCGCGGAACACCTCGACCGCGAGGAAGTCGGCCTCCGGGCGTGCCGCCGCGGCGTGCACGATCGCGTGGCCCTGGCCCGAGCCGATCTCGACCACGAGCGGCGCACGACGCCCGTAGACGGATGCCGGGTCGATTCCGGTACCGGGGAGGATGCTCGTCGCGGCCGCATCCCGCTGCACCTCGAGGCGGTAGCGCGGCGACAGCTCGACCCAGGCGCGCTCCTGTGCCTCACTCATCCGGCCGCTGCGACGGACGAACGAGACGGGCTTGTCGCGAAACCGCGGGGCGTCGGGCATGCTGTCGGGGCTGGCATCCGGCATCCGTCCAGCGTACCCGCGGGCTCTCCCTCTCCCCCGCGAGGCGCGGAACGGGCGACCTCGGCGCGGGGGCGGTACCCGCGGGGGGTCAGGCGGTGACGAAGTCGATGAGCTCCTCGACGCGGCCGAGCAACGCAGGGTCGAGGTCGCGGTAGCTGTTCACGGCGCCGAGGATGCGCTGCCACGTGCGGCCGAGGTCGGCCTGGTCGCGCGCCGGCCAGCCGAGAGCGCGGCTGACGCCGACCTTCCACTCGATGCCGCGCGGCACGTCGGGCCAGGCGGCGATGCCGATGGCCCGCGGCAGCACGCACTGCCACACGTCGATGTGGGGGTGCCCGACGATGCGCACGTGCGCGCCGTGCGGGCCGCGCTCGACCGCCTGCGCGATGCGCGACTCCTTCGAACCGGGCACGAGGTGGTCCACGAGCACGCCGTAGCGCCGGTCCGGCCCCGGCGGCTCGTCGCGCAGCACCGACTCCAGCAGGTCCACGCCCTGCAGGTACTCCACGACGACGCCCTCGGCGCGCAGGTCGTCGCCCCACACCTTCTCGACGAGCTCGGCGTCGTGACGGCCCTCGACGAGGATGCGCGACGCGCGGGCGACCCGGGCCCGCGTCTCGGGAGCGGCGAACGAGCCGGATGCCGTGCGTCGCGGCGCGGCAGCGGCGGCCGCCGGGGGCGTCAGCACGACGGCGGCGCCGTCGATGAGAAAGCCGCCGCCGAGCGGGAACAGCCGGCGCCTGCCGGCCCGGTCCTCCAGCTCCACGTGACCGCTGCGCACACCCGTCACGGCGCCGCAGAACCCGTCGCCGGCGACCTCGACCACGAGGTCGCGCTCGGCCGCGACCTGCGGCACGACCCGCCGACCCGCCTCGCGCCAGCCCTTCGCCAAGACGTCCGTCCCGTAGCGGTCGGCACCGAATCCGTCGCTCATGATCCACCCTCCGAAGCCGTCACCCTACCCGGCATGCACTCTCCGGCCGGACAGCGACGCTCGAGATCGGCGACGACCGGCGATTCATAGCCGATCCGCAGGCGACAGCCCTCGCGACGGCCTACCGGCACATGCACCGCGGGGCATAGGATCGGCCTGAGGGGGGCGAACGTTCCCGCGCAGGAGGGATCCCGCATGCGAACGCGACTGTTGCTGGCCATCACGGCCGCGGCCGCGATCATCTTCGGGGGTGCGGCGGCGGCATCGGCGACAGACCCGGTCACGCTCGGCTCGACCCGGGTCGTGGACCAGTCGGACGTGCTCTCCAGCGGCGAGGAGTCCGCCGTCGACGCGCGCCTGCGGGCACTGAACTCCAGCTCGGGCGTGGACCTGTGGGTCGTGTACGTCCCCACCTTCACCGACCCTTCCTCCCCCGAGGACTGGGCCAACACGACAGCGACGAACAACGGCCTCGGCCCCCACCAGTACCTCCTCGCGATCGCGACGGACGGGCGGACCTTCTACCTGTCGGGCTCCTCCGACGGTCCGGTCACCGAGGATCAGCTCGGGACCATCGAGCAGCAGCGCATCCAGCCGGCCCTCGACAGCGCGAACCCGGACTGGTCCGGCGCCGCCTTCGCGGCCGCCGACGGCCTCGCCGCTGCGGTCGGCGGCGGCTCCGGGGGCACCGACGACGGCGGCGGTGCGTTCGTGCCGATCCTTCTCGTCATCGTCGTCATCGCTCTCGCGGGTCTCCTCATCTGGATCGTGGTCCGGTCGCGGCGCAAGGCACGCCAGCCCGCGGTCGCGGGCGGCGCAGGTGCCGACGGCGCTCCGGTCGATCCGCTCGCGGGCCTCTCCACCGAAGAGCTCGGCCGCCGCGCGTCGTCTGCCCTCGTGCAGACCGACGACGCCATCAAGACGAGTGAGCAGGAGCTCGGCTTCGCGCGGGCCGAGTTCGGCGACGCGGCGGCGAAAGAGTTCGACGATGCCCTCACCGCGGCCCGGCACGACCTCGACGAGGCGTTCGCGCTCAAGCAGAAGCTCGACGACGAGCAGCCGGATGCCGAGGGCGATGTCCGTGCGTGGAACACGCGGATCATCGAGCTGTGCGAGCACGCCGGGTCGGAGCTCGACGCCAAAGCCGCCGCGTTCGACGAACTCCGCAAGCTCGAGCAGAACGCGCCCGCGGCGCTCGCGCACGTGACCGATCTGCACACCCAGGTCTCCGGTGAGCACGCCGCAGCGGTGGCCGCCCTGACCGCGCTGCAGCAGCGCTACGCCCCCGCCGCCCTCGCGACCGTCGCCGATGACCCCGAGCAGGCCCAGCAGCGCCTCGACTTCGCCCGGGAGCAACTGGCCGCCGCGCAGCAGCAGCTCGACGCCGGCAACGGCGGCGGCGCTGCCGTCAGCATCCGTGCCGCCGAAGAGGCCGTCGCGCAGGCGCAACTGCTGCAGAACGCGATCGGCAAGCTCGGCGGCGATCTCGCGAAGGCCGAGACGGATGCCGCGGCCCTCATCGCCGACCTCGAGAAGGACATCGCCACGGCCAGCGCCCTGCCCGATCCCGATGGCCGGCTCGCTCCCGTCGTCGCCGCGACGCGGCAGCAGGTCGACGCCGCGCGCGCCCTGCTCACCGGCACCGCCCAGCAGCCCCTCGTCGCGCTGCAGGGTCTCGACAAGGCCAACCAGGAGATCGACGCGATGCTCGCCGGCATCCGGGACGCGCAGGAGCGGGCCGATCGCGCGCAGCACCAGCTCGGCGCCCTCATGACCCAGGCTCAGGCCCAGGTGTCGGCGGCCGAGGACTTCATCACGTCCCGCCGCGGCGCGATCGGCGCCGAGGCCCGCACGCGGCTCGCCGAAGCCGGCGCTGCCCTCGTGCAGGCGCGGCAGCTGCAGCAGTCCGACCCGGCGCAGGCCCTGCAGTACGCGCAGCGCGCGAACGACCTCGCCGCCCAGGCGATCCAGTACGCGCAGAACGACGTCGGCGCCTTCTCCGGCGGCGGCATGTTCGGCGGCGGCGGAAGCGGCGGCGGCAGCAACGTGATGGGCGCCGTGCTCGGCGGCATCCTCATCAACTCGCTGCTGGGCGGCGGTCG
>JAEYAG010000081.1 GCA_023451265.1 Actinomycetes bacterium | reverse complement strand
GTGCGCGGCAGCGCGCGCCCCCGCTGGGCGCGACGGCGCAGCATCCATTCGACGAGGGCGACGTAGCCGCCGATCAGCAGGAACGACCAGAGGAAGCTCAGCCACCCCGTTGTCGACGCCGTCGGGTCCGACCCCGCGGCCAGCGACAGGAGGAATCCGCTCAGGTTGTTCACGACGTGCAGGGCGATCGCCGCCTCGAGGCCGCCGGTGCGCCAGGTGAGCCACCCGGCGGCGACGGCGAACAGCCCGACGCTGATCTGCCCCAGCACGTCGTACAGGTGACCGAGCACGAACAGCGGCACCGGCAGGAGGATCGCGAAGGCCGGATGCCGCAGCCACCGCCCGATGGCCTGCATGAGGTATCCGCGGAAGATGTACTCCTCCGCGGCGGACTGCAACGGCACGAGCAGGACGATCAGGATGAGCGACACCGCCCACAGCGGGTTCGGCTCCGGCGCGGTCGCCGGGGCGTCGGCGGGGAGGAGGAACGACACGCCCGTGAGCACCGCCGACAGCACCGCCGCCACAAGGCCGCACATCAGCATCCATCGCCACCGCAGCCGACCGGCAGCCGAGGAGATCAGCCCGACGCGCTTGCCGTTGATGATGAGGGAGGCGAGCAGATACGCCGGCCACATGAGGATGATCGTGCCGAGCAGGAAGACGAGCATGACCGGATCGCCGAGGTTGAACGCGGGGTCCTGGGCGATCGCCATCATCCGGTCGAGGAACGTCGGATCGGCGATCGCCGCGACGATCATGAACACCATGACCATCGCGAGCATCGCGCAGTAGAAGGCGATGCCGAGCCCCGCGACCGCCAGCGGCGTCCACCATCCGCTGCGCCGCCGGGCGAACACGAGGCGGTGGAAGGCCAGTCCCCCCGTGGTCGCGTCGGCGGGGAGGCGAGGGGCCACGACCGGCGGCGCAACCGGCGCGGGCATCGGGACGGGGGCGAGCGGCGCGGGCGTCGTCATCCATCCATCTTCGCGGATATCCAGCAAAGGGATGGATTCCGGTGCCAGGATGGGGCTATGACCGCACCGCGCATCCTCGTCGTGGACGACGAACCGAACATCCGTGACCTCCTGGTCACGAGCCTCCGCTTCGCCGGTTATCAGGTGCGCGCCGTCGCCAACGGCGCGCAGACCATCTCGGCCGTGCTCGAGGAGGAACCCGACCTCATCATCCTCGACGTCATGCTGCCGGACATGAACGGCTTCAGCGTGACCAAGCGCCTGCGGGGTGCGGGGTACACCGCACCGATCCTCTTCCTCACCGCGAAGGACGAGACCGAAGACAAGATCGAGGGCCTCAACGCCGGCGGCGACGACTACGTCACGAAGCCGTTCAGCCTCGACGAGATCGTCGCGCGCCTGCAGGCGATCCTCCGCCGCACGATGCAGGCCGACGAGGAGTCGACGATCCGCGCGGGTGAACTGACGATGGACCAGGACACGCACGACGTGCTCGTCGGGGACGTGTCGATCGACCTGTCGCCGACGGAGTTCAAGCTGCTGCGCTACCTCATGCTGAACCCGAACCGGGTGCTCAGCAAGGCGCAGATCCTCGACCACGTGTGGGAGTACGACTTCAACGGCGACGCCGGCATCGTGGAGAGCTACATCTCCTACCTGCGCCGCAAGATCGACCCGTACTCGTCGGAGCCGCTCATCCAGACCAAGCGCGGCTTCGGCTACATGCTGAAGGCCGGCAAGTCGTCCTGAGCGGACGGGAGCCCCGAACCGTGAGCGGCGAGGGCGTCCTGGCGGCGCACGCGAAGCGCAACGATCGGGTGACGTCGTGGTGGCGTGATGTGAGCCTGCGCGCCAAGGTGACGGGGGTCACCGTCGCCGTCCTCGCGCTGGGTCTGCTCGTGGCCGGCTTCGGCACGGCGGTGTTCCTGCGCAACGCCCAGATCGCCGAGCGCGACCAGTCGATCAGTCAGACCGTCACGCTCGACCAGGCCTCCAGCCTGCTCGACGTCGAGGTCGTCGACGGTGTCGCCCAGTTCGCCGAGCGCTCCCCGGTGCCGCTGACCTCGTTCTACATCGCCGTATATGCCCCCGACGGCACACTGCTCGCCACCGGCGGCCCCGCCTCCGCGAATCCCCCGGAGTTTCCGCCGACGTTCGGGCTCGACAAGGCGCTGATGCAGGGCACGACCCCGTTCGAGCTGACCTCCGCGGACGGCAAGACCGTCTTCCATGCCGCCGTCGACATCCTGCAGATCCCGGGCGCACGCGAGAACAACGTGCAGCTGCTCGCCCTGCCGATGACGCCCGTCAACCAGACGGTGGCGAACTTCGTCGGCATCTACACGATCCTCGCGCTGCTGACGATCGTCGGCGGCGCCCTCGCCACCCGCTGGCTCGTGACGCTCGCCTTCCGCGGGCTCGGTCAGGTGGAGGACACGGCGATGTCGATCGCGGCGGGCGACTTCAGCCAGCGCATGGGCGACATCTCCCCGCGCACCGAGGTCGGCAAGCTCAAGACCGCCATCAACGCGATGCTCGACCGCATCGACCACGCCCTGGGGCAGCGCGACGCCACCGTGCAGCAGATGCGCCGGTTCATCGGCGACGCGAGCCACGAGCTGCGCACCCCGCTGGTCACCGTCCGCGGGTACGCCGAGCTGTACCGCATGGGCGCGATCGCCGGCGAGGAGCAGACGGCGCAGTCGATGGAGCGCATCGAGAAGGAGGCGATCCGCATGGGCGTGCTGGTCGAGGATCTCCTCGCCCTCGCGCGTCTGGACGAGCGACGCGACATCGTGGTGACCGCCGTCGACCTCCGCCCCGTCGCGCGCGACGCCGCCCTCGATGCGCGCGCGACCTCGCCGGACCGGGAGGTGACGTTCCTCGGCGATCTGAGCGAGCGACGCCCGCAGGCGCCGGTCACGGCATCCGTCTCGCCCGTCGACCCCGCCACGGGCCGGCGCCGCCCGGCGGCGATCGGGGCGACGCTGTCGCTGCTGCGCCGCCGTCCGCGCGGCGCTGAGGCGAAGGCGGCAGAGGCGACCGAGGATGCCGGGGAGGCCACGACCGCGTCGCCCGCGGCCCTGGAGCCGACCCTCGAACGGGAACCCGTCGTGCTCGGCGATGAGAACCGCATCCGTCAGGTCGTGGCGAACCTCCTCGGCAACGCCCGCCGCTACACCCCCGACGGGTCGCCGATCGAGTTGGCGGTCGGGGTGGACGAGGCGGCGGGGATGGGATGGATCGCCGTCATCGACCACGGCGAGGGCGTTCCCCCGCAGATCCGCGACAAGATCTTCCAGCGCTTCTGGCGCGCCGACACCTCTCGCACCCGTGAGACGGGCGGATCGGGCCTGGGGCTGTCGATCGTCGCGTCGATCGTCGAGGCGCTGCACGGATCGATCGAGGTGACCGAGACTGCGGGCGGCGGCGCCACCTTCCGCGTCGCGTTCCCGCTCGCCGAGGCCCGCGACGCCGCCGAGCATCTGTTCATCCAGACCCAGCCGCTGCCGCGGCTGCGCACCGACGGCTGATCCCGGCATCCTGCCGCCCTCTCCCCAAACGGCGCGCTCGAGAAGTTGTCCACGGATGCCGGGGGTGCGGCGCCGCGGCGGGACGGATGCTCGTAGCGTGGGGCCACCTCGTCGAAAGGATCACCCCATGACCGTTTTCAGTGTCGACTCCGACGCCGTCCTCGGCGCCACGAGCGCCATCCGCGCGACCGCCGATCGGCTGCAGAGCGAGACCGCCGCCATGCTCGGGCAGCTGACGCAGCTGCAAGGCTCGTGGACCGGCGGCGCCGCCCTCGCCTTCCAGGGTGTCGTGGACCGCTGGCGCGGCGCGCAGGCCGAGCTCGAGGCCGCGCTCGCCGACATCGGCGGCGCCTTGGCGCACGCCGGCAATCAGTATGCGCAGACCGAGATGGCCGCGGCGGGCCTGTTCCGCTGAGCGCGTCCGGCGGCACGCGCGGAAGCGCGTCCGGGACGCACATGCGCG
>JAEYAG010000074.1 GCA_023451265.1 Actinomycetes bacterium | reverse complement strand
GTATCCCGCGACGTCCGGCGTCCGCGCCCACGCCCGACGGCGTTCGTCGGCGTGACGCTCGGCGAGCGCCGCGTCGATCGCCGCCAGGTCCGTCGCCGCCTGACGGCGCGCCCGCCGAGCGGCGCGCCGCGACCCGCGCAACCCGTCGGCGAAACCGGCGATCGCGAGCACGGGACCGAGCGCGGCGAACCAGAGCGAGTACACCGACCCGGTCAGCTGCCACAGCACGACGGCGCCGATGACGGGCACCACGGCGGTGAGAAGCGGGATGGCCGGTCGCGGTGGGGCCGGTGGGGGCGCGGGAAGTCGGAGGGTATCGCCGGCATCCGTGTCGAGGTCCTGGTGAGGCATGCCCGACAGTCAAGCGCGTCGCCGCGCCGCGCCACGCCCGAAAGGGCGGATCGGTGGAGGACTCGCGTCAGGGGGCAGTTGGGGAGGAGGCGATGCGGCGCACGTTCACCACGATGATCGTGATGTTGTCGCGCCCGCCGTTCTCCAGCGCCGCCTCGAGCATGTCGTCCGCGGCCTCGGTGGGATCCTCGTGCTGCAGCAGGAAGTGCAGGATGCCGTAGTCGGTGAGTTCCTTCGTGAGACCGTCGCTGCACACCACGAACCGGTCGCCGTCCTGCACCTCGAGACGCACGTAGTCCGGCGAGACGCCGTCCGACGGCCCGACGGCGCGGGTGATCACGTTGCCGTACGGGTGGTTCTCGGCCTCCTCGGGGCTGAGGCGCCCGGCGGAGATGAGCTCTTGCACGACCGAGTGGTCGGTCGTGACCTGGGCGAGTCCCCCGTCGCGGAACAGATACACCCGCGAGTCCCCGATGTTGAGGGTCACCCACGTGGGTTCGGCGGTCGAGGTGTCGAGGTACACGCCGGTGACGGTCGTGCCGGTCCCGTCGTCGGTGGCCTCGGGGTGGGACGCGATGTCGGCGACGGCCCGTGCGAGAGCCTTCTCGATCGTCTTCGGGGTCACCTCGCCCTTGCCGACGACGGCGCGCAGCCGCTCGATCGTCCGGGAGCTCGCGATCTCGCCGCCGATGTGCCCGCCCATGCCGTCGGCGACGACGAACAGCGGATACTGGGCGAGCACAGCATCCTGGTTCACCTCGCGGCGGCGACCGGTGTGGGTGATCGCCGACCACTGCAGTTCCAGCGCACCGTCCTGCAGCGGGACGGTGCGCGACTGGGTCGCGGCTTCGGGCACGGTCACACTCTAGTGGACGCCTCCCCCGCCCACCGGCGCGACGGGCGCGCCGGGCGCCGCATCGGGGGCGGTGTCGTCCTCGTCGATGGCCGCTTCGAACTGCGCGTCGTACAGCCGGCGGTACGCGCCGTGCGCGGCCAGCAGCTCGTCGTGCGTGCCCTGCTCGACGATCGCGCCGTTCTCCATCACCAGGATGAGGTCGGCGTCGCGGATGGTCGACAGCCGGTGCGCGATGACGAACGCGGTCCGGTCGGCCCGCAGCCGCGACATGGCGCGCTGGATCAGCAGCTCGGTGCGGGTGTCGACGGAGCTGGTCGCCTCGTCAAGGATGAGGATGCGGGGGTCGGCGAGGAAGGCGCGCGCGATCGTGACGAGCTGACGCTCACCCACCGAGAGGTTCGTCGCCTCGTCGTCGAGCACGGTGTCGTACCCGTCCGGCAGCGCATGGACGAACCGGTCGACGTACGCGGCGGTGGCCGCCTGCACGATCTCCTCCTCGGTCGCTCCCGGGCGGCCGTAGGCGATGTTGTCGCGAATGCTGCCGGCGAACAGCCACGTGTCCTGCAGCACCATGCCGGTGCGCGCGCGCAGGTCATCCCGCGTCATCCGCTGCGTGTCGACGCCGTCGAGCGAAATCGCCCCGGCATCCACGTCGTAGAAGCGCATGATGAGGTTCACGAGCGTCGTCTTGCCTGCGCCCGTCGGGCCGACGATCGCTACGGTGCTGCCGGGGTGCGCCTGCAGCGACAGGTCGTCGATGAGTGGCTTGTCGGCCGTGTAGCGGAACGACACGTCGGTGAAGGCGAGCTCGGCGGCGTCGGGGGCCGGAGACTCGGCGGGGTCGGGGTCGGGATCCTGCTCCGGCTCGTCGAGGAGCTCGAAGACCCGCTCGGCGCTCGCGACGCCGGACTGCAGCAGGTTCGCCATCGATCCGAGCTGGCTGAGCGGCTGGGTGAACTGCCGGGAGTACTGGATGAAGGCCTGCACGTCGCCGATCGACAGCAGTCCGCCGGCGACCTGCAGGCCGCCCACGACCGCGATCGCGACGTAGACGAGGTTGCCGATGAACATCATCGACGGCATGATCACCCCGGAGAGGAACTGCGCACCGAAGCTCGCACGGTACACCTCGTCGTTCTCCGCCGCGAAGTCCTCCGCCACGGCCTTCTGGTGACCGAACACCTTCACCACCGCGTGGCCGGAGTACGTCTCCTCGACGCGGGCGTTCAGGATGCCGGTGGCCGTCCACTGCGCGACGAAGAGCTTCTGCGACCGCCTGGCGACGAGCATCGTGACGACGACGGTCAGCGGGATGGTCACCAGGGCGATCACGGCCAGCAGCGGCGAGATGACGAACATCATGACGAGCACGCCCACGACCGTCAGCAGCGACATGATCACCTGCGACAGCGTCTGCTGCATGGTCTGGCCGATGTTGTCGACGTCGTTGGTCACCCGGCTCAGCAGCTCGCCGCGCTGCACGCGGTCGAAGTACGACAGCGGCAGCCGGTGGATCTTCTCTTCGACCTGCACGCGCAGCCGGTGCATCGCGCGCTGCACGATGCCGTTGAGCACGCGCGCCTGCACCCAGTTGAACACCGCCGCGAAGATGTAGATCGCGAGAACGGCGACCATGATCGCGGCCAGGCGGGCGAAGTCGATGCCGGCGCCGGGTGTGAAGTCCATCGCCGAGAGCATGTCGGCCTGCTGCTGGTTGCCGCTGGCGACCAGCTGGTCGATGACCTGCTGCTTGGTCGCGCCCGCGGGCACCTGCATCGAGATGAACCCGGCGAAGACGATGTTCGTGCCCTCGCCGAGAATCTTCGGGCCGAGCACCGACAGCGTCACCGACACGACGCCGAGGACGAGGACGGCGACGAGCCGCACCGTGTCCACGCGCAGCGTGCCGAGCAGGCGCTTCGCGCTCGGGCCGAAGTTCTGGGCCTTCTGCGTCGGCGCCCCGCCGGCCATCGGGCCCCGCGGGCCGGGACCGCGCCCGGGCCTGCTCATGAGGTCGCCTCCGCCGCCAGCTGGGACTCCACGATCTCGCGGTAGGTCTCGCTCGCCGCGACGAGCTCGTCGTGGGTGCCGATGCCGACCATGCGGCCGTGGTCGAGCACGACGATCTGGTCGGCGTGGCGGATCGTCGACACCCGCTGCGCGACCACGATGCGGGTCGCGCCGGGGAGGTGGGTGTCCAGGGCGCGGCGCAGCGCGGCATCCGTCTGCAGATCCAGCGCCGAGAACGAGTCGTCGAAGATGTAGATCTCGGGGCGCTTCACGAGCGCGCGGGCGATCGCGAGGCGCTGGCGCTGACCGCCCGACACGTTCGTGCCGCCCTGCGCGATGGGCGCGTCCAGCCCGCCGGGCAGCGCCGCGACGAAGTCTTTCGCCTGTGCGAGCTCGAGCGCGCTCCAGAGGTCGTCGTCGGTCGCGTCCGCGTCGCCGTAGCGCAGGTTCGAGGCGACCGTGCCGGCGAACAGGAACGCCCGCTGCGGCACGAGTCCGACGCGATCCCACAGGTCGTCGGGGTCCATCCGGCGGACATCCACCCCGTCGACGGTGACCGCGCCGCCGGTGACGTCGAACAGTCGCGCGATGAGACCGACGAGCGTGGACTTGCCCGAACCGGTCGAGCCGATGACGGCGGTCGTCGTGCCCGGTTCGGCGTCGAAGCTGATGTGCTGCAGGACGGGCGCGTCGGCGCCGGGGTAGGTGAACTCGACGTCGTCGAACACGACGCGGCCGCCGGCGCGCTCCGCCGGGACCGCCGATGCGGGCGCCTCCACGGAGGGCTCGGTGGCCAGGACGGCCCCGATGCGGTCGGCACAGACCGCAGCGCGCGGGATCATGACGAACATGAAGGTCGCCATCATGACGCCCATGAGGATCTGCATCATGTATGTGAGGAAGGCGAACAGCGTGCCGATCTCGACGCCCGCATCCTGCACCTGCTGCGCGCCGAACCAGATGACGGCGACGGACGAGACGTTCATGACGAGCATGACGGCGGGGAACATCAGCGCCATGAGGTTGCCCGCGCGCAGCCCCGTCTCCATGACGTCGGCGCTCGCCTTCGTGAACCGAGCGCGCTCTTCGTCCTCCCGCACGAAGGCACGGACGACGCGGATGCCGGTGAGCTGCTCCCGCATGATCTGGTTGATGCGGTCGATGCGCGCCTGCATCTTCGTGAACGCGGGCACCATCCGCACGACGATGAGCGAGACGATCACCAGCAGCACCGGCACCGAGACGGCCATCAGCCACGACAGCCCCACGTCCTGGCGCACCGCCATCACGATGCCGCCGATCGCGAGCATGGGCGCCGACACCATGACCGTCGCCGACATCTGCACGAGCATCTGCACCTGCTGCACGTCGTTGGTGTTGCGGGTGATCAGCGACGGCGCCCCGAACTGCCCGACCTCGCGCTGCGAGAACGCGACGACCCGGTGGAAGAGGTCGGCGCGGACGGTGCGGCCCATGCCCATCGCCAGACGCGAGCCGAAGTACACCGCGACGAGGGAGCACACCACCTGCACGGCGCTGATCCCCAGCATGACGGCGCCGGTGCGCCAGATGTAGCCGATGTCGCCGGTGACGACGCCGTTGTCGATGATGTCGGCGTTCAGGGTGGGCAGCATCAGCGAGGCGATCGACTGCCCCAACTGGAACACGATCACCAGCGTCACGAGCGGCCACGCCGGCGCGAGATAGCGCACGAGGATTTTGCCGAGCACGGCATCCCCTTCCTGCGTCCGCGACGACGGGCGCGGATCGACGCTACGCCCGAGGTGCGGCGCGGTTCAACCGCGCACCTGCGCTGTCAGCGAACCGCCCGCACGCTCGCGCGCGGCCCTGCGCGTCGATAGCCTGGCCACAGCATCCACAGGGAGGACCCCATGACCGACGCGAACACCCCCACCCCGCCGCCGCTGCCGGACCGACCCGCCGCCGAGGCGGCGCGCGCCGGGGCGACCCCCGCGGGCGGCGAGGACACCGTGGGCATCGCCGGGGTGGACGACACCGGCGTCCCGCGCCTGGTCGGCGACCTCGACGACATCGGGCGCGGCTTCCTCACCGCGCTGTTCGACCTGTCGTTCACCCGGTTCATCACGCGCCGGCTGGCGAGCGTGTTCTACCTCGTCGGCCTCGTCGCCATCGGCATCTCGTTCGTCGCGGCCTTCGTCGGCGGCATCGTGTCGGGCATCGGCGCCCTGTGGTGGAACCCGGGCGGCGGCATCGCGCTGATCGTGTCGACGATCATCGTCGTCCCCGTGCTCGCGTTCCTCGCCGTCGTCGTGCTCCGCTTCGTGATCGAGGCGGGGGTGGCCCTCGTCGCGATCGCCGAGAACACCGAACGCACCGCCGCGAACACCCGGCGCTGAGCTCACACGACGAGGTCGAGCTCGCCGTCCGCTCCGGCGCGGAGCTCCAGTCCGGCAGCGCCCGCCCAGTCCATGAGGCTCTGCGCCGTCGCGATGCGGGGCCGCGAGGCGGCCAGCCGCCGCACGAGATCGCCCTTGGCGTGCTTGTTGAAGTGGTTGAGGGCGCGTGTCGTGCCGTCCGCGCCGCGGGTGACCACACGCAGGTACGCCGAACGGATGCCGGCGGGCACCGGCCCGAGCGCCGCGTACGCCTCCGAGCGCAGATCGAGCACGAACCGAGGCGCCGCGTCGGCGAGAGCCGTGGTGACGGCGTCGGCCCACAGCCGGCGGAGCGCCGGCAGCCCCGGCAGCGTCGTGCCGGCGGAGAGGCGATACGCCGGGATCGCGTCGAGGGCCGCGACCGGGCCGAACGGTGCGGAGTGGATCAGGACGTGGCCGCCGAGCCAGCGCCGGGCTGCGGCGTCGAGCGTCCCGGCATCCAGCGCGTCGTAGAGCACACCCGTGTACCGATCGACGGCGGGCAGCGTCGGCGCCGTGCGCAGCAGGGCGTTGCCGGCGATCTCGCCGCGCTGGCGGGGTGAGAGCTTCAGCACGCGGGCGGCAGTGTCTTCGTTGGCGCTGAGTGCGGCGAGGGCCTCGATCACCGCGGCGCGCTGCGGCGCGAGCTGCGGCAGCGCGAGGGAGCCGAGGTCGAGGGGGCGCGCCCGGCCCCCGGGGCGCTTGGTCTCGCTCGGCGGCAGCAGGATCAGCATCCGTGCCCTTTCATGCGAGAAACCACTCCCCGCGGGAGAAACCACGCGTGACGTGGCTTCTCGAGCGGAAAGTGGTTTCTCGGCGGGAGGTGGTCAGGACTGCAGGCTGGCGTGTCCGGCGACGATCGTGAGCTCGTCGTTCTCCATCGACAGGAACCCGTCGTCGGCGCTCGCGATCACCTTGGAGCCGTCGGCCTGGGTGATGCGCACCTGGCCCTCGGCGAGGATCGCCAGCACCGGCTCGTGGCCGGACATGAAGCCGATCTCGCCCTCGACGGTCTTCGCCACGACGAGTGAGGCCTCACCGTGCCAGACCTCCTCCTCGGCGGAGACGAGGGTGACGGTGAGAGGCATCTCAGCTATTCTCCTTCTGGATCTTCGCCCACTTCTCCTCGACGTCGCCGATGCCGCCGACGTTGAAGAACGCCTGCTCGGCGACGTGGTCGAAGTCACCCTTGACGATCGCGTCGAACGACTCGATCGTCTCCTTGATCGGAACCGTGGAGCCCTCGACGCCGGTGAACTTCTTGGCCATGTAGGTGTTCTGCGAGAGGAACTGCTGGATGCGGCGGGCGCGGGCCACGACGACCTTGTCCTCTTCGGAGAGCTCGTCGACACCGAGGATCGCGATGATCTCCTGCAGCTCCTTGTTCTTCTGCAGGATCTGCTTCACGGCGGTCGCCACGCGGTAGTGGTCGGCGCCGATGTAGCGCGGGTCGAGGATGCGGCTGGTGGATGCCAGGGGGTCGACGGCGGGGTACAGACCCTTCGACGCGATCTCACGGCTGAGCTCGGTCGTCGCGTCGAGGTGCGCGAAGGTCGTCGCGGGAGCCGGGTCGGTGTAGTCGTCGGCGGGCACGTAGATCGCCTGGAGCGAGGTGATGGAGTGACCGCGGGTCGAGGTGATGCGCTCCTGGAGCACACCCATCTCGTCGGCGAGGTTCGGCTGGTAACCCACGGCGGAGGGCATGCGGCCGAGCAGCGTCGAGACCTCGGAACCGGCCTGCGTGAAGCGGAAGATGTTGTCGATGAACAGCAGCACGTCCTGCTTCTGCACGTCGCGGAAGTACTCCGCCATCGTCAGCGCCGACAGGGCCACGCGCAGACGCGTCCCCGGCGGCTCGTCCATCTGGCCGAAGACGAGCGCGGTCTTGTCGAAGACGCCCGCCTCCTCCATCTCGTGGATGAGGTCGTTGCCCTCACGGGTGCGCTCGCCGACACCGGCGAACACCGACACACCACCGTGGTCCTGCGCGACGCGCTGGATCATCTCCTGGATGAGGACGGTCTTGCCGACGCCCGCGCCGCCGAAGAGGCCGATCTTGCCACCCTGCACGTACGGGGTGAGCAGGTCGATGACCTTGATGCCGGTCTCGAACATCTGGGTCTTCGACTCGAGCTGGTCGAAGTTCGGAGCCTGGCGGTGGATGCCCCAGCGCTCGGTGACCTCGATCGTCTCGCCCGGCTCGGCGTTGAGCACGTCGCCGGTGACGTTGAAGACCTTGCCCTTGGTGACGTCGCCGACGGGGACCGTGATGGGGCCGCCGGTGTCGCGCACCTCCTGGCCGCGGACCATGCCGTCGGTGGGCTTGAGCGAGATGGCGCGCACGAGGTCGTCGCCGAGGTGCTGAGCGACCTCGAGCGTGATCTCGGTGGACTCACCGTCGATCGTGATCGTCGTCTTCAGCGCGTTGTAGATGTCGGGGATCGAGTCATGCGGGAACTCGATGTCGACGACCGGGCCGGTGACGCGTGCGACGCGCCCGACGACCGTCGTCTCGGCCTTTTCGGCGGTGGCGGTGGCAGTCATTGTCTGTCTCTTTCGGTGTGGTCTGGATGCCGTCGCGGCTTACTTGCCCGACGCGAGCGCGTCGGCGCCGCCGACGATCTCGGCGATCTGCTGGGTGATCTCGGCCTGACGCGCGTTGTTGCGCAGCCGGGTGTAGTCGGTGATGAGCTTGTCGGCGTTGTCGCTCGCGCTCTTCATCGCCTTCTGCGTCGCGGCGTGCTTGGCGGCCGAGGACTGCAGCAGCGCGTTGAACACGCGGCTCTGCACGTACACCGGCAGCAGCGCGTCGAGGACGACCTCGGGGCTCGGCTCGAACTCGTACAGCGGGTACACGGCGTTCGGGGTCGCGGCGGAGCCTTCGATCTCGTCGGCTTCCACGACCTCCAGCGGCAGCAGGCGCACCGTCTCGGGCTCCTGCGTCATCATGCTGACGAAGCGGTTGTAGACGAGGTGGATCTCATCGACGCCGCCGGTCTCCTCGCCGCCACGGTCGTAGGCGTCCAAGAGGGCACCCGCGATCTGCTCGGCGGTGTTGAAGTGCGGGGTGTCGGTGTCACCGGTCCACTCCCCCGCCGCCGACATGCGACGGAACTGGAAGTAGCCGACGGCCTTGCGGCCGACGAGGAAGTACTCGACCTCCTTGCCCTGCGACCGCAGCAACTCGCCCAGCTGCAGACCCTCGCGGAGGATCTGCGAGTTGAACGCGCCGGCCAGGCCCCGGTCACTGGCGAAGATGACCACCGCCGAGCGGCGGATCGTCTCGCGCTCGGTCGTGAGCGGGTGCTGGATGTTCGAGTGGGTCGCCACGGCGGAGACGGCGCGCGTCACGGCCCGCGCGAAGGGCGAGGATGCGCGCACGCGCGCCATCGCCTTCTGGATGCGCGAAGCCGCGATGAGTTCCATCGCCTTCGTGATCTTCTTGGTCGTCTGAGCAGAAGCGATCTTCTGCTTGTAGACCCGGAGTTGTGCGCCCATATCAGCCGCGGCGGCCCTTGACGATCTTATCCTGGTTGACGTCCTCTTCGTGCGCGGCGGCGACCTCTTCGTGACCCGGCTTGTTGATGGCCTGGCCCTTGCCGCCCTGGAACTCCAGGATGAACTCGTCGGTGACCTTCTCGAGCTCTGCAGCCGTGGCGTCGTCGAGGACGTTGGTGTCGCGGAGCGTGTCGAGGATCGTCGTGTTGCGCTTGAGGTAGTCCAGCAGGTCGCGCTCGAAGCGGAGCACGTCCTCGACCTCGATCGTGTCGAGCTTGCCGTTGGTGCCGGCCCAGATCGAGACGACCTGCTCCTCGACGGGGTACGGGTCGTACTGGGGCTGCTTGAGCAGCTCGGTCAGACGCGCACCGCGCTCGAGCTGACGGCGCGAGGCCGCGTCGAGGTCGGAGGCGAACATCGCGAACGCCTCGAGCGAGCGGTACTGGGCGAGCTCGAGCTTGAGCGTGCCGGAGACCTTCTTGATCGACTTGACCTGGGCGTCACCGCCGACGCGCGACACCGAGATGCCCACGTCGACCGCGGGACGCTGGTTGGCGTTGAAGAGGTCGGACTGCAGGAAGATCTGACCGTCGGTGATCGAGATCACGTTCGTCGGGATGTAGGCCGACACGTCGTTGGCCTTCGTCTCGATGATCGGCAGGCCCGTCATCGAACCGGCGCCGAGCTCGTCGGAGAGCTTCGCGCAGCGCTCGAGCAGACGCGAGTGCAGGTAGAAGACGTCACCGGGGTATGCCTCGCGGCCCGGCGGGCGGCGCAGCAGCAGCGACACGGCGCGGTACGCCTCGGCCTGCTTCGACAGGTCGTCGAAGATGATCAGGACGTGCTTGCCCTCGTACATCCAGTGCTGGCCGATGGCCGAGCCGGTGTAGGGGGCGAGGTACTTGAAGCCGGCGGGGTCGGATGCCGGGGCCGCGACGATCGTCGTGTACTCCATCGCACCGGCATCCTCGAGCGCGCCCTTGACGGAGGCGATCGTGGAGCCCTTCTGGCCGATGGCGACGTAGATGCAGCGCACCTGCTTGGTGACGTCGCCCGACTCCCAGTTGGCCTTCTGGTTGATGATCGTGTCGATCGCGATCGCGGTCTTGCCGGTCTGGCGGTCGCCGATGATCAGCTGACGCTGGCCGCGGCCGACGGGGATCATGGCGTCGATGGCCTTGATGCCGGTCTGCATCGGCTCGTGCACACTCTTGCGCTGCATGACGCCCGGCGCCTGCAGCTCGAGCGCGCGGCGACCGGTGGTCGCGACCTCGCCGAGGCCGTCGATCGGGTTGCCGAGCGGGTCGACGACGCGGCCGAGGTAGCCGTCGCCGACGGCGACCGAGAGCACCTCGCCGGTGCGGGTGACCTTCTGGCCGGCCTCGATGCCCGAGAAGTCGCCGAGCACGACGACACCGATCTCGTTCTCGTCGAGGTTCAGCGCGAGACCCTCGACGCCGTTCTCGAAGCGAACCAGCTCGTTGGCCATGACGCCGGGGAGACCCTCGACGTGCGCGATGCCGTCGGCGGCGTCGACGACGGTGCCGACCTCGGTCGCGGCAGCGGCCGACGGCTCGTACGCGGCGACGAAGTCTTTCAGCGCGTCACGGATGACGTCGGGGCTGATGGTCAGATCTGCCATGGTGTTCCTTCTTGTGGGATGTCTGTCGCCGGGCGACCCCGGCATATCCGCTCACCTCGAGCGGGAAGTTCTAGCCTGCGAGTCGCTGCCGCAGGTCGTTCAGGCGCGACGAGACCGTGGCGTCGATGACGTCGTCACCGATCTCCACGCGCACGCCGCCGACCACCTTCGGATCCACGACGACGTTCAGCGCGACGTCGCTGCCGTAGCGCTGCGACAGCCCCGAGCGCAGACGCTCGAGCTGCGCGGCATCCAGCGGCTGCGCCACGTGGACCGTCGCGACCGTGCGGCCCCGCTGGTCGGCGACCAGTCGGAGCGCCCGCGACAGCAGCGCGCGCACGCGCCGCTCCCTCGGCTGCTGGACGAGCTCGGACACGATCAGGGTCGTGGCCTCGCTCGCACGGCCGCCGAGGATGTTCGCGACCAGCGCGCCCTTCGCGGCGGCATCCCCCAGGCGACTGCCGAGCGCGAGCTCGAGGTCGGGGTTGTCGGCGACGACGCGGGAGACCTCGAACAGTTCCTGCTCGACGTCGACGCGGGGCGCGCCCAGTGCCGCGGCGCGGATCGCCAGCTCCTCGATGCCCGAGATGAGGTCGGAGGTCGAGGACCAGCGCTCGGCGACGGCGGCGGTGACGAGGGAGCGGGCGACGGGCTGCAGCTGGCCGAACACCTGCTCGGCCACCTTCGCCCGCGCCTGCCCCGGGACGCCCCAGGACGACAGCGCGCCGCTCAGCTGCGACGACTCGCCGAGCGTGCGCGCCGCGACGAACAGCTCCCGAGCGGTGCTCAGGTCGTCGACGGTGGCCGTGTTCAGCGCCGACGTGGTCGCCGCCAGAGCCTGAGTGGTCGCGCTGCCCATTACCTGGCCTTCTCGAGATCTGCGAGGAAGCGGTCGACGACGCCCTTCGCCTTGGCGTCGTCGGAGAGGGTCTCACCGATCACGCCGCCGGCGAGGTCGAGCGCCAGGGTGCCGACCTCGCTGCGCAGCGACACGAGCGCCGACTGGCGCTCCGCCTCGATCTGCGTGTGCGCGGCGGCCGTCAGACGCGAGGCCTCGGCGGAGGCGATGTCCTTCGCCTCGGCGACGATCTTCTTGCCGTCCTCACGGGCGGCGTCGCGGATCTCACCGGCCTCCTTGCGGGCTTCGGCGAGCTGAGCCGTGTACTCCTCGAGCGCGGCCTCGGCCTTGCGCTGCGCCTCGTCGGCCTTGGCGATGTTGCCCTCGATGGCGGCAGCACGCTGGTCGAGCAGGGTCTTCATCTTCGGCAGGGCGACCCTCCAGAAGACGAAGAGGATGATGACGAAGCAGACCGCCGACCAGAGAATGTCGTACGGGGCGGGAAGGAGCGGGTTGTGACCCGCCTCTTCCGCGGCGTACGCGACAAGACTGTGCATCCTGTCTCCTTAAGAACTGGTGAGGGCGATCAGAAGCCGAAGATGAAGGCGGTCGCGATGCCGATGAAGGCGAGCGCCTCGGTGAAGGCGATACCGATCCACATCAGCACCTGCAGGCGGCCGGCCAGCTCGGGCTGACGGGCGACGCCCTCGATCGTCTTGCCGACGACGATGCCGACGCCGATCGCGGGGCCGATGGCGGCGAGGCCGTAGCCGACCGTCGCGATGGAGCCGGTGACATCGGCGAGAACCGTAGTTGCGTCCACGGGTTTTTCCTTTCGGGGGTTGGGTGGGTGAGGCGGAAGCCCCGCCCGCTCAGTGCTCTTCTGCCACCGCGAGCTGGATGTAGACCGCGGTGAGGATGGTGAAGACGTAGGCCTGGAGGACAGCCACCAGGATCTCGAACAGGGTGAAGACGAAGCCGAAGGCGAGCGAGCCCGCCGCGAGGGCCGACCACCAGCCGCCCATCGTGAAGAGGAAGAACTGCGTCGCCGAGAAGAACAGCACCAGCAGCAGGTGGCCGACCATCATGTTCATCAGGAGTCGCAGCGTGAGCGTCACGGGGCGGATGACGAAGGTCGAGATGAGCTCGATGGGCGTCACGATGAAGTAAATGGGCCACGGCACACCCGAGGGGAACAGCGAGTTCTTGAAGAAGTTCTTCGGGCTCTTCTTGATGCCGGCGTAGATGAACGTCACGTAGCTGACAACGGCGAGCAGCAGCGGCACGGCGATGATCGCGGTGCCGGCGATGTTCAGCCCCGGGATGACACCCGTGATGTTCATGAACAGGATCATGAAGAAGATCGTGGTGAGGATCGGCAGGAACCGCTGGCCGTCCTTCTTGCCGAGCAGGTCCTCGGCGATGTTCACGCGGACGAAGTCCAGGCCCATCTCGACGATGGACTGGAACCGGCCGGGGACGATCGTCATGCGGCGGGTGCCGAGCCAGAAGATCAGCACGATGGCGATGGTCGCGAGGAACTGGATCAGATGGATCCGGTTGATGACCAGATCGCCGATCTGGAACACGGCCTCCGGGAAGAACTCATCGATCGAGGGTCCGTGGAACTCGCCGTCTTCGGCGGATTTGGCGATCAGGGTAGCAGCTTGGGTAAACAGCGCTGGCTCCAGCTTCGGGGCACCGGCGAACCGGTGCGACGATGGTCGGTGTGAGCGTCACTGCGCACGCGTTGCACTGCTGGTGTGGGCGGCGCGAACGGGCGCAGAGAAAGCCTATCAGGCGCGGGGAGTGCCCGCGTCCGCATCGGGGGCGCCGGCACCGGCATCCCCTTCTTCCGGCAGGCCCTCGCCGTCACTCTCGGGCTGACGCGGCGCCCGAGCCTCGTCGATGACGTCGGCGAGGGTCGGCAGGTTCACATCGCTCGCGTGGGGCATGCGCATGCGCAGCATGACGATGACGTCGATGACGAGGGAGAGCACGACGCTGACGACGAGCGCGACGAAGAAGACGGTGGGGTTCAGCCACGGCTGTCCGCGCAGCACGAACAACACGACGATGAAGACGACGAACTTCAGGATCCAGCCGCCCATCACCGACCCGAAGAAGATCGGGACGTACAGCGGGTCGCCGAACCAGCGGTTCGCGATGAGGATCGTCGCGCCGGTGAAGCCGAGGAAGACCGCGGCGAGGAGGATCGCGATGAGTGCGCTCCACAGTCCCGACCAGCCGGCGACGGCGAAGCCGATGAGGGCACCGGCGATCGCGAGGATGCCGGTGGCCACGGCCGACCAGAGGAGGGTCGTGCGCAGAACGGGTGTGCTGGAGACGGTGGGGGCGGTCATGACGTCCTCGGTTCGGGTGCCGCGACGGGCGCGGCCGGGGTGCGGGGTGAGGGAAGCAGGGTGACGACGAGGCAGGCGGCGATGCCGAGGAGGACATAGCCCACCCCGAACAGGTAGTCGCCGGGCCAGTCCTGCGTCGTGCCGATGTACATCAGCAGCACGCCGATGGAGACGACGGCCGTCCACGCGTAGAACACCAGCACCGCGTCGCGGTCGGAGTGGCCCATGTCGAGCATGCGGTGGTGCAGGTGCTTGCGGTCGGGCGAGAAGGGCGACAGCCCCCGGCCCATGCGCCGGATGATCGCCATGCCGAAGTCGAGCAGCGGCAGCAGGACGATGACGACCGGCAGCAGGATCGGGATGAAGGCACCGAGCAGCTGGGAGCGACCGAACACGTCGTTGTCGCTGAGCAGGTTCGGGTCCAGTCCTCCGGTGAGGACGATCGCGGAGGTCGCCATGAGCAGGCCGAGCAGCAGAGCGCCGGAGTCGCCCATGAAGAGCTTGGACGGGCTCCAGTTCATCGGCAGGAACCCGAGGCACACCCCGATGAGGGCGGCGGCGAGGAACGAGGCGAGATTGAAGTAGCTCGACTCGCCGAGGTCGCGCACGACGAGGTAGCTGTAGACGAAGAACACCACGTTCGCGATGAGGGCGACGCCGGCGACCAGGCCGTCGAGCCCGTCGATGAAGTTGACGGCGTTCATGACGATGACGATCGCGAACACCGACAGCGTGAAGCTCGCCCAGCTGGAGACGACGATCTGCGCGCCCAGCGGGATGAAGAAGATCTGGATGCCCCCGAGCCCCACGACGATGCCGGCGGCGACGAACTGCGCGCCGAGCTTGATCATCCAATCGAGGTCCCACAGATCGTCGGCGACGCCGACGATGACGATGAGGAGCGCCGCCCCGAGGATCGACCAGATCGCCTGGGGGTCGCTCCAGATGATCGAGAAGTACGAGATCTGCGACGACAGTGCGAAGGCGACCAGGATGCCGAGGAACATCGCGACCCCGCCCACGCGCGGCTTGGGCGTCGTGTGCACGTCGCGCTCGCGGATCTCCGGGTACAGCCGGTAACGCATGCCGACGCGCCACACCACCCAGGTCAGCGCGAGCGTGGCCGCCGCCGTCAGCACGACGGTCAGGACGTAGAACTTCATGGGGCGGGCACAGGGCCGTCG
>JAEYAG010000017.1 GCA_023451265.1 Actinomycetes bacterium | reverse complement strand
ATCGACCTCGCCCTCGGCCGCGGCGAGCGGCTTGCCCATCTCGCGCACGATGATCGCTGCGAGCTCGTCGCGGCGCTCCCGGTGCAGCTGCGCGACCCGCCGGAGCAGGTCGGCGCGCTCGGCGGGCGACGAGGTGCGCCCCCAGCCGCGGGCCGCGGAGTCGGCGGCGGCGACGGCCGCCTCGACCTCGGCATCCGTCGCCGTCGGGTAGGTGGCCAGCGTCTCGCCGGTGGCGGGGTTCACAACCGCGTAGGTCATCGTTCTGCTCCCGTTCTCTCGCATCGATGTCGCCGCCCGCGTCAGTCCGCGGGGATCAGCGTGTACTTCGTGGACAGGTACTCGTGGATGCCCTCGAGCCCGCCCTCCCGGCCCATGCCGGACTGCTTGACGCCGCCGAACGGTGCCGCCGCGTTGGACACGACACCGGCGTTCAGCCCCATCATGCCGGTCTCGAGCCGGTCGATCATCCGGTGCCCCCGCGCGAGGTCGCGGGTGAATACGTACGACACGAGGCCGTAGTCGGTGTCGTTGGCCAGGCGCACCGCCTCGTCCTCGTCGGCGAAGGTCGCGATGGCCAGCACCGGTCCGAAGATCTCCTCGCGGAGGATGTCGCTGCCGGCCGCGACCTCGGTGATGACCGTCGGCTCGAAGAAGGTGCCCGGCCCGTCGATCGCCGAGCCGCCGGCCAGCAGCCGGGCGCCGCGGTCGAGCGCGTCCTGGACGAGCGCACCGGTGCCCTCGACGGCCTTGCGGTCGATGAGCGGGCCGATCTGCACGCCCTCTTCGGTGCCGCGGCCGATCTTCATGGCCGCCACCCGCGCGCTCACCCGCTGGGCGAACTCCTCCGCCACCGACTCGTGCACGATGAAGCGGTTCGCGGCGGTGCACGCCTGGCCGATGTTGCGGAACTTGGCGAGCATCGCCCCGTCCACGGCCTTGTCGAGGTCGGCGTCGTCGAACACGACGAACGGCGCGTTGCCGCCGAGCTCCATCGACACCCGCAGCACACCCTCGGCGGCCTGGGCGATGAGCTTCTTGCCGACCGGCGTCGACCCGGTGAACGAGAGCTTCCGCAGCCGCGGGTCGGCGATGATCGGCCCCGACACCGCGCTCGAGGTCGTCGTGGTGACGACGTTGACGACACCGGCGGGAAGGCCGGCCTCGACCAGCAGCTGAACGAACGCGAGCGTCGTGAGCGGCGTCAGCTCCGGCGGCTTGACGACGACGGTGCAGCCGGCGGCGAGCGCCGGCGCGATCTTGCGGGTGGCCATCGCGAGCGGGAAGTTCCACGGCGTGATGAAGAAGCACGGGCCGACGGGGCGCTGGCTGATGACCATGCGGCCGGTGCCCTCGGGGTTGAGCCCGTAGCGCCCGGAGATGCGGACCGCTTCCTCGCTGAACCAGCGGAGGAACTCGCCGCCGTAGGTCACCTCGCCCCGCGCCTCGGCGAGGGGCTTGCCCATCTCGAGCGTCATCAGCAGCGCGAACTCGTCGGCCCGCTCGGTGAGCAGGTCGAACGCGCGGCGGAGGATGTCGCTACGGGTGCGCGGCGGCGTGGCCGTCCACGCGTCTTGGGCCGCGACCGCGGCATCCAGCGCCCGGATGCCGTCCTCCGGCGTCGCGTCGGCGATCTCGACGAGGGTGTTCCCGGTGGCGGGGTCGGCGACCGGGAAGGTCCCGGCACCGCCGTCTTGCCACGTCCCGCCGATGAACAGCCCGCGGGGCAGCTTCGCGATCAGGTCGTTCTCCGAGATCATCGTCCCGTCTCCTCTCGTGCCATGGCGCGCCGCCTGCGCGCGCTGGGGGGTGCGTCGACCGAGAGCGTCTCTCCGCGGAAGAACGCGGGGCGCTTGATCGACTGCCAGATCATGATCACCACACCGACGACGATGATGAGCATGCCGAGGATGAACACGATGCCGATGCCGCCGATCTGCGAGCCCGAGCCGTAGGCCGGGTCCATCGAGTCGATGAGGGTCGTCACGAACAGCACCGCGAGGATCACGCCGCCGATGAGCGGGAACAGGAACGTGAAGAAGACGTTGCGCACCGAATCGAACCACTGCTTGCGGAAGTACCAGACGCACGCGAACGCGGTCAGTCCGTAGTAGAAGCAGATCATCATGCCGAGCGTGAGGATCGTGTCCCACAGCGTGTCCTCGCTGACGACGCGCATGACGGCGTAGAACGCGCTGGCGACGACGGCCGAAACGATGGTCGCGTACCCCGGCGTGAAGAAGCGCGGGCTGACCTTCGCGAACGCCGGCGGCAGCGCGCCGTAGTGACCCATCGACAGGAGGGTGCGCGCGGGACCGACGAAGGTGGACTGCAGCGAGGATGCCGAGGAGGTCAGCACCGCGAGCGACACGAGGAACGCGAGCGGGCCGAGCACCGGGTCGGACAGGAAGAAGAACACGTTCGCCTGGATGTCCTCGTTGCCGAGGCCCAGCTCCCCCGTGCCGACGCCGGCATACATGATCATCGCGACGGCCAGCAGCAGGTACAGCGAGACGATCGTGATGACGGTGACGGTCGCGGCGCGCCCCGGCGTGCGCTCGGGATCCTTCGTCTCCTCGTTCATCGTGAGGGTGACGTCCCACCCCCAGAAGATGAAGATCGACAGCGACAGCCCCGCGGCGAACGCGCTGAACGAGCCGACGGCGAACGGGTTGAACCACTCGAACGAGAACGGCGTGTAGTCGAACCCGCCGCCACCGACCGCCTGCGAGATGGCGACGACGGCGAACAGGACGAGCACGGCGACCTGGAAGGTGACGAGCACGTACTGCAGCTTCTGCGTCGTCTGCATGTCGCGGTAGGAGATGTATGTCGCTCCCAGCATGAACAGGAGGCAGACGCCGATGTTGATCCACAGCTCGAAGGCCAGGTTCGCGATGTCGGGGTTGCCGGTGATCTGCGAGATCAGCAGGAACAGGAACTCCACGGCCACGCCGGCGAGGTTGGAGAGCACGAGGATCGTGGCGACGACGAGCCCCCAGCCCGCCATCCACCCGATCCACGGCCCGAACGCGCGCGCCGCCCAGGTGAAGGAGGTCCCGGCATCCGGCATGCGATTGTTGAGCTCGCGGTAGCCGAAGGCGACCAGCAGCATCGGGATGAACCCGACGAGGATGATCGCCGGGATCTGCGCGCCGACGACGGATGCCGTGGGTCCCACCGCGGCGGTGAACGTGTACGCCGGGGCGATGCACGAGATGCCGATGACGACGGCGCCGATGAGGCCGACCGTCCCGGCGCTCAGGCCCTTGCTGGACAGGCCGCCGGCGTCGCTGCCGGTGGCGGGCGCCAGCGGAGTGGCTTCGGGTGCACTCATCGCTGCTCCTTCGCAGAGGTGTCGGTGGTACGGGTACGCGGGACGACGATCACCGGGACGGTGATCTCGTGGAGCATCTTCGCGGCGGTCGAGCCGAGGAAGAGGCGCCGCGGCTGGGCGAGCCGGCTCGAGCCGACCAGGACGACCTCGCCGGGCAACCAGTCGAGGTAGGAGACGGCCTCCTCGATGCTGTCGCCCGCGGCGACGACGACGTCGGTGACCAGCCCCGGCGGCAGTTCGGCACGGGCCGCGGCGAGCACGTCGTCGGCCTGTGTCGTGTTCGCGGTGCGGATGGCGCCGGTGTCTGCGGTCGGCGGCAGATCCACCGGCAGCAGTGACAGCAGCCGCACCCCGACGCCGGCGGCCTGCGCGAGCTCGGCCGTCTCGGCGATGAGCGCGTCGGCGCCCGGACGGGTGCCGACCGCGACCGTCAGGCGCGCGATGCCGGTCTCCGGCGCGATCTTGCGCGCACCGCGCGGCACGAGCACGACGGGCACGTCGGAGGAGTGCAGCAGCTCCGTCGTCGTCGATCCGAGGCGGTGCCGGCCGCGCGAGGCGCCGTCGGCGGCGCCCACGACGATGTAGGCCGCGGCCAGTTCGTCGGCGACGGTGACGAGGCCCTCGGCGAACGATTCCGCGGCGCGCACGTGCGCGTGGGCGACGACCTCGGCGGGGATGCGGTCGATCGCCTGCGCGATCCACTGCTGCGCCTGCGTGTGCAAGTATCGGTCGTACGAGGCGTCGGGCGGCGTGATGACGCTGCGCTCGGGGTTCGGCAGGATGATCGCGATGTCGAGCACGGCGCCGGTCGCCGCGGCCAGCCGCGACGCGAACGCCACGGCATCCCTGCCCTGCTTGGTCGCCGTATAGCCGACGACGATATGGCCCGTCATGCGTGGACCTCCTCGATGATCTGCTCCGCCACCAGGCGCCCCATGCGGATGGCGCCGTCGACGTGCTGGTAGCCGGCACCGGCGAGATCGCTGCAGGCGAAGCGGATGGGCCCGACGGGGGTGCGCAGGTCCGCGCCGTAACGGTGCAGTCCGCCGAGGTCGAAGGATGCCGCGTACGCGCCGCGCGTCCACTCCTCGCTCCCCCAGTCGCTCTCGTAGTAGACGACCGGGTTCATGGCCTCGGGGCCGTAGTAGTGGCTGAGCGAGGTGAGGATGCGCTGCTTGCGCTCCTCGGCGCTCACGCGGAACAGGTCGTCGGCGAGCCGGTCGGAGACGAAGCCCACGAGGGTGCCGCGCTCATCGCCGTGGTTGGTGTTGTCGTACGCCTCGTGCGAGATCTCGTAGGGGCTGAAGGCGGTGCCCGACAGGCCCTGCTCGCGCCAGAACGGCGTCTCGTAGACGGCGTGGACCTTGATGACGAAGCCCATCGACAGGTGCTGGTGCATCTGGTGCTGCAGGCGGGGCATGGGCGGGACGAACGAGATGCGGTGGTACAGCACCGGCGCGAGCGCGAGGACGGCGCGGCGGGCGCGGACCGTCATGCGGTCGGCGATCGCGGTGACCCCGGCATCCGAGTACTCGAGGGTGCGCACCGCCTGGCCGAGGTAGACATCGTCGCCGAGCCGCTCGGCCAGCAGCAGCGGCACCTGCTGCAGACCGCCCACGACGCGCTTGTCGAGGATGAAGTCCGCGTCGACGAGGTGCGAGTAGCTGCCGGCGGATGCCGCCATCAGCAGCGACTGCAGCAGCGAGAACGCGTGGGTGGGCTTGGTGAGCATGGCCGACCCGGTCGGGAAGGCGAGGTTGCGGATGGCCTCGTCGTCGTCGGTCTGCTGATGCAGCCACGCGTCCCACGAGATCGTGTCCCACTCGGCGGCCTTCGGGTGCGCCCACGGCCGGTCGGGGTCGATCTCGGCGACCATGGCGTCCAGGCGCTCGGTCACCTCGGCGATGATCCGCTCGGTCTCGGGGCTCACCGGGAACATCTCGCCGGTGAAGCGATGCGCGACCCCGTCGGGGCCGACGTAGACGCTGTCGCCGTCGCGATAGCGGTCGAAGGTCTCGAGTCCCAGCTCGGCGATCGTCTCCTTCAAGGCGTCCTGATCGGGCGAGACCCACTGGCCGCCGATCTCGAGCATCGCGCCCTCGATCGTGTCGGTCCACAGCCGCCCGCCGACGCGGTCGCGCGCCTCGAGCACGGCAACAGATAGGCCGGCCTTCTTGAGCTGGTTCGCCGCGGTGAGGCCGGCGGCTCCCGCCCCGACGATGACGACGTCTCTGGTGATCTCGGTCATGTCACTCCTTCGTGGTGCCGATGTCGGCGGGTCAGTGGGCGGCGAGCGCTGCGGCGACGACGTCGAGTCCCTCGGTGAGGAGCTCGTCGCCGATGGCCAACGGCGGCAGGAAGCGGATGACGTTGCCGTACGTGCCGCACGTGAGCACGATGACGCCCTCGGCGATCGCCGCCTTGGCGACGGCGGCGGTGAGGGCGGCGTCGGGGGCCTTCGTCGCGGGGTCGACGAACTCGATCGCGATCATCGCGCCGCGCCCCCGGACCTCGCCGATGCGGGGATCGGCGGCCTGCAGCGACTCGAGCCGGGCGCGGAGAATCCCCCCGATCTCGCGCGCCCGGTCGATGAGGCCGTCGTTCTCGAACGCGTCGATCGCGGCGATCGCCGCGGCGCACGCGACGGGGTTCCCGCCGTACGTGCCGCCGAGCCCGCCGCCGTGGGTGGCGTCCATGATCTCGGCGCGGCCGGTGACCGCCGCCAAGGGCATCCCCCCCGCGATGCCCTTGGCGGTGGTGATCAGATCCGGCACGATGCCGAACAGGTCGCTCGCGAACATCGCGCCGGTGCGGGCGAAGCCGGTCTGCACCTCGTCGGCGATGAAGACGACGCCGTTGGCGCGGCACCAGTCGACGAGGGCCGGCAGGAACCCGTCCGCCGGGACGATGAAGCCGCCCTCCCCCTGGATCGGCTCGATGATGACGGCGGCGAGGTTGTCGGCCCCGATCTGCTTCTCGATGAGTGAGATCGCCTTCGCCGCGGCATCCGCCCCGCTGAGGCCGTCGCGGAACGGATACGACGCCGGCGCGCGGTACACCTCGGAGGCGAAGGGGCCGAACCCGCTCTTGTACGGCATCGACTTCGCGGTGAGCGCCATCGTGAGGTTCGTACGGCCGTGATAGGCGTGGTCGAACGCGACGACGGCCTGGCGGCCGGTGTACTTGCGGGCGATCTTGACGGCGTTCTCGACGGCCTCGGCCCCGGAGTTGAACAGCGCCGACTTCTTGGCGTGATCGCCGGGGGTCAGGCGGTTGAGTCGCTCGGCGACGGCGACGTAGGACGCGTACGGCGAGATCATGAAGCAGGTGTGGGTCATCTGGGCGACGGCGGCCTGCACGGCGGCGACGACGGCCGGGTGGGCGTTGCCGACGCTCGTGACGGCGATGCCGCTGCCGAGGTCGATGAGGGAGTTGCCGTCGGCATCCACCACGACGCCGCCGCCGGCGGCGACCGCCTCGATGGGCACGGTGTGCGCGACGCCCGCCGCCACGGCGGCCGACTTGCGGTCGAGCAGCTCCTGCGAGCGCGGGCCCGGGATGGTCGTGACGATGCGGCGCTCCTGCGCCAGGGTCGGGCCGCCCAGGACGGTGCTGTCAGTCATGCTCATGGCGCGAGCGTATGTCGGCGGATGCCGGACCAGCACCCTCCCCGGTGTACATTCTCAGCACGACGGCATACGCCACGTACATCCGACCCGGGAGGATGCGATGACGGATCCCCAGCCCACGCTCCGCGCCCTCCTCGCCCGCCGCGACCTCGATCTGCGTCTCGCGTCCGCCGAGGAGTCACTGCCCGCGGACGCCCTGGACGCGCCGCTGCGCTGGGTGCACAGCTCCGACCTCGCCGACCCGACGCCCTTCCTCGCCGACGACCTGCTGCTGCTGACCACCGGGACGCAGTTCGTGGGTGTCGAGGAGAATGCCGCCCGCTACCGCGAGTACGTCGACCGCCTGCGCGCCCGCGGCGTGCGCGGGCTGGGGTTCGGCACCGAGGTCGTGCGCGACGGCATCCCCGCGGGCCTCGTCGACGCGTGCCGCGAGGCGCGGATGCCGCTGTTCGAGGTGCCGTACCGCACACCCTTCATCGCGCTCGCGCGGGCGAACGCCGAGGCGATCGCGGCGCAGGGCTACGCCCGGCGCACATGGGCGCTGTCGGCCCAGCGCGCGATCTCGCTCGCCGCGCTCCGCCCCGACGGGCTCGCCGCGACCGTCGCCGAACTCGCCCGCCAACTGGACGCCTGGGTGGGACTGTACGACGCCGCGGGCACCCTCACGCAGTCCTCCGCGGCGGATGCGCCCGACGCGGACACGCTCGCGGCGCTCGCCGCCGAGGCCGGCTCCGTCCTCCGGCGCGGCGCCCGCGCTGCCTCTACCCTCGAGATCGAGGGCCGGCGTGTGACGCTGCAGACGCTCGGGCGCGGCGGGCACTTGCGCGGTCTCCTCGCGATCGTCGGCGCCGAGCTCGACCTCGAGGGCCGCAATGTCGTCACCTCCGTCATCGCGATGGCGGGGCTCGCCCTCGAGCAGAACGTCGGCCTCGATCGCGCACGCAAGGCGCTGCGGACGGGCCTGCTGCATGCGCTGCTCTCGAATGATCCGACGCTCGCGCGCCGCGTCTCGCTCGAGCTGTGGGGCGCTCTGCCGACGGCGCCCGTCGTGGTGGCGGTCGCCGTCGTCGCGGCAGCACGGGCGGATGCCGCGGCCGACTGGCTCGAGCTGCGCGTCGCCGAGCGCCGCGGCGCGCTCTTCTACGGACGCAGCTCCGACGTGCTCGTCGTCGTCATCCCGTCGGACGACGGCGACACGCTCTTGCAGCTCGCGACCCTCTTCGATGCTGCCGTCGGCGCGTCCGATCCAACCGACTACCCCGCGTTCTCGCGCGCCCATACCCAGGCGATCGCGGCGGCGCGACGCGCGGCATCCGGCACCGTCATGCCCTTCGCAGACACGACCGGCGGCGGCGTGCTCGCCGCCCTCGACACACTCCACGCGCGCGCCCTCGCCGACCGCCGCCTCGCGCCGCTGCGCGAGCACGACGACCAGCACGGCACCGCGCTCACCGCGACCGTCCGCACGTGGCTCGAGCACGATGCCCGCATCGACGAGGCCGCGCAGGCCCTCGGCGTGCACCGCCACACCGTCCGCGCGCGGATCGCGCAGGCGCAGCAGCTTCTGGCCGTCGACCTGACGTCGTTCCCGGCGCGAGCGGAGTTGTGGGCCGCGCTCGTCGCGACGGGGTGAGCGGCCGGGTGAACTCTTGGCGCCATCTTGGTGCGTGGATGGGTGGATAGTGGCTTGAGCGACGCACACGCGTCGAGAAGAGGAGTCGATGTGGCTGTGCAGGCTCTGCCGCGGGCGCGGGTCCTCTACGTCGAGGACGACGCCGAGATCGCGGGGATGACCTCCGACGTCCTCGACGAGGTCTACGACGTCGTGCACGTCGTCGGCGGGCGCGATGCGCTCGCGCGTGCGCTGGCCGAGCGATTCGACGTGATGGTCATCGACCGTCGCCTGCCGGACTTGGACGGCATCGCGCTGGTCGAGGCCGTGCGCACCGCGCACATCACGACACCGATCCTGCTGCTCACGGCTCTCGGCGCCGTCGCGGACCGCGTCGAGGGTCTGGATGCCGGAGCGAACGACTACCTCGTCAAGCCGTTCGACTTCGACGAACTGCTCGCGCGGCTGCGCGCCCTCGTCCGGGGGCACCGTCTGGACGGGCGACGTCGCTCGCTCGGCGAGTGGGTCTTCCTGCCGGATGCCTCGGCTGCCTACGGCCCCGGGGGCGAGCGGGTCGCGCTGACGCCGACGGAGACGCGCCTGCTGGCGCTGCTGTCGGAGAGTCCCGACCACGTCTTCAGCCGCGAAGAGATCCTGCGTGCCGTGTTCGACTCGGACGACGCCCTCAGCACCGTCGACACCTATGTCCATTACGTGCGACGCAAGACCTCGCCCGACACGATCGAGACGGTTCGCGGGGTCGGCTATCGTGCGGCGGCGGCCCGATGAGCACGGCGCGGGACGAGGCTCGGATCCGCACTGCGGCACGGCGAGTGGGCGTCTTCGTCGCCATCGGCGCCGCCGTCGTGATCACCGCAGGCGTCGGCATCCTCGTCTCGGTGCTGCTGCTCACGGCCCGCCCGGACGATCACCACGGCGGCACGAGGCATCCGGGCCTCGACGGCGACCGCATCGTTGTCGACCTCGACGGGATCCTGCCCTGGGTGATCGCCCTCGGCGCGATCGGGGTCGTGCTCCTGGCCGCCATCGCCTGGCTCGCCGCGCGTCGCTCCGTGCGCCCGCTGGCCGATGCGCTCGGCCTGCAGCGCGCGTTCGTCGCCGACGCGAGTCACGAGATGCGCACACCGCTGACGGCACTCTCGGCGCGGGTGCAGACGCTGCAGCGACGCTACGAGCGCGGCGATCCGATCGAGCCCACGATCTCGGCGCTGCGCACCGACGTGGATGTCCTCGACGACGTCCTCACCGACATGCTCCTCGCCGCGGAAGGGGCAGCCAGGGGTGACGTGGGCGAGGTCGTCGCGGCGTTCGACGCCGCGGTGCGCACGGTGACGCCGCTCGCGGAGGCGGCCGACGTGCAGCTCGCGGTGGAGGCGGGCGGCACGATGGCGGTGCGGATGGCACCGACGACGCTCACGCGGGTCTGCGTCGCCCTCCTCGACAACGCCATCCAGCATGCGCCGGCTGGATCGACCGTGACCCTCGGTTCGGAGACCGACACGCGGGGCGTGCTGATCCGGGTCTCCGACGCGGGCACCGGCGTGAGCGACGCCGACCGGGAGCGCATCTTCGACCGCTTCGCGAGGGGGCCCGAAGCGGGCCGCCGCCGCGGCTTCGGTCTGGGGCTTGCCCTGGTCCGGGAGGCCGCCGTCGCAGCCGGCGGGTCGGTCACCATCGAGCACTCCTCCCCCGCGGGGACGACCTTCCTCCTGACGCTTCCGAGGGCGTGACGGCACTCGAGGTCACGCGGCGATCATCGACACCTCGACGCCGTGCGTCCAGCGCCGCACCGCGGCGTCTTCGGCGACGAGCATTCCGGCGGTGATGCCCGGTGCGCCGATCCACGACACATCCGCCATTCCGGCGACGACGCCCGCCGTCGCCCAGACATCCGCGGTGGCGAGGTCGGCGGCGACGACCGTGGCACTGCGGACGCCGACCGCGGGCAGGCCTGTCCGTGCGTCGACGATGTGCGCGCCGCGCTCGGCTGAGCCCGACGTCGCGACCGCGCCGTCTCTGACCTCCATCGTGGCCAGCACCGCCCCCGGGTGGTGCGGGTCGGCGATGCCGATGCGCCACGACCAGGTCGACTCGGGCGACGTCCACACCCGGACGTCGCCCCCTGCCCCCACACCGACCGCCGCGGCACCCGCGTCCTGCAGCAGCGGCTCGAGGTGGCGGGCGCCGGCACGGTCCACGGCCCATCCCTTCACGTACCCCGTCGGATCGAAGCCGCCGCGCCACGCTCCGCTGAACCGACCCTCCGTTACCTCGCGGGCCACCTCGCACGCGGCCGCGACCTCGCGCACGCGCGGGTCCGCCCGCTCGAGGCTGAGGGCACCGCGACGGATGCGGGAGACATCGGAGTCATCCTGGAACGGCGAGAATACACGCTCGATGTCGGCGATCTCGGCGGCGAAACCCGCGACCGCGGCATCCGCCGTCACGGCGTCGACACGACCGGTCAGGTGGACGCTGAACACCGTCCCCATGCAGGGCACGGTCCAGACGCGGCGCCCGGTCATGCCGCGGCCTCGTCGAGTGCGGACTGCAGCGACTGCTGATAGCCGTCGCTCGTGTATGTCGCCCCCGACACGAGGTCGATCTCGGCGGACTGCGCGTCGAGGGTCTCGGACACGAGGATGGGGATCGCCCGCGCGTTGATCTGTCGGTCGCGCCCGTTGCCGTCGGGGTAGTCCACGGCCTGCACATCGGTGATGAGGCCGCCGCTCACGGTGATCTGCACCTGCACCGGACCATAGCGGGTGTTCACGGCCGATCCCGTGTACGTGCCGTCGGCGAGCGCCGAGGTGGACGCCGGCGTGCTCGATTCGGTGGCCGACTCGGTCTGCGTGCTCGTGGCGCTCGGCGTGCTCGTGGCGCTCGGTGTGCTCGTGGCGGACGACGCGCCCGACGTCGTGGCTGCGGCCGAGTCGACGGCCGTCGAGGCGCCGTCCGACGCCGGCGACGCCACGACGGCTTCACCGAGCGAGGTGCGGTAGCTGAACAGCAGGACGAGCCCGCTGAGGGTCGCAAGGAGGCCGTAGGCGATCTTCTTCATGGTCTTCTCCTGTCGGCGTCAGATGGTGAAGGCTTCGGTGTGCACGCGATCCGCTCGGATGCCTGCGGCGTCGAGGTCGGCGCGCACCGCAGACATCCAGGGCAGCGGACCGCACACGAACACGTCGTAGTCCTCGAGGTCCAGCGCGAGGTGGCGGATGAGGTCCGCGCCGCGCCAGTCGGCGTGCGCGGCGGGGAGCCACGTCGACCCTTCCGGGAGGCGTGGGCCGATGAGCCGCAAGTGCCGCAGGCCGCGACATCGCACGAGGTCGGCGACGGCATCCGTGCGGAGCGCATCCTCGTCGGTGTGGTCGCGCGTCACGAGGATCGCTTCGCCGGGGGCGTAGGGCTCGGACTCGAGGATCGACAGCAGCGGGGAGACGCCGGCTCCGGCCCCGAGCATCAGCAGCTTGCGCCCTTTGCGCACGTCTCCCGTCAGGTGGCCGAACGGGCCCTCGACGAGCACTCGCGTGCCGGGCCGCAGCGAGGCCAGCCGCTGGGTGCCGTCGCCGACCATCTTGGCCGCGACGACCAGTTCACCGCGCGACGGGTCGGTCGCGAGCGACAGCGGATGTCCGCGCGTCCACCCCGCACCGTCCAGGAAGCGCCAGACGAAGAACTGTCCGCCGCGCGCACCGAGCCGCTCCAGGCGCCGCCCCCGCATGCGCACGACGACGCCCGAGGTGCCGTCGCGGACCACCTGGTGCACCCGGATGTCGTGACGCCACGAGCGCCAGAGCGGCGCGGCCACGCGGAAGACGATGACGGATGCCGCGACGAGCGCCCACAGCGTCCACCAGTAGACGGTCGCGAGCGGGTACGTCAGGAAGTCCGCACCCGTCCACAGCATGTGCGGGATCGCGAGCCCGACCCCGAGGTAGCCGTAGAGGTGCAGCAGATGCCAGGACTCGTAGCGCAGGCGGCGACGGGCGCGACGGATGCTCGTCGCGACGATCATCACAAGAAGTGCCGTGCCCGCTGTGGCGAGGAGCATCCCGGGGTAGTTCCACACGAAGTCCCATGACTGCGCGAGCGGGTTCACGCCCGCCGTGACGGCGTAGCCGAGGACGATCAGCACGATGTGCGCGAGGAGCAGCCAGAACGACCAGAAGCCGACCCAGCGATGCATGCGCGTGATGGCATCACGGCCGAAGCCGCGCTCGAACAGCGGCACGCGCGCCATCAGGAGCACCTGGTACAGGAGCAGATTGGCCGAGACGAGTCCCGTGATGCGGCCGAGCGTCGTGAGCGTCTCCCCTCCCCCGGCGAGCAGGCTCTGCACGCCGCCTCCGGCGACCCACAGCGCCGCGACGAACAGACTCGTCGCCCAGATGACGGCTGTCGCCGCGATGTTCCACTGCGCGCGGTGCGTGCCACGAGCCCGCGGGATGAGGGGCCGCGAGATGGTCCGGTCGGGGGCGCCGGGGGAGGCGAACGGCGCGGCGGGCGCGTGTGAGGTCATCCCCCGAGCGTCGTAGGCACTCTCCCAGACGAGACCAAGAAAACGCGCCTCTCATCGTTCGCATAGGAGATGCATGCGAGACGGCTTGATCAGCCGGCGGCCGTCCCGAAGATCGAGCCCACGAGGAACGTCGCCGCGAGCGCGATCGCGCCGCCGATCACCGTGCGGATGACCGCGCGGCCGCGCGGCGAGCCGCCGATCCACGCCGCGAGGTAGCCGGTGACGGCGAGCGCCAGCAGCACCGCCACGAATGTGGCCACGATCCGGGCCGGGTGCGGCAGCAGGAGGATCGTCGCCATCGGCAGCAGCGCACCGGTGGAGAACGCGACGGCGGAGGCCAGTGCCGCGTGCCACGGGCTCACGACGTCGTCCTGATCGATACCCAACTCGATCGCGAGGTGCGCCTTCAGCGCGTCCCTCCCCGTCAGCTCCGTGGCGACGGCCGTGGCGGTCGCGTGCGAGAGGCCCTGCTGCTCATACAGGCCGACGAGCTCGGCGAGCTCGGCCTCGGGTTCCTCGGCGAGCTCGCGCCGTTCCTTCTCGATCAAGGTGCGCTCGCTGTCGCGCTGGCTCGAGACCGACACGTACTCGCCGAGCGCCATCGAGATCGCACCACCGACGAGCGCGGCCGACCCCGCCAGCAGCACGGGCAGCACGTCCGACGTCGCGCTCGCGACGCCGACGACCACGGCGGCGGTCGAGACGATGCCGTCGTTGGCGCCGAGTACGCCGGCGCGGAGCCAGTTCAGACGCTGGGCCAGACCCTGCCGATGGGGTTCTCCTGCGTGTCCGCCGGGGGCGGTCTGGGTGGTCATGGTCCCACGCTAGGCAGGCTGCTCCCGCGGCGCTAGCAAGGAGAGGCATCCCTCCGCGCAGTCACGCCCGCGGAGCGTGCTCTTCGAGGAACTCGTACAGATCGGTCGTGTCCACGCCCGGGAACGACCCCGACGGCAGCGTCGCGAGCAGCGTGCGGGGCGTCCGCACATTCGGCCACGCCTGGTCGCGCCACTGGGTCTCGAGTTCGGCGGGCGCGCGGCGGCAGCAGACTTCGACGGAGTGCCGCGAGACGCCGCGGTTGGTCGTCTCCCGCCCGAGGAACCACTTCGTGTCGTCGAACCGCACCCCCACCGACACCGAGTGCGCGCCTTCACTGGAGCCCTCGACGCGCGCCGTGCACCAGTACGTGCCGTTCCCCGTGTCGGTGTACTGGTAGTACGGATTGAACTTGTCGGGGATGTCGAACACGACGCGGCTGGTCCAGCGCCTGCAGCACAGCTGCCCCTCGATCGATCCGAGACGGTCGGCGGGGAAGTTCACGTCGTCGTTCTCGTACGCCTTCGTGATGGTGCCCGACTCGTGCACCTTCAGGAAGTGCACGCGGATGCCGAGGTGCTGCGTCGCGAGGTTGGTGAAGCGGTGGGCGGCGGTCTCGTACGAGACCGAGTACGCGTCGCGGAGATCCTCGATCGACAGGGCGCGTCGCGCTTTGGCGTCCTGCAGCACGGGAACGGCATGCTCCTCGGGGATGAGCAGCGCCCCGGTGAGGTAGTTCGTCTCCACCCGCTGACGCAGGAACTCGGCGTACGACCGCGGCTCGCTGTGCCCGAGGATGCGGCTCGCGAGCGCCTGCAGCACCGCGGTGCGCGAGTCGCCCTTCGCCGGCACCGTGCTCGACAGGTAGAGCCGGCCGTGGCGGATGTCGGCGACCGACCGGGTGGATGCCGGCAGGTCGGGCACGTAGTGGAGCGAGAACCCCAGGTGCGCGGCGATATCGCTGGCCGTGCGCTGCGTCAGCGGTCCGCCCGGGTGATCCACGGCGCGCAGGATGCCGCGGGCGTGCTCCTCGAGGTCGGCGAAGTAGTTGTCCTGCCGCCGCATGAGGTGGCGGAGCTCAACGTTGGCCCGCCGGGCCTCCTCGGGGGTCGCCGACCGCTCATCGCCGAGCCGTTCGATCTCGCCCTGCAACGCCAGCAGGGCCCGCAGCGCCTCGTCGGGCACCGCCTTGCCGATGCGGAACGGCTCGATGCCGAGCGCCCGGAACGTCTGTCCCTTCATCGCGCGCTCCAGCGCGATCTCGAGCGTGGCGCGCTCGTCCAGGGGCTCCGCTTCCAGCAGCTGGTCGACGCTCGCACCGAGCGCCTTGGCGATGGCGCGCAGGAGTGTGAGCCGGGGCTCGCGCTTGCCCGTCTCGATCATCGACAGCTGGCTGGGCGCGCGCTCGACCGCCGCCGCGAGCTCGTCGAGGGTCATCCCGCGCGCCGTGCGCAGCTGGCGGATGCGCCGCCCGATCGTCAGTGCGTCGGCATCCGGCTCAGCGGTCTCGGAATCTGCCCTGGAGAGAACATCGACGTTCGTCATGTCCCGAAGTGTGTCACAAAAAGAGAAGATCGGCAAAACTTCACATCCGCTTTTGTCGATCCGACGGGAAAACTTCACCCACAGTGGTGTCACGGCCCGGTTCGGAACCGGGGCAGCACACGACACAGAAGGAGAGGGGCCATGACTCCCACCGCCACGGGCACCGCGCCCATCACGATCGAGGGCGCGATGCGCCCGCGTTACGACGAGATCCTCACCCCCGAGGCCCTCGCCTTCGTCGCCGAGCTCCACGCGCGCTTCGCCGGCCGCCGGCACGATCGGCTCGCCGACCGCATGCGCCGCCGATTCGAGATCGGCAACGGCCACGATCCGCAGTTCCGCGCCGACACGGCGCACATCCGCGAGGATGCCGAGTGGCGGGTCGCCGGGGCGGGGCCCGGGCTCGAGGACCGCCGCGTCGAGATCACCGGGCCGACCGACCCGAAGATGACCATCAACGCCCTCAACTCCGGCGCGAAGGTGTGGCTGGCCGACCAGGAGGACGCCACCTCCCCCACCTGGCGCAACGTCATCGAAGGCCAGCTGTCGCTGTACGACGCGATCCGCGGCCAGCTGTCCTACACGTCCCCCGAGGGGAAGGAGTACCGGGTCACCGCGGAGCGCACGCCCACGATCGTCATGCGTCCGCGTGGCTGGCACCTGACCGAGAAGCACCTGCTGGTGACCGATCGCGCAGGGCGCCGACTGGCGGCATCCGGCTCCCTCGTCGACTTCGGCCTGTACTTCTTCCACAATGCGCAGCGCCTCATCGAGGCGGGCGTCGGGCCTTACTTCTACCTGCCGAAAATCGAATCCGCCGAAGAGGCGAAGCTGTGGGACGACGTGTTCAGCTTCAGCGAGGAGTACGTCGGCATCCCCCACGGCACGATCCGCGCGACCGTGCTGATCGAGACGCTGCCGGCCGCGTTCGAGATGGAGGAGATCCTCTTCGAGCTGCGCGACCACATCGCGGGGCTGAACGCGGGCCGGTGGGACTACATCTTCTCGATGATCAAGAACTACCGCGGCCGCGGCGCGCGGTTCGTCCTGCCCGACCGCAGCCAGGTGACGATGACGGTGCCGTTCATGCGGGCCTACACCGAGCTGCTCGTGAAGACCTGCCACAAGCGCGGCGCCTTCGCGATCGGCGGCATGAGCGCCTTCATTCCCAACCGACGCGACCCCGAGCTCACGGCACTGGCGTTCGAGAAGGTGTCGGCCGACAAGAAGCGCGAGGCCGGCGACGGCTTCGACGGCACGTGGGTGGCCCACCCCGACCTCATCCCCGTTGCGCAGGCGGAGTTCGACGCGGTGCTCGGCGACAAGCCGAACCAGATCGACCGCCAGCGCCCCGAGGTGGAGGTGACGGCATCGCAGCTCATCGACGTGCACATCGGCCTGCCGATCTCGGCCGGCGGCGTCTACGCGAACGTGTCGGTGGCGATCCGCTACATCGAGGCCTGGCTGCGGGGCCTGGGCGCCGTCGCGATCGACGGCCTCATGGAGGATGCCGCGACCGCCGAGATCTCCCGCTCACAGGTGTGGCAGTGGATCCACCAGGACCGCTCCACCGAGGACGGCACGAAGATCACCCGGGAGTACATCGAGGAGCTCATCGCCCGCGTGCTCGGCGAAGTGGAGCGTCGGGACGGCGACCGGTTCGACGACGCCGCCGAGATCTTCCGCACCGTGGCCCTGGGCGACGACTTCCCGACGTTCCTGACGCTGGGGGCGTACGCCGACTACCTGACCGACGAAGACTGACACCACCGGGACTCACCGAGGAGATACGGACATGACCACCTACGAAGACGACATCCGCGCCATCGAGGCGCTCAAGGCCGCGAATGGGCCCGCGTGGGACGCCATCGATCCCGAGTCCGTCGCCCGGATGCGGGCGCAGAACCGGTTCCGCACCGGGCTCGAGATCGCGCAGTACACCGCCGACATCATGCGCCGCGACATGGCCGAGTACGACGCCGACGCGTCGGTCTACACGCAGTCGCTGGGCGTCTGGCACGGCTTCATCGGGCAGCAGAAGCTCATCTCGATCAAGAAGCATCTCAAGTCCACGAACAAGCGCTACCTCTACCTGTCGGGGTGGATGGTCGCCGCACTGCGGTCCGAGTTCGGCCCCCTGCCCGACCAGTCGATGCACGAGAAGACGGCGGTGCCGGCGCTGATCGAGGAGCTTTACACGTTCCTGCGTCAGGCCGATGCCCGTGAGCTGGACCTGCTGTTCACGAAGCTGGATGCCGCGCGCCTGGCCGGCGACGAGACGGCGGTCGAGTTCATCCAGTCGCAGATCGACAACTACGAGACGCATGTCGTGCCGATCATCGCCGACATCGACGCCGGCTTCGGAAACCCCGAGGCGACGTACCTGCTCGCGAAGAAGATGATCGAGGCGGGCGCCTGCGCGATCCAGATCGAGAACCAGGTGTCGGACGAGAAGCAGTGCGGGCACCAGGACGGCAAGGTCACGGTGCCGCACGAGGACTTCCTCGCGAAGATCAACGCCGTCCGCTACGCGTTCCTCGAGCTCGGCATCGACAACGGCATCATCGTCGCCCGCACCGACTCGCTCGGCGCCGGCCTCACGCAGAAGATCGCCGTCTCGCATGAGCCCGGCGACCTGGGCGACCAGTACAACGCGTTCCTCGATGTCGAGGAGATCGGCGAGGGCGACCTGAGTGACGGCGACGTCGTCATTCGCCGCGAGGGGCGGCTACTGCGGCCCAAGCGCCTGGCGTCGAACCTCTACCAGTTCCGACGCGGCACCGGCGAGGCGCGATGCGTGCTGGACTGCATCACGTCGCTGCAGCACGGCGCCGACCTGCTGTGGATCGAGACCGAGAAACCGCACATCGCGCAGATCGCCGGCATGGTCGACGAGATCCGCAAGGAGATCCCCAACGCGAAGCTCGTCTACAACAACAGCCCGTCGTTCAACTGGACGCTGAACTTCCGCCAGCAGGCCTACGACGCCCTCGTCGAGGAGGGCGCGGACGTCTCCGCCTACGACCGCGCCGACCTCATGAACGTCGCCTATGACGACACCGAGCTCGCGCGCCTGGCCGACGAGAAGATCCGCTCGTTCCAGAAGGACGGCTCGGCGCGTGCCGGCATCTTCCACCACCTCATCACGCTGCCGACGTACCACACGGCCGCGCTGTCGACGGATGATCTCGCGAAGGGCTACTTCGGCGACGAGGGCATGCTCGCCTACGTGAAGGGCGTGCAGCGTCGCGAGATCCGCGAGGGCATCGCGACGGTCAAGCACCAGAACATGGCGGGCAGCGACATCGGCGATAACCACAAGGAGTACTTCGCCGGCGACGCCGCCCTCAAGGCCGGCGGCAAGGACAACACGATGAACCAGTTCGGCTGATCACAGTCCGAGCCGGTCGCCGAACCCTCGTCTCCGACCCGAACCCTCACGCTCAGGCGCGCCTGGCCGTGAGGGTTCGGCTTGGGGGTGAGGGTTCGGCCTGCGGCGGAGGTTCGGGGGCGGGGCAGCGAGGGCTCGGGGGCGGGGCGGCGAGGGTTCGGCCGCGGGGCGGCGCGGATCGCCTGGGGCGGGGCGGCGGAGCCACGCGCTCGGCCGTCGTGCGCCGAGCGCGTCAGGGCAGCAGGCCGAGCTCCATCGCCCGTGTGACGGCGCGGGTGCGGTCGGGGGCGTCGAGCTTGTCGAACGCCTTCTGCAGGTGGGTCTTCACGGTCGCCTCGCCGATGCCCAGATCGACCCCGATCTGCCGGTTGCTCCGGCCCTGCGCGACCCGGCGCAGCACGTCGAGCTCGCGGGGCGTCAGCACGGGTTCGACCGCCGGCCGGCGCATCCGCTCCACGAGGCGCACGGCGACCTGCGGCGACAGTGCGCTCTGCCCGGCGGCCACCGAGCGGATCGCGGCGACGATCTCGGCGCGCGGCGCCGCCTTCAGCAGGTAGCCGCCGGCGCCCGCCTCGACCGCGGCGAGGATCTGCTCGTCGGTCTCGTAGGTGGTGAGGATGAGCACCCGCGGCGCGGGGCTTCCGGCTTCGCCCGCGGCGAGCCGGGCGGTCGCCGCGACGCCGTCCACACCCGGCATCCGCAGATCCATCAGAACGACGTCCGGACGGGTCTCGGCAGCGATCCGCACCGCCTCGTCGCCGTCGGCGGCCTCACCCACGATCTCGAGGCCGGGTTCCTCCGCGAGCACGGCGACGAGCCCGGCGCGCACGATGGGATGGTCGTCGACGACCAGCAGCCGGATCACGCGTCCACCTCCGCGGCACGCTCACGCAGCGGCAGCCGGACGGTCAGGCGCGTGCCCTCCCCCGGCGCCGCGACGACCTCGAACGTCCCACCCGACAGCGCGACGCGCTCGCGCATGCCGTCCAGTCCGAATCCATGGCGGGATGCCGCGGGGTCGAACCCCTGGCCGTCGTCGGCGACGGTGAGGACGATCTGCGCGGCATCGGACGACAGCTCCAGCCGCGCGCGGCGCGCCGCGGCGTGCTTGCGGACGTTCGCGAGCGCCTCCTGCGCGCACCGCAGCAGCACGACCTGCGTCTCGGGGTCGAGGGTCGGCAGCGCCTCGGTACCGTCGATGTGCACCACGAGGCCCGTCTCGACGCGGAACCGCTCGGCGAGCCGCTGCAGCGCCTGACCGAGCGTGGCATCGGCCGGGACGGCGGCCGTCCGTGCGACGATCTCGCGCGCCTCGGCGAGCGCCTCGCGGGCAGTGCGCTCGACGGTGTCCATCGTGGCCGCGGCGGCGGCCGGTTCGCCGCGGCGCGCCTGCGCGGCGGCCCGTTCGCTCAGCAGGACGAGTCCGGCGAGGGTCTGCGCCAGGGTGTCGTGGATGTCTCGGGCCAGCCGCTCCCGCTCGGCCGACGCGCCCTGCGCCGCGCTCAGCGCGCGCACCGTCTCCTGCGCCGCGACGAGCTCGTCGACGAGCGCCGCGCGCTCGTTGACGTACTCCGCGATCCGGCTGATCCACAGGCCCATCGCGATCGCGAACCCGAGCGAGACGAGCCCGGAGGCGGAGGCCGCCACGAGCGAGCCGGTGGAGATCAGCATCCCGACGCACACGGCGAGGCCGATGACGACGCACCCGATCACGGCGTCGCGCACCCGCACCGCGAGGGTCCACAGCACCGGATAGGCGAGCGCTTGCAGGAAGGCGCCGTTGGGGCTCGCCGCGCACGCGAGCGTGAGGGCGACCGCGGCCGCCGCCACGAACCCCCACATCCGCGGTGCCGATTCCGGTTGCGCCCCCGCCGCCGTCCCGCCGGCCTCGGCTCGTTCCGCCGGAACGGGCCGCCACAGTCGGAAGAACCCGAGGTACGCGCCGACGAGCAGTCCGAGCCCGGCCAGCAGCAGAAGTCCGCCGGCAGGCTGCGGCGGGTCGGCGAGCCACGCGAGGGCGAGGGTCAGTCCGACGACGGCGATGACTGCGGCATCCCACCCCAGACGCGTCGGCACGAGGGCGCGCGAGGAAGGGCCGGGGGCGGGCGGAACGGTCATCACCGGCTCACGTTACGCGTCGCGGCGGTTCCAGCGGAACGTCAGCCGACTGACGATCACGCCGATCACGAGCCACCCGGCCAGCACGAGTGCGACCCAGCCGAGGTTCCACACGCCGCCGGGTTCGAGCGTCGCGTACTCCGCGGGCAGGAACACCGCGCGCAGCCCGCGCGCCATCCACACCAGCGGGAAGACGCTCGCGAGGTTCTGCAGCCAGTCCGGCAACAGCCAGAAGAAGAGGTACACGCCCGACACGAACTGCAGCACGAGGCCGATCGGAACGACGACCGCGCTCGCGCTGCGGGCGCTGCGGGGCAGGGCGGATACGGCGATCCCGAGAAGCGCCGACGCCGTGAGCCCCAGGAGGAACACCCACGCGAAGGTCGCCCAGGCCTCGACGGTGCTCGGCAGCGGCACGTGGAAGATGAACGCGGCCGCGGCCAGCAGCAGCGCCGCCTGCAGCAGCCCCGTCACGAGCACCTCGCCGAGCTTGCCGGCGAAGTACGACACCGGCGACAGCGGCGTGCCGCCGAGGCGTTTGAGCGTGCCGTCGGAGCGCTCGGTCGCGATGTCGATCGCGAGGTTCTGGAACCCCGAGAGCAGCAGGCCGGCGGCCATCATCCCCGGCAGGTACAGCTGCGCGGCGGAGATCGCGGGCACGCCCGGGCCGCCGGTGATGTCGCCCGAGCCGCCGAACACCGTACTGAACAGCCCGAGCATGAGCACCGGGAACAGGAAGGTGAAGAACAGCGTGTCGGAGGAGCGGAAGTAGCCGCGCAGTTCGTAGCCGGCGCGGTGCGCGCCGAGCGCCAGCGTGGTGCCGAAGGTGGCGGTGTTGCCGAGGGTGGCGGTGCTCATGAGTGGGTGCTTTCGTCGAGTCCGGCGGGCGTGGCGACGCCGGCGAGGTCGGATGCCGCGGGTGCGGCGACGAGGCCGAGGTAGATCTCCTCGAGGGTGGGGCGGCGGATCTGCAGGTCCTCCGGCTCGCCGCCGAGGCGCGCGGCGAGCGCGGTGGCGAAGGTGAGCGGCTCGGTGGTGCGCTGCTCCCGGCGGGCGCCGGCTTCCGTCCAGGTCACGAGCGGAGTGCGCGCGTCGTCGCCGCCGATGCGATCGACGGGCCCGATCGCGCACAGCGTGCCGTGGGTGACGACGGCGACGCGGCCGGCGAGCTGCGCGGCTTCGTCGAGGTCGTGCGTGGTCAGCAGGATCGTCGTGCCGTCCCGCTGCAGCGAGCGGATGAGTTCCCAGAACACCCGCCGAGCCTGCGGGTCGAAGCCCGTCGTGGGTTCGTCGAGGAACAGCAGCTCGGGGCGTCCGATGATGCCGAGCGCGACGTCGACGCGACGCTGCTGGCCGCCGGAGAGCTTCGCGATGCGGGTGCCGGCCTGCGCGGTCAGGCCGACGGCAGCGATGACCTCGTCGACGTCGCGGGGGCGCGGGTAGTAGCCGGCGAACTGCCGCAGCTGCTCGCGCACCGTGAACACCCCCGCCTGTCCCGCCGTCTGCAGCACGATGCCGATGCGCTCCCGCCAGCGGCGGTCGGCGCTTCCCGGATCGGCGCCGAGGACGCTCACGTCTCCCGCCGTGCGGTGCCGGTACCCCTCGAGAATCTCGATCGTCGTGGACTTGCCGGCCCCGTTGGGGCCGAGGAGCGCGAAGGTCTCGCCGCGTTCGATGTCGAAGGTGAGCCCGGCCACGGCCATGCGATCGCCGTAGGACTTGCGCAGGTCACGGACCCGCACCGCTGGTTCTGTCATGTTTCCAGTGTTCGCCGCGCACGCCCCCGCCGACAGCCCTCATCCGGCGGAGCACCCATCCCCCGATCGGGGGAGAGACGCCGTTCGGCCAGCACGACGTCGCCGACTGTTTAGGCTGAGGGAGACGACGTGGGGGTGCGGGATGGAGTCGACGGCCCGAGAAGACGGCAGGACGAGCCGTCGTGATTTCCTGCGCCGGACGGGCATTGGCGCGGCCTCTCTCGCCGTCGCGGGCGGAGCCGGATTCGGGATCGGGGCCATGACGTCCGGCGGCGCCCGTCCCGAGGCCCCCGCGGAGTTCACTCCGCTGCCCGAGCGCGCCGAGCCCGGGTTCGACCACGTCGTCGTGCTCATGTTCGAGAACCGCAGCTTCGACAACGTGCTGGGGCGGGTGTACTCCGCCGCCGAGAAGACGCAGGCCGAGTTCGACGGCGTCGCCCAGGGCGACTACGCCAACGCCGCGCCGGACGGCATCCGCATCCCCGCGCACGTGTACTCCGGCACGACCGACCACATCATGCAGCAGCCGCAGCCCGACCCCGGCGAGACCTACCCGCACGTCAACACGCAGCTCTACGACGTCGTCGACCCCGCCACCAACGACGACCTGCGCGCGCACGGCCTGCGCGCGCCCTATAACGCCCCGCCGGCGGGCGCGACCGCCACGAACGAGGGGTTCGTGCGGGACTACATCATCAACTTCCGCGCGTCGATGCGCCGCGAGCCGACGACGGCGGAGTACCGGGTGGCGATGGGCGGGTTCTCCCCCGACATGCTGCCGGTGTTCTCCGCGCTCGCCCGACAGTTCGCCGTCTACGATCGGTGGTTCGCCGCCGTCCCGTCGCAGACCTACTGCAACCGGTCGTTCTTCCACGCCTCCACCTCGCACGGGTTCGTCGTCAACCACACCGACGGCTCGTACGTGAAGTGGCTGAACGCCCCGGCATCCGCCACGATCTTCAATCGGCTCGAGGACGCGGGCATCTCCTGGCGCGTGTACTACGACCCGACGCAGCTGGTGTCTCTGACGGGCCTCATCCACGCGCCGGTGCTGGAGAAGTACTGGAAGACGAACTTCCGCGACATGACGCAGTTCTACGCGGATGCCGCGGCCGGCGACCTGCCCGCGTATGCGTTCATCGAGCCGCGCATGATCTTCAATCACAACGACATGCATCCGCCGTGGGGCGAGCTGCGGGACGGCACGCTGACGCTCGACGACGGGACGACCATCCAGGTCGACAACAGCGCGTACTCCGACGTTCGCGCCGGCGACAAGCTGCTGCAGGACGTCTACGACGCGATCCGCACGAGCGCCTCGACGACGGGCTCCAACGCGGTCAACACGGCGCTGGTGGTGACCTTCGACGAGCACGGCGGCATCTACGACCATGTCGCCCCGCCGAAGGCGACGCCGCCGGATGACAGCGGTGCGGGCGAGATGGGCTTCACGTTCGATCGGCTGGGTCTGCGAGTGCCGTCGATCGTCGTCAGCGCATACACCGCGGCGGGCGCGGTCATCCACGACGAGATGCACCACGGCGCGGTCATCGCGACCCTCTGCCGGCAACACGGACTCGAGCCGCTGACCGCCCGGGACGACGGCGCGCACACCATCGACAACGCGGTGAGCCTCGCGCATCCGCGGCAGCCGTACACGTGGCCGCAGCCGGTCGCGCTGTGGCAGCCGCCGAACCCCGAGGCGGTCGCGGAGGACACCACCGACGCCCATCGCGCGCGCCCGCTCACCTCCCCCGCCCGGGGGCTGCTGGGACTGCTGATGGCGAAGTACGCGCCCGGCGAGCCGGTGCCGACCACCTACGGCGAGGCCTACGACGCCCTGCAGCAGCACGGCCGGGGGCTGTTCGGCACGACGGATGAGAAGCCGGCCACCGGCGGCTGACCTCCCCGACTACGCTGGGCGTGTGACCCATTCGACAAGCTCAGGGACCACCGAACGCGCCCCGCTCTCCCGCAAGCTGTCCGCCATCGCCGAGTCGGCGACCCTCAAGGTCGACGCGAAGGCCAAGGCGCTCAAGGCCGAGGGCAAGCCCGTCATCTCGTACGCGGCCGGCGAGCCCGATTTCGCGACGCCGCAGTTCATCGTGGATGCCGCCGCTGAAGCGCTGCACGACCCCGCGAACTACCGGTACACGCCCGCCGCGGGCCTGCCCGTGGTGCGCGAGGCGATCGCCGCGAAGACGCTCCGCGACTCGGGCCTGGAGGTCTCGCCCGCGCAGGTCATCGTGACCAACGGCGGCAAGCAGGCGGTGTACCAGGCGTTCCAGGCGGTTGTGAACCCGGGCGACGAGGTGCTGCTGCCGGCGCCGTACTGGACGACCTATCCCGAGGCGATCGCGCTGGCCGACGGCATCCCGGTGGAGGTCTTCGCCGGGGCCGACCAGGACTACAAGGTCACCGTCGAGCAGCTCGAGGCCGCCCGCACCGACAAGACGACGGTGCTCGTGTTCGTCTCGCCCTCGAACCCGACCGGCTCGGTGTACACCCCCGAGGAGACGAAGGCGATCGGGCAGTGGGCGCTCGAGCACGGCATCTGGGTGATCAGCGACGAGATCTACCAGAACCTCGTCTACGAGGGCGCTCGTGCCGTCTCGATCGTCGAGGCCGTTCCGGAGCTCGCCGGCCAGACCATCCTCGTCAACGGCGTCGCGAAGACGTACGCCATGACCGGATGGCGCGTGGGCTGGATGGTCGGCCCCGCCGACGCCATCAAGGTCGCGGGCAACCTGCAGTCGCACCTGAGCTCGAACGTCAACAACATCGCGCAGCGCGCGGCGCTGGCCGCACTCACCGGTCCGCAGACCGAGGCCGAGCAGATGCGCCTGGCCTTCGACCGCCGCCGCAAGCTCATCGTCGCCGAACTGGCGAAGATCCCGGGCGTCACGGTGCCGAACCCGCTGGGTGCGTTCTACGTCTATCCCGACGTGCGGGGACTGCTCGGGCGCTCGTGGCGCGGGACGCAGGTCGACACCACGCTCGAACTCGCCGACCTCATCCTCGACGAAGCCGAGGTCGCCGTCGTTCCCGGTGAGGCGTTCGGTCCTTCCGGATACCTGCGGCTGTCGTACGCCCTGGGCGACGACCAGCTCCTCGAGGGCGTCCAGCGACTGCAGCAGCTCTTCGGCTGACCCGCCGCCGCGGCCTACAGCTCGACGCCGACGAGCACCGGTTCGGGCTGCAGGAGCAGACCGAACTCGCTCTGCACCCGCTGCTGGATGTAGCGGGCGAGCTCGGCGAGCTCTCCCGCCGTCGCGCCCCCGCGGTTGGTGAGCGCGAGTGCGTGCTTGGTCGACAGCGCCGCGCGCGAGCGCGGCAGCCGGAAGCCCTTGCCGACGCCGGCGTGCTCGATCAGCCACGCCGCGCTGACCTTGACGTCCGGCTGCGACGACACCGGCGGCGGCACGATGCCGTCGAAAGCGGCCAGCGGGATGACCGTGACGGGGTCGACGCTCGGCGTCAGTGGCCAGCGCGGGCACTCCGGCGGGAGCGTCCGGGCGAAGGATGCCGAGACGATCGCGTTCTGGAAGAACGAGCCGGCGCTGTGCGTGTCGGGATCGGCATCGTCGAGCACCATGCCCTTGGCGGCGCGCGTCGCGAGGACCGTGTCGCGGATCCCGCGCAGCGAGACCACGGCATCCGGTTCGAGGCGCAGCGCCTGCCGCAGCTGCACGCCGCCAACCGGGACCTCGCCGTGACCCACCTCGCGCAGCTCGAGCGTGATCGACACGATCACTCCGCTGCGCCGCGGGACCTCGCCGTAGTGATGCTTGAGCACGGAAGTGCGGAAGCCGAGTCCGAGATCGGATGCCGGCACCACCTCGACCTCACCGGTGGCCTCGTCGAGCAGCTCGACCTCCACCAGCGTCTCGACGATCTCCTGGCCGTACGCTCCGACGTTCTGGATGGGAGCCGCGCCGGCGCTGCCGGGGATGCCGCTCATCGCCTCGATGCCGGCGAGACCCTCGGCAACGGCGTACGCGACGAGGTCGTCCCAGTCGTGTCCGGCCTCGACCCGCAGGCGCACGCGGCCCTCCGGCGCCGGCAGGCGTTCGATGCCGCGGGTGCGCACGAGCACGACGGTCCCCTCGAAGGGCTCATCGCCGACGAGCAGATTCGAGCCGCCGCCGATGACCAGCCAGGGATCGCCCTCCGCCCAGATCTCCCGGAGCGCACCGATGAGCTCGTCGCGCGTGCGCGCCTCGACCATGCGTGCGGGGATGCCGCCGGCGCGCAGCGTCGTCAGCTGCGCGAGCGGGATCGGAGCGATCTGGGGCATGGTGGCAGAGGTCACGCGTGTCGGCGCACGCGGACCTGCGCCTTCCCGAGCACCGTGGTGCCGTCGAAAGCGACGGTGAGGTCGATGCGGGCGGTGTCGTCGTCGAGCGCGCCCACCTTCGCGGTGACCACGAGGTCGGCGCCCGCCTCGGCATCCACCATGACGGGACGCGTGAAACGCACGCCGTATTCGAGGATGCGGCCCGCGTCACCCGCCCACGCCACGACCGTCTCGACGGCGAGGCCCATCGTGAGCATGCCGTGGGCGAGCACACCCGGCAGACCCACGCGCTCGGCGACGTCGTCGCGGTAGTGGATGGGGTTGAAGTCGCCGGAGGCGCCGGCGTAGCGCACGAGGGACTCGCGCGTGAGATGGACCGTGCGCTCGGCGACGACGTCGCCGACGGCCAGAGCGGCGCCGGTCTCGGGACCTGTCGCGGCGGTCATGCGTCCTCGCCTCCGATCAGCAGCACCGATGTCGCGGTGACGACGTGCGCTCCCCCGGCATCCGTGATCTCGGCCTCGCTCGTGACCATCGCGCCCGTGCCGAACGGGCGGACGTTCGTGATCTGCAGCTGCGCGACGAGCTCGTCGCCCGCGACGATCGGCCGCGTGTAGCGGAAGCGCTGCTCGGCGTGGACGGTGCGCTCCAGCGCGATGCCCGAGTCCTCCTCGGCGAGCAGCTGCTGCAGCGTGAGATCTTGGATCACCATCGCGAACGTCGGCGGCGCGACGACATCGGCGTAGCCCAGGGCTCGCGCGGCGTCAGGGTCGACGTGCTGCGCGGCATCCGCGAAGACGGCACGCGCGAACTCGCGCACCTTCTCACGGCCGACGAGGTACGGCGCGGTCGGCGGGAACGAGCGGCCGACCAGCTCAGGATTCACGGACACCCCTCGATCCTACCGAGCGGGGCGCGGGTGCCCGCCTCGTCGCGCCTCGGCGCCGGAGGGTCAGCGCGCGCGCCGCGCGCGCATCGCCTTGACGGCCATCTGCACGGCGATGAAGGCGAGGAACACCGCGAACAGGATGTTCGCCGTGAGCGGCGACATCAGCGTCGCGAGCCACGCGCCCACGGCGGTCGTCGTGCAGGCCGCGACGCCCACGAGGCCCGCGGCGAGCAGGTCGACGTTGCCGCGGCGCAGGTTGCCGACGGTGCCCGAGACGGCGGTCGGGATCATCATCAGCAGCGACGTCCCCTTCGCGATGAGGTCGGTCGTGCCGAACAGGAACATGAGCGCCGGCACGACGATGACGCCGCCGCCCACGCCCAGCAGCCCCGCCATGATCCCGGTGAACAGCCCCAGCGCGACGAGTCCGATGATCGATCCCAGCGTCAGCACCAGCTCGGCGTCGCGGGACGGCACGACGACGAACAGCATGACGATGACGACCGCGAGGAAGGCGACGAAGCCCCAGCGCAGCGCGTTCTGCGGGATGCGGGCCAGCAGCCACGTGCCGATCTGAGCACCCACGACCGCGCCGGCGGCGAGGATCAGCGCCGGGATCCAGGCCACCGAGCCGTGCGCCGCGTAGGAGACCACCCCGACGGCGGCCGTCGGCACGATCGCGGCGAGCGACGTGCCGGCGGCGAGCCGCTGATCGAAGCGCAGCAGCAGCACCAGCATCGGCACGATCACCGTGCCCCCGCCGACGCCGAACAGCCCGGAAAGCAGCCCCGCCGCGAGCCCCACGCCGATGCACGACAGCACGAAGCGCGCGTCGCGACGGCGGGGCGCCGCCGCCGTGCTCACGCGTGCACCTCGTCGCCGGGCTCGTCGGTCGTCGTCGCCTGCTCGAACTGCGACCGGTACAGGCGCCAGTACGCGCCCTCGGCGGCGATGAGCTCGTCGTGCGTGCCCTTCTCGACGATGTCGCCGTGCTCCATCACGAGGATGAGGTCGGCGTCGCGGATCGTCGACAGCCGGTGCGCGATGACGAAGGACGTGCGCCCCTCGCGCAGCGCCGACATCGCGTGCTGCAGGAGCAGCTCGGTCCGGGTGTCCACGGAGCTCGTCGCCTCGTCGAGGATGAGCACGCTCGGCTGCGCGACGAACGCCCGCGCGATCGTGATGAGCTGCTTCTCGCCCGCCGACACGTTCGCGGCATCCTCGTCGAGGACGGTGTCGTAGCCGTCGGGCAGCGAGTGCACGAAGCGGTCGACGCGGGTGGCGACGGCCGCCTCCATGATCTCCAGATCGGATGCCGACTCGTTGCCGTACCGGATGTTCTCGCGGATCGTGCCCGCGAACAGCCACGGGTCCTGCAGCACCATCCCGGTGCGCGAGCGCACGTCATCGCGGGTGAGCTCGGCGATGTCCTGCCCGTCGAGGAGGATCCGCCCGCCGTCCAGCTCGTAGAAGCGCATCAGCAGGTTCACCAGCGTCGTCTTGCCGGCGCCGGTGGGACCGACGATCGCGACGGTCTGGCCGGGCTCGACCCGGAACGACAGGTCACGGATGAGCGGCTTGTCAGGCGCGTAGCTGAACGCGACGTGCTCGAACTCGATGACGCCGCGGCCTCCCCGCAGCGCGGGAGCGTCCTCGGCATCCGGCTCCTGCTCGTCTTCGTCCAGCAGCTCGAACACGCGCTCGGCCGACGCGGTGCCGGACTGCACGACCGCGGCCATGCCGCCGAGCTCGGACAGCGGCTGCGTGAACTGCTGCGAATACTGGATGAAGGCCTGCACGTCGCCGAGCCGCAGTTGGCCGGAGGCCACCATGAGTCCGCCGAGCACGGCGATGCCGACGTAGCTGAGCGAGCCGATGAACATCATCGCGGGCATCATGAGCCCCGAGAGGAACTGGGCCTTGAACGCGGCCTGGTACAGCTCCTCATTCTCCTCCTGGAACTTCTCACGCGAATCCTTCTCGCGGCCGTAGACGCGGACGAGCGCGTGGCCGGAGAACGACTCCTCGACGCGGGCGTTCAGGCGTCCCACCTTGCGCCACTGCGTGTTGAACGCCTTCTGCGACTTCGGCCCGATGATGCCGAACACGACCGCCATCAGCGGGAGCGCCACGAGGGCGACGATCGCCAGCTGCCACGAGATCGAGAACATCATGACGAGCACGCCCACGACCGTCAGCACGTTGGTGACGGCGGTCGACAGCGACTGCTGCATGGTCTGGGTGATGTTGTCGATGTCGTTCGTGACGCGCGAGATCAGCTCACCCCGCTGGACCTTGTCGAAGTACGACAGCGGCAGACGGTTGATCTTCGCCTCGACCTGCTCGCGCAGGCGCCACATCGTGCGCACCATGATGATGTTGATGACGTAGCCCTGGATCCAGGTGAGCACGGCCGAGGCGACGTAGATCGCGAGCGCGGCCACGAGCACCCACTTGAGCCGCTCGAAGTCGATGCCGGCCCCGACCTGGAAGTTCTGCATCGCGGCGACCATGTTCGCGATGTCCGTCTGACCGGCCGCGCGCAGCGCCTCGACCACTTGGGCCTGCGACATACCCGCGAACTGCGCGGGCAGCGATGCCGACACGACACCCTCGAAGATGACGTTGGTCGCCTCGCCGAGCACTTTGGGCGCTGCGACGGCGAGCACGACTCCGATCGCGCCGAGGAGGGAGACGAGCGCGAACACCCACTTGTACGGGCCGAGCAGTCCGATCATGCGGAAGAAGCTCTGCCGGAAGTTCGACGCCTTGCCGGGTGCGACCGAGTCCCAGTCGCCGGAGTTCAGGCGCGCCTGCTCGGCGAGCTCGAGCTCGTAGCGCTCCTCTTCGGAGATCTCCGCCATGTTGGGCGCGCTCATGCGTCCACTCCCAGCTGCGACTGCACGATCTCGCGGTAGGTCTCGTTCGAGGCGAGGAGCTCGTCGTGGGTGCCGGAGCCGACCATGCGGCCGTCGTCGAGCACGATGATGCGGTCGGCGTCGGTGATCGTCGAGATCCGCTGCGCGACGACGATCTTGGTCACCTGCGGCAACTCTCGCCAGAGCGCCTGGCGCAGCCGGGCATCCGTCGTCACGTCCAGCGCGGAGAACGAGTCGTCGAAGACGAGGATGTCGGGGCGGTGCGCGATCGCGCGGGCGATCGATAGGCGCTGACGCTGGCCGCCGGAGACGTTGGTGCCGCCCTGCGCGATGCGGGCGTTCAGCTGACCCTCCATCTCGGAGACGAAGTCGCGCCCCTGAGCGATCTCGAGGGCGTGCCACAGTTCGTCGTCGGTCGCCTCTTCGCGGCCGAAGCGCAGGTTGGACGCGACGGTGCCGGTGAACAGGAAGGCGCGCTGCGGCACGTAGCCGATGCCCTCCCACATGCGGTCGAGGTCGGCTTCGCGCACATCGACGCCGCCGACGCGGACGCTGCCGCCGGTCACGTCGAACAGGCGCGGGATCAGCGAGACGAGCGTGGTCTTACCCGAGCCGGTCGAGCCGACGACGGCAACCGTCTCCCCGGCATCCGCTCGGAACGAGATGCCCTGCAGGACGGGCGCCTCTGCGCCGGGGTAGGTGAACGACACGTCGTCGAACTCGACCGTGCCGGGCGTCGGGAAGGAGCCGACCGGATTCTCCGGCCAGACCAGGGCGTCGCTCGAGTCGAGGACCTCCCCGATGCGGTCGGCCGAGACCGCAGCGCGCGGGATCATGATCGTCATGAACGTCGCCATGAGCACGCCCATGAGGATCTGCCCGACGTACTGCATGAAGGCGAACAGCGTGCCGATCTGGACCGTGCCGGCGTCGACCTGGATGCCGCCGAACCAGATGACGCCGACGACCGTGACGTTGAGCACGAGCATCGCGAGTGGGAACATGATGACGAACAGCGAGCCGACCTTGCGGCCGACGATCATGATGTCGGTGTTCGCGACGCGGAAGCGGGCTTCTTCGATGCGCTCGCGGACGAACGCGCGGACGACGCGCACGCCCGTCAGCTGCTCGCGCATGACGCGGTTCACGCCGTCGAGCTTGTTCTGGTACTGGCGGAACAGCGGCACCATCCGACTGATGATGAACCCGGCGATCACGAGCAGGACCGGGACGGCGACGGCGATCAGCCAGCTCAGGCCCACGTCCTGCTGCAGCGCCATGATGATGCCGCCGATCGCCAGCAAAGGCGCCGTCACGAGCATCGTCGCGCCCATCATCGCGAGCATCTGCACCTGCTGGACGTCGTTCGTGTTGCGGGTGATGAGTGTGCCGGCGCCGAACGAGGAGACCTCGCGCTCGCTGAACCCGCTCACCTTCTCGTAGACGTCGCGGCGGATGTCGCGGCCGGCGCTCATCGCGGCGCGCGCCGCGAAGTAGGTCGCGATGATCGAGGCGATGATCTGCCCGAGCGCGATCGCGAGCATGAACACACCGCGCGACCAGATGTACCCGGTGTCGCCGGTCGAGACGCCCTTGTCGATGATGTCCGCGTTCAGACGCGGCAGATAGAGGGATGCCATGGCGGAGGCGAACTGGAACACCAGGACGCCCAGCAGCCACCATTTGTAGGTCCACAGATAGCGGACGAGGAGCTTTCCGAGCATGCGCGACTCCATTGCAGCGGGAGGGGACGGTCCATGCTAGCGCCGGCCTCCGACACGCACGTGCCCGCGAACGCGGAGAAGGCCCCGGGCGGGATCCGCCGGGGCCTTCTCGATGGCTGCGGGGAGCTCGGGCGACCCGAACGCCGTCGACTCGACCCTGCGGCCATCTGATGTTGCACGCGTCACGCTACGCGGGTCGGTCCGCATGTGCCCACCGGTTGACGGCCGCAGCGCGACTCTGCTAAGCCCTCACGCCTGTGCCGTGCGCGCGAACGCGACCGTCGCGAGCGCCGCCGCCTGATCGCCGAGGACCGCGTCGTCGAACAGCACGCGCGGCGAATGGTTCCACTCCGCCGTGCGCAGGTCGAGGTCGGGCGGGGAGGTCATGAGCGCCAGGAACGTGCCTGGCACCTCGTCGAGCACGAAGGCGAAGTCCTCCGACCCCATCATGGGTGTCGGCATCTCCTGCACCCGCTGCTCGCCGAAGACGCCCCGGAGCGTCTGCACCGCGGCATCCGTCTCGGCGGCGTCGTTCACCGTCACGGGATACATGACGTCGAACCGGACGTCGGCGGTCAGCCCGTGGGCCTCCGCGACGCCGGAGATGAGCCGGGGCAGCTCGTCCTGCAGGCGCTGCAGCGATGCCGCCGACATGTTGCGGACGGTCGCCGCAAGCTCGACCTGCTCGGGGATGACGTTGACGGCGCCGTCTCCTGTGCTCAGGCGCGTGACCGACAGCACGATCGGGTCGAACGCGTCGAACCGGCGGGTGGTGAAGCTCTGCAGCGCGAGGACGATCTCAGCGGCGACGGGCACCGGGTCGAGTGTCTGGTGCGGCTGCGAGCCGTGGCCGCCCCGGCCCTTCACGGTCACGTACAGCTGGTTCGACCCGGCGGCGACGGCGCCGGAGCGCGTCGCGAACACGCCGCGCGGGCCCGGGGCGACGTGGATCGCGTACGCGGCGACGGGACGGTCGCCCGCGGCGTCGAGCAGGCCCTCCTCGAGCATGACCTTCGCTCCCCCGTGGCCCTCCTCCCCCGGCTGGAACATGAAGATCACCGACCCGTGCAGCTCGCTCTGACGCGCCGACAGCAGCTTCGCGGCACCGACGAGGCCCGCCGTGTGCAGGTCGTGGCCGCAGGCGTGCATGTTGCCGTTGGTCGAGGCGTACTCGAGGCCCGTGGCCTCGTCGATGGGGAGGGCGTCCATGTCGCCGCGCAGGAGCACGACGGGACCGGGGTGCGCACCGCGCAGCACCGCGACGACGGAGGTCGTGCGAGTGCCGGTCGTGATCTCCAGCGGCAGTCCCTCGAGCGCGGCGAGGACCTTCTGCTGCGTGCGCGGCAGGTCGAGCCCCAGCTCGGGGTCGGCGTGCAGGGCCCGCCGCAGCGAGACGAGATCAGGGAGGATGCCGGCGGCATCGGCGACGAAGTCGGGAGTGGTCATGTTCAGCCTTCCGTGGTGGCGAGGTCGGGAGTGGGTGCGCCGGAGCGCGCGACGCGCAGCGTCGACAGGGCGATGACCGCGACGACGAACGCGCCGGCGCAGATCGCCCAGATGGTGAGGTAGCCGCCGAGCGTCGAGGTGAGGCTCCCCGCCGGTGCGAACGAGGCGAGCACCAGGGCGAACACGGCGCCGGCGGCCGATCCGCCGAGGGTGCGCAGCGAGTTGTAGACGCCCGTCGCGATGCCGGTCTGGTCGCTCGGCGCGAGCTCGGCCAGCAGCGCCGGGAGCGCGCCGAGCAGGAGACCCATGCCGATGCCCGAGATGGCGGAGGCGACGAAGATGTGCCAGAGCTGCGTGTGCAGGGCGATCTGGAACAGCTGCCCGCCGGCGGCGAGGATCGCGCCGATGATGAGGACGGTGCGGATGCCGATGCGCCGGGCGATCGGCGCGAACACCGCCGCCCCGACCGTGGCGAGGATCGTCACGACGGCGATGACCGCCGACGCGGTGCCGGGCGTGGCGGCGAAGCCGTAGCCGACGACATCCGGATCGGCGGAGAGGAACGTCGTCGTGGGTGCCTGCGTGCCGAACATGACCATGCCGAACAGGAACGCCGTGAGGTAGATGGGCCCGAGCCGCGGCGAGACGACGAGGCGCACGTCGACGGCGGGCGACGGGGTGCGCAGCTCCCACAGCACCCAGAGCACGAACACCGCAATGGCCGCGCCGAGGGTGACGAGCGTCGCCGCGTCGCCGAACCCGCCGGAGGCGGCCAGGCGCAGCCCGAACAGCAGCGTCACCATCGCGACGGCGAGCCCGATGAACCCGACGACGTCGATCTTGACGGGCGCGCGCTCGGTGGACTCCGGCACCTTGAAGAACACGGCATAGGCGCTGACGACGACGAACAGCACCGGCACGAGCAGCACGATCGTGAGAGACGGGACGAACGACGACACGAGGCCGGAGGCGATCGTGCCGAGGATCGCGCCGCCGGTCAGGCACGACACCAGCAGGCCGATCGAGGTGCGGGCGGTCTCCCCCTTGATGCGGTTGTGGACCAGCGCGATCTCCAGCGGCAGCCAGACGGCGAGCGGGCCGACCAGCAGACGCGCGGCGAGCACGAGCGGGTAGCTCGGCAGGAACGCCGTCACGAGCGTGCCGATGAGCACCGCGACGACGGCGATCCGCAGCATCCTGCGGTGTCCGAAGACGTCGCCGAGCTTCGCGAGCAGCGGCACGCAGACGGCGGCGGAGAGGGTTTGGACGGTGAGGAACCAGGTGATGTCGGCGTCGCTGACCTGGAGGTGCTCGGCGATCGCTCCGAGCAGCGGCGGGTAGAAACCCTGCACGAAGCCGCTGGCGAGCTCGCAGAACACGAGGAAGCCGACGACGGTGCGCGCGGTCACGCGCGGCATCGACGCCGTCAGCGGTGCGGAGGAGTCTGTCATGGGGAGTCTGTTCCTTCGGCGTCGCCATCGAGGCGCCGCGGTGGGTGGGCGAGGAGGGCGTCGATGACGGTGCGGTAGTGCCGCTCGTCGATGCGGATGCCTTTGACGGACTGCCGGTACAGGGTGAGCCCGGCGATCGTGTCGAGGATGACGTCGGGATCGACGTCGCCCGGAAGCTCGCCGCGCCGGATCGCGCGGGAGATGATCTGCGCGCCCTGGTCACGGCGGGCGCGGAAGAAGGAGTCCCAGAGGATCGGGAAGACCTCGGGTTCGAACATCGCCTGCATCGCGCGGCCGGCGACGAGGCCACCGCCGTCCTGATTGCGCTGGTTCTGCCGTGCATGTGCGAGGAGGTCGGCGCGGACGTCGCCGGTGTCGGGCGCCTCGCCGACGGCGACGCGCGAGCGGATGAGCGCGGCGACGAGCTCGGCCTTGTCCCGGTAGCGGCGGTAGATCGCGGCCTTGCCGCACTGGGCGGCGCGGGCGACGTGCTCGATGCGCAGAGCCGCGAATCCGTGCTCCTGCAGCAGGTCGCCGGCGACCTGGAGGATGCGCGCCGTCAACTCCTCGTCGGCGGGACGGCCAGGGGCAGGCGGTGCTGCGGTGGCGGTGAGGTCACGAGACACGAGATAAGAATACGGAACGGACTGTTTCGTATGTGTTGCGAAATGATCACGACCTCGGCATCCCCTCGCCACCGGTAGCGTCGGGGCATGGACAGCACCGACGCCCTCGTCGCCCGCATCGCCGCCGACTGCACCCGGACGGGCATGACCGTGGCGGCCATCGAGTCCCTCACGAGCGGCGCCGTCGCGAGCGCCCTCGGGCAGGGCGAGGATGCGGCGGAGTGGTTCGCCGGGGGCGTCGTCGCCTACCTCGTCGCGACGAAGACGTCGCTGCTGCGCGTGACGGAGGGCCTCGACCCCAGCACCCCCGAGTGCGCCGCGCAGCTCGCCGCCCACGGGCGGGAGCTGCTCGCCGTCGATGTCTGCGTCGCCGTCACGGGCGTGGGCGGCCCCGAGCCGAGCGACGGACACCCGGCGGGTGAGGTGCATCTCGGGCTGGCGACGGTCGACGGTGTCACGACGTCGACGCACCGCTTCAAGGGCGACCCGGCCGACGTCGTGGCGCTGAGCGTGCGCGCCGCCGTGACGGCGCTGGCGGAGGGGGTCGCCACGCAGGCGGCGGATGCCGCGGCATCCGGCATCATCGACCGCGACGACCGCGGCGAGAACGATCCGGAGGTGCGGATCCTGCCGTTGCGTCCGTCGGATGCCGGGGAGGTCCTCACGATCCAGCGGGCGGCGTTCGTCAGCGAGGCGCAGATCTACGGCAGCGCCGACATGTCGCCGCTGACGCAGACGCTGGCGGAGGTCGAGGCAGAACTCGAGGGAGCGGACGGCTGGGTGGCCCGGATCGGGGGACGCCTCGTCGGCGTCATCCGCACCCGCACCGCCGACGATCTGCTGCTCATCGGCCGTATCGCGATCGCACCCGACGTGCAGGGGGCGGGGATCGGGCGACGCCTGCTCGCCGCGGCGGAGGAATCCACCGCGGCGGCCGAGGCGGAGCTGTTCACCGGAAGCCTCAGCGAGGTGAACCTGCGCCTGTACCGGGACTGCGGATACGTCGAGACCGAGCGCGTCGATCAGGGCGACGGCACTGCGCAGGTGTTCCTGCGCAAGCGGCTGCGCGACTGAGCGGGGTCCCGCCGGTCGCGACGCCGGCCGCGGGCATCACGACGCCTGCGGCGTCAGGATGCCTGGAGCACCACTTTGATGCAGCCGTCCTCCTTCTTCTGGAACAGCTCATAGAAGCCCGCGGCGTCGGCGAGCGCGGGCCGGTGGGTGACGAGGTCCTGCGTGCCGAGCGGGTCGGCGGCGTCCTCGACGAGCGGCATGAGCGTGTCGGTCCATCGCTTCACGTTGCACTGGCCCATCCGCAGGGTGACCTGCTTGTCGAACAGCGACTTCATCGGGATGGGATCGGCCTCACCGGCGTAGACGCCGCTGATCGAGACGGTCCCGCCACGGCGCACCATGTCGAACGCGCTCATGAGCGCGGCTGTGCGATCGAGCCCCGCCGCCTGCAGCAGCGGCTGCGCGACGGGCGCGGGCAGGGCGCCGATCGCGTGATGGGCGGCGCTGACGACGGGGTTGCCGTGGGCTTCCATGCCGACGGCGTCGACCGCGGCATCCGCCCCTCTCCCCTCCGTCGCGTCGAGCACCGCCTCGACGGCACCCTCCTGATCGAGGGTGCGGATGCCGTGGCGCTCGGCCATGGCGCGGCGCTCGGGTACGGGGTCGATGCCGATGACCTCGTAGCCGAGGTGACGTCCGACCCGCGCGGCGAACTGGCCGACGGGGCCCAGCCCGACCACGGCGAGCGTGCCGCCGTCGGGGACGTGCGCGTACTGCACGCCCTGCCAGGCGGTCGGCAGGATGTCGCTGAGGAAGAGGTAGCGCTCGTCGGGGAGCTCGTCGCCGACCGGGATCGTGTTGTAGTCCGCGAGCGGCACGCGCAGGCGCTCGGCCTGGCCGCCGGGGACCTGACCGTAGAGCTTGGTGTAGCCGAACAGCGCGGCGCCGGAGCCGTACTCGCGGACCTGCGTCGTCTCGCACTGGGACTGCAGTCCGCGCACGCACATGAAGCACTCGCCGCAGGAGATGTTGAACGGCACGACGACGCGCTGACCGACGCGCAGGTTCCGGATGCCGGCACCGATTTCCTCGACGACGCCCATGGCCTCGTGACCGAGGACGTCGCCGCGGTCGAGGAACGGCCCCATCAGTTCGTAGAGGTGCAGGTCGGAACCGCAGATCGCGGTCGAGGTGATGCGGACGATCGCGTCGGTCGGCTGCTCGATGCGGGGATCGGGAACCTCCGTGACCTCGACGCGACGACGGGCCTGCCAGGTCAGCGCCTTCATGGTCAGCCCTCGATGCCGCTTTCGGCGATCTCGTCCACCGGAAGCGACGAGTACAGGTCCTGCGGGGAGGCGAGGTTGTCGGCGTCGGTGAACTCGGGGCGCTCCGCGGTGTCGGTGGGGTTCTGCAGGTCCTCGGGAGCGATGTCGCCCTGGCCGTCGTCGCCGAGTTCGGCCGTCACGGGATCTGCGCCCTGCGTGTCGGGCTGCTGTCCCGCCGTGGGGAGGTCGCTCGTGGGGATCTGGTCGTCGGGATTGGCTGTCGTGTCCATGGATTCAGACTCGCGCGCCGCGAAGGGGCGGCGAAGGGGATTGCGCGGTTCGCCGACGGCGGGTATGGGCGATAGCCCAGGAGCTGTCAACCCCCGGGCACGCGCCGGGGAGCGCGCCTACAGTGGGGCACCTGATCGTCGGCGACATCGTCGACAGAAGAAGGAGTGCACGTATGTCGAACCTGAAGACCTGGCTGCTCGTGATCGCCGTGGGGCTCGTCGCCTACGTGGCCGGCGCGAAGGCGGGTCGCGCCCGCTACCGCGAGATCAGCCACGCCGCCAAGGAATTGTGGGACGACCCGTCGCTGCGGAAGGCCCGGAACCAGGCCCGGAAGGCGATCGACTCCGCGGCGAAGAAGGCCTCGAAGAAGCTCGGCGCCTGACCTGCTGTCTGTAGCGGGAGCGGGGCTTGAACCCGCGACCTCACGATTATGAGTCGTGCGCTCTCACCAACTGAGCTACCCCGCCGCGCCGCACCCACACGGCGAGATGTGGATGCTGCGAGCCCCGAGTCAGGAT
>JAEYAG010000250.1 GCA_023451265.1 Actinomycetes bacterium | reverse complement strand
ACCGGCAGCGCGACGGCATCCGGCCCCGCGACAGGCGCGCGACCGGCAACCGGCCCCGGCCCGGTGGGGCGGTCGGGTCAGGAGGTCGCGGCGCGGCGGGCTTCCCAGCCGGTGCGGACCATGTCGTCGACCGTGTAGCGGTTCTGCCAGTCGAGGTCGCGGGCGGCGAGCTCGCCGGTGGCGACGATCCGGTCCGGGTCGCCGGGGCGGCGCGGGCCGATCGCCGGCGTGAAGGCGATGCCCGTGACGCGGGCCATCGCGTCCATGATCTGCTTCACCGACAGTCCGTTCTGCGACCCGAGGTTGTAGGCCGGTTCGACCGGCTCGCCCGCGGCGAGGCGCTGGGCGGCGACGACGTGCGCCGCGGCGATGTCGCCCACGTGGACGTAGTCGCGGACGTTCGTGCCGTCTTCGGTGTCGTAGTCGTCGCCGTTGATCTGCGGGGTCTCGCCCGCCAGCAGCTTCTCGAACACGATCGGGAAGAGGTTGTGCGGGCTCGTGTCGTAGACGGCCGGATCGGCCGAGCCCACGACGTTGAAGTAGCGCAGCGACGTGTGTCGCAGCGGTGCGTCGGATGCCGCGGTCGCGACCGCCTGGTCTCGCAGCAGCCACTCGCCGATGAGCTTCGACTCGCCGTAGGGCGACGCCGGCCGCTTGGGCAGGTCCTCCGTGACCAGCGGCACGTCGGGGGTCCCGTAGACCGCCGCGGAGGAGGAGAACACGATGCTCGTGACCCCGGCATCCGCCATCGCCTGCAGCACCACGCGGGTGCCTTCGACGTTCTGCTCGAACGTGTGCAGCGGGCGCTGCACCGAGACGCCGGCGTACTTGTAGCCGGCGACATGGATCACCCCGGTGACGCCGTGCTCGCGCATCGCGGCGACCAGCAGGTCGCGGTCGAGGATCGTGCCCTGCACGAAGGGAGCGTCCTCCGGGACGAAGCCCGCGTGCCCACTGGAAAGGTCGTCGACGACGACGGGGTCGAGACCGGCATCCTGCAGGGCGCGCACGACGTGCGCCCCGATGTATCCCGCGCCTCCGGTGACCAGCCAGCTCATGTCGCTCCTCACGTCGAGTGTTCAGCCTACCCGGCCGGTCCGGTCGGTGTTTTCGATAACATGGCGGGCATGGGCAGGCACTCGTTCGAGATCGGTGAGCACGACTTCCTTCTGGACGGCGAGCCCCACCGGGTGATCTCCGGCGCCCTGCACTACTTCCGCATCCACCCCGACCAGTGGCGCGACCGCATCCGCATGGGGCGGATGATGGGCCTCAACACGATCGAGACCTACGTCGCGTGGAACGAGCACAGCCCCGAGCCGGGCGTGTTCGACACGTCGGGTCGCCTCGACCTCGCCCGGTTCCTGCGCGAGGTGCAGGAGGAGGGCCTGCACGCGATCGTGCGCCCCGGCCCGTACATCTGCGCGGAGTTCGACGGCGGCGGATTCCCCGCGTGGCTCTTCCGCGACCCGGAAGTCGGCGTCCGCACGCTCGAGCCGCGCTACATGGCGGCGGTGACGGAGTACCTGCGCGCCGTCATGGCGATCGTCGCGCCGCTGCAGATCGACCGCGGCGGACCCGTCGTCCTGCTGCAGGTCGAGAACGAGTACGGCGCCTACGGAGCGGACCACGCCTACCTGCAGGCCCTCACCGACCTGTTCCGCGAGACCGGTGCGACCGTGCCGCTCACGACCGTCGACCAGCCGGAGCCCGCCATGCTCGCCGCCGGGAACATCCCGGGGCTCCTCGCGACCGGCTCGTTCGGCTCGCGCGCGACCGAGCGGCTCGCGGCGCTGCGCCGCCAGCAGCCCACCGGACCCCTGATGTGCTCGGAGTTCTGGTGCGGTTGGTTCGACCACTGGGGCGCGCATCACCACACGACGGATGCCGCGGCATCCGCCCGCGAACTCGATGACCTCCTCGCGGCCGGGGCATCGGTCAACATCTACATGCTGCACGGCGGCACGAACTTCGGGCTCACGAACGGCGCCAACGACAAGGGCGTCTACCAGCCGACCGTCACGAGCTACGACTACGACGCGCCGCTCGATGAGGCCGGGCGCCCGACCGAGAAGTTCTGGGCGTTCCGGGAGGTCATCGCGAAGTACGCCCCGGTGCCCGAGTTCGCGCGGGTCGCGCCGGCGCCGTTCGCCGTGCCGGCGCCCGCGGCGCTGCGCAGCGTCGGCGGGCTGGATGCTCTCGCGCCGGCCGCGTGGCAGGGTTTCGGCGACGTGCCCACGATGGACGAGCTCGGCATCTCGCGCGGGTTCGCGCGCTACCGGGTCACGCTCGACGAGGGGCCGGATGCCGGGGTGCTCGCCTTCGCCGAGGTGCGCGACCGGGCGTGGGTGAGCCTCGACGGCGCGCCGGTCGGCGTGCTCGCGCGTGAGGACCACGCGTTCGCGATCACGCTGCCGCGCGGCACCGGGGTCGTCGAGGTGCTCGTCGAGGACGAGGGACGGGTCAACTACGGCTCGCGCATCGGCGAGCCCAAGGGACTCATCGGGCCGGCGACGTTCCGCGGTGCGCCGGTCGGCGGCTGGCAGGCGTCGGCCGTGCCGCTCGACGGGCTCGCGGCGGCATCCGCTCTGCCGGAGGCACCACTGGCGGCGGGGGCGAACGTGTTCCAGGCGACGGTGGTGCTCGATGAGCCGGCCGACCTCGCGCTGTCGACCGAGGGACTCGGCAAGGGCCTCGTCTGGGTGAACGGCTTCTGCCTGGGCCGCTACTGGCGCTCGGGCCCGCAGCACACCCTGTTCGTGCCGGCGCCCGCGACCCGCGCCGGCGAGAACGTCGTGACCGTGCTCGAGCTCGAGGCCCTCACCGCCGAGGCGCTGCGCTTCGCGCCCGACCTCGACCTGGGGCACACCGACTCCTGACCCGCGGGGCGGCCGGTGCGCGGTGTGCGAGCCGAGGCGTTGCGAAAGCAGGCGGAAACGGCCCTGCGGGCGGCCGGGAGGGGGCGGAGGGTCGATTTCGCCTGCTTTCATGACGCGAACCGCCCGCGCCGCCGCGGTGCGCCGGGTGGCGGGCTGCCGGCGGATGCCGCGGAGATGACGGATGCCGAGGAGGTTTTCGGCAGGTGGCGTCCTCGTTATCGCGCCATCTCCTCGGAATCCGGCATCCGGCGCCCGGCGATGCGGGCGGCCAACAGGGCGAGGGTCTCGGCCACGGCGTCCGCGCATTCGGCGGGGCGGTTGAGGAAGCCGTGGTCGGTGCCCGGCTGCGTGACGAGCTCGACGGGGCGGCCGGCGGCGCGCAGCGTCGCGGCGAACACCTCGGCCGACACCCGCAGCTCATCCACCTCGGCGTTCACGATGAGCGTCGGCGGGTAGTCGGCGAGCTCCGCGGCGGTGGCAAGGCCCGGCGCGGCGGCGACCGGGGCGGTCTCGGCCGCCGCGCCCAGATAGTTCTCGTACATGCTCCGCACGACGCTCGGCCCGAAGCGGTCGGCGGCCGGGTGCGCGTCGAGGGCGGCGCGCAGCGCCGCGTCCGGCGCCGGCTGGATCGCGAGCAGCGTGGGATACGCCAGCACCACGAGCGCGGGGGCATCGGGCCCGCTCGCGAGCCGCAGCGCCGCCGCGGCGGCGAGGTTGCCGCCGGCGCTCGCGCCGCCGATCGCGAGCCGGTCGATTCCCAGCTCCGCGCGCCGCTGCCAGGTCCACCGCCACCCCGCCTCGACATCGTCGAGCGGCACGGGGAAGCGCACGCCGCCGACGGCGAGCCGGTAGTCGACGCTCACGACGGTCGTCCCCGCCTCGGCGAGCGTTCGCGCGACGTGGTCGGCCTCGGGCATGTCGAGGTCGCCCGCGGCGAAGCCGCCGCCGTGCGCCCACACCAGGCCCGACCCGTTCGGCCGCGCCGCGGGGTAGACGCGCACGCCGTCGGCGGTCACGAGACCGCCACCCGTCGCCACGATCCGCGGGAGCGGATGGTCACGGCATCCAGGCGGCACAGCGGCTCGGCGCCGACGTGCGCCCGCGCTGCCGCCGGCAACCCGACCGTCGAGCGGGGGGACAGGGGGAGCACGTGCAGGGTCACCTCGTCGCCGGGGTGGAGGCCGGCATCCGCCAGGGATACCGTCCAGCGCTCGCCGTCCCAGAACCGATCGTCGGTGACGCGGCCCTCGGCCCGCACCTCGGCGACATCCCCGGCCCAGTCGATGTCGAGCACGGCGTCGTCGGCGGGCGTGTACGGCGGCAACTCCAGCCGGTAGACGGCGGCGAGATCGTCCACGGTGTCGCGGTCGGGAGCGCGGTGGCGCCGGCCGCCGAAACCGTAGTCCGCGGGCAGGCTATCGACGTCCGCCTCGGCGAGCGGCACGGCGCGAACGGGCGCGGATGCCGGGGCACCCGTCCCCGCGTCGAGGGTCCGCCAGCCGCCCCGCGCCGTGTCGAACACCTCGACCGCGCCGGAGCCCCGCGCGAGCAGATCATCGTCCGACCAGGAGAGCTCGCCCCCGGTCCGCAGCAGCAGGCGGCCACCGGGAGCATCGCGCACCCATAGCGCGTCGGCGTCTGCGGCGGACAGCACGAGCACCGCCCCCGACCCCGCGGCGTACATGCCGACGCCGGCATGCACGACGCCGTCGATCGAGACGCGCGGCCCGATGCCCGGCTCGGCGACGAGCACCAGCACCGGTCCCGACGGCGCGGCCAGCTCGGTCAGCAGCGACGCGGTCGCCCAGTCCACCCGCGAATCGGAGGAGGCGACCGGCCACGCGATCGGCCAGAACGCGACCGTGCCCGACGGGATGTCGACCTCCGGCAGCGTGATCGTCTCGCCGTCGAGTGCGATGCGCAGCTGCGCGCCCGCGACGGCGGAGACCGGCTCATACGGCTGGTGGTGGGCGATCACCGCGACGCCCCGCGTGCCGTCCGACCGGAGCGCCCAGCGCAGCGTCGCGCGGTCGCCCGGCCCCGTCGGCTGCGCGTCCGGCAGCGTCGAGGTCATCCCAGCGAACCGGTCGCCGAACGCGGCGAGCAGCGCGTGCTGCCGCCGCAGCGGCGCGGCCGAGGCGTGGAGGTCGCCGGACTGGCCGATCGGCGCGTGGAAGTCGTAGCCGAACTCGGGCAGGTCGTTGGGGTAACCGGAGGCGATCGTCTCCTGCAGGTCGGGCGCGGGGTTTCGGCCGCCGACGTACATGAAGTAGCCCTGCCACGCCGAGCCGTTGCCGATCGTGACGGCCGCGAGCGCCGCGATGTCGGCTGCGCTCAGCACGGGTCGACGGTGGTACGCCGTCGCCATCCCCAAGCCCAACTCGCACGTCGCCGGCGGGAACCCGTGCAGGTCGGTGGCGCGTCCGGCATCCGCATGGTCGGCCGCGAACCCCTGGCTCGCGCGCACGTCGGCGCCGACCCCGGGGTCGTCCCACTCGTGCGAGAAGAAGTAGTGCGCGCGGAAGCTCGGGTCCCAGCCGTCGTCGGGCTCGACCCAGAAACCGTCGGCGTAGCCGCTGAACAGCGGGAACACCTCGCCGTCCGGCAGTTGCGCGCCGCCCCAGGCCGTCGCGGTCCACAGCGGCGCCGCGAGGCCCGCCTCGCGGGCGAGGCGCTTCAGCGTCACGAGGTGCTCCGGGCGGTCGTAGAGCTCGTTCTCGAGCTGGATGCCGATGATCGGCCCGCCCGGCTGTGCGCGCCCGTCGAGGGCCTCGGCCAGCCGGCCGAACCACTCCCGGACGAGGTCCAGGTAGGCCGGGTCGTCGCTGCGGTGGTGCACCGCGGCATCCTGCACCCACTGCGGGAATCCGCCGTTGCGCGTCTCACCGTGACACCACGGGCCGATCCGCAGGATCAGCTCGAGGCCGGCCGCGGCGACCTCGTCGACGAACGCGGCCACATCGAGGTTCCCGTCGAAGCGCGCCTGACCGCGGGCGGCGGAGTGGTGGTTCCAGAACACGTAGGTCGAGGCGACCGTGATCCCTGCGGCGCGCAGCTGGCGCAGCCGCTCGCCCCAGCGCTCGCGCGGCAGGCGGCTGTAGTGCAGCTCACCCGAGACCGGGACGAATCCCACCCCGTTGCGGCGCAGCGCGCGATCGGACACCGTCAGCCCGCGCGCAGCCTCGCCGGGCGCGGGCAGGGCCGCGGGAGTCTCGGGCGCCGGCCAACCGACGTGCGTGACCGTGGGGGTCACAGCGCCGCGACGTCGCGTTGTCGAGCTCGTCGGTGTCGACGCCCGGGCGCATGGCCTGGTTCGTGAGCAGCACCCACGCGACCCCCGCCTCGGGGTGCACCCAGAACTCGGTGCCCGACCAGCCGCCGTGCCCGTAGGCATCCCGGGAGATGAGCCCGGGTGCGCGGGTGCGGAGGTTCCAGGTGAAGCCCCAGTCCTGACCGCGTTCGGCCGGGTACGGCTCGAGCCGCGGGATGTCGCCGGTCAGCGGCCGGAGCATCATGGCGAGGGTCTCCGGCTTCAGGATGCCGTCCCGCGCGCCGCCGTGGACGCGCAGCAGTTCGGTGCCGAGCGCCAGCAGGTCCGCCGCACGGCCCGACAGCCCGGCGCCGGGTGCGCGCGTCGCGACGAAGCGGTCGAGGTCGAGGCCCGCGGCGGCCGCATCGGCGATGGGGGCCGGCTGTTCCCCGCGGGTCTCCGGGTCGAGGGTGAGCCCCGTCGCGCCGATCTGCTGCGCCCACGCCGAAACCTCGGCATCCCACGTCTGCCCCGTGACGTGGGTGAGGAGCGCGGCGATGCCCTCGAACGCGAGCGTCGAGTAGCGCGAGGCCGTGCCGGCGGCGAAGTCGCGCCCGCGCGCGACGAGTTCGTCGCGGAGCGGCAGCGGGGTGTCCAACGGCGGCTCGGAGATGCCCGACGTGTGGCTCGCGAGGTGCCACAGCCGCACGATGTCGTCGCGGTTCGCGCCGAAGCCCGGCACCGCGTCGGCGAGCGGCGTGTTCGGTGTCAGCAGCCCGCGTTCGACGGCACGCGCCGCGGCGATGCCGACGAGGGGCTTCGTCACCGAGAACAGCCGGTACACGTCGTCGGTGCGGGCGGGGCGGCCCGCACCGCCGCCGAACGCGTCGAGGGCGACGGTGCCCTCGGCGGTCGCGATGCCCACGACCGCCGAGGGAAGCCGCCCCGCATCCACGTGGCGGCGCGCCCAGTCGAACGCGGCGGAGAAGGTGGGGGCGGATGCCGAGGATTCGACCATGCGCGGGTGCCTCCTGTCGATCGGATGCGGGTCGAGTGGCATCCTAGGGGAACAGGACGCCCGCCGGATAGCGCTTTCCCTCTCCACGTCCTAGGCTGGCGTGAACCCCAACCTCGACGCGGAGGACGCATGCATTTCGATGACGACGGCACCGGCCGCGTCCGCCTGCGCGACGGCGGCGCCGTCCTCGCGGAGTACGTCTACCGGCCCGTCGAGCCGCGGATCGAATCGCCGCGCTCCTATGCCCTGCTGCGCACGCGAGGCGGACTCGACGCGACCGCGTACCGGCCCGACGACCACGTCTGGCACAAAGGCCTCTCTCTCGCCCTCCCCGTCGTCGGGGAGCACAACTTCTGGGGCGGACCCAGCTATCGGCGCGGCGTCGGCTACGTGCAGCTGCCGAACAACGGTGCGCAGGTGCACCGCGCCTTCGCGCACGCCGACGGTCCCCTCGATGCAGCGCGGATCGAGGAGACCCTCGACTGGAGCTCGGCGGACGGCGAGCCGGTCCTCGGCGAGCGCCGCTCGCTGACCGCGAGGCCCGTCGACGAGGCGACCTGGGCGCTGACCTGGCGCAGCGCGCTGCGCAACAGGACCGCGGCCCCGCTGGCGTTCGGCTCCCCGACGACCGAGGGGCGCGACAACGCCGGTTACGCGGGGCTCTTCTGGCGGGGACCCTCCCTGTTCACGGGCGGCGATATCGTCGCTCCGGGCGGTCCCGTCGGCGACGCCGCTCGCGGCGAGCCCGGTCCCTGGCTCGCCTTCCAGGCGCCGGCCGCCGACGTGGGGGTTCTGATGCTCGACGCCGCCGATCCCGTCACGCCCGCCGGCAACCCGTGGTTCGCGCGCAGCGCGGAATACGCGGGGCTGAACCCGGCGCCGTTCTTCTTCCACGAGACCGTGCTGCCGCCCGGCGGCACCCTCGTGCTGGCAGCGGCGGTCGTGGTGGGCGACCGGGACGTCGCCCGTCACGCCGACACGGTCGGCGCCACCCTCGTCGCGGAGCTGCGCCACCCGGCATCCGTCGCCGCCCACACCCCCGAGGAGGTCGCATGACCCGGTCCCTCCGCTGCGCGATCGTCGGCACCGGCGCTGTCGCACACCTGCACGCCCGCGCCATCGAAGGCCATCCGCATGCTGCGCTCGTCGCGGTGACCGATCAGACGCGCGGCACGGCCGAGGAGTTCTCCGCCCAGTGGGGGCACCCGGCCGTCTACGACACGCTCGACTCCCTGCTGGCCGCCGAGAATCCCGATGTCATGCTCATCTGCACACCGCCCGGCGTGCACCGAGAGCAGACACTCGCGAGCCTCGCCGCGGGCGCGCACGTCATCGTCGAGAAGCCGCCCGCGCCTTCGCTCGACGAGTTGGACGAGATGCGCGCCGCCGCCGTGGCGGCGGGCAGGCAGCTCGCGGTCGTGTTCCAGCAGCGCACCGGCACGGCCGCTGCGCACGTGCGGCGACTGCTCGCCGAGGGTGAGCTCGGCCGGCCTCTGCTCGCGGTCTGTCAGACGCTCTGGTACCGGGACGCGGAGTACTTCGCCGCGCCGTGGCGCGGCAAGTGGGAGACCGAGGGCGGCGGGACGACGCTCGGCCACGGCATCCATCAGCTCGATCTGCTCGCGCATCTCCTCGGCGACTGGGTCACGGTGCAGGGGCGCCTGTGGCGCCTGGACCGCGAGACGCAGACGGAGGATGCCTCGACGGCGACCATCACGTTCGCGAATGGCGTCGTGGCGCAGGTCGTGACGAGTGCCGTGTCGCCGCGGCAGACGAGCTCGATCCGCATCGATACGCAGAAGGCGACCGTCACTGTCGACCACCTGTACGGCCACGGTCACGAGAATTGGCGCATCACTCCGGCTCCGGGCCACGAGGACGAAGCCGCGAGGTGGGCGCTGCCGGACGCGGAGGAGCGCAGCGATCACGGGCCGCTGCTGCGCGACGTGTTCGACGCCCTGCTGGGGGACGGGCCCCTGCCGCCGACGGCCGACGAGCCGGCGCGGTCGTTCGAGCTGGTGGCAGCCATCTACGCCTCGGCGGCAGCCGACGGCGCGGTGGTGACCCCTGCGATGCTCGCCGCGCACCCCACGCATCGACGCGGGTTCGCGAGCCCCGTCGCCGACATGCGCGCGACGGAGGCGCCGGGATGAGCGTCTCGGAGCCGCGTTCGAATAACGAACGGAAAACGCTTGCCGATTCTTCTTGCGAATCGTTTCAACGCGTAGTACGGTTACCGGCAAGCGCTTTCCGGGCTTGACGGCAGCGCGATCCCGCACACACGGACAACGAACGTTCGCGCAGCGACTCACGAACGCGGACGTTCAAGAGAGGACAAAGATGTTCAGCACCAAGAAGGTGGTGGCCGCCGTCGCATTCGTCACCGGCGCCGCGCTGGCACTCGCCGGCTGCTCCGGCAGTTCGACCCCCGCCGCCTCGTACGACCCTGACGAGAAGGTCACGCTCAACTTCACGTGGTGGGGCAACGACGACCGCGCCGCCCGCTACCAGAAGCTGATCGACGCCTTCAACGAGGAATATCCGAACATCACGATCAACGGGCAGTTCACCGACTTCGCGGCGTACTGGGAGAAGCGTCAGACCGAGGCCGCCGGCGGCGGTCTTCCCGACGTCTGGCAGTTCTCCGACAGCTACCTGCGTCAGTACGGCGAGCCGGGTTACGTCCTCGACCTCGACACCGTCAAGGACTACATCGACTTCTCGACCTTCGACGACTCGCTGCTGGGCACCGGACAGCTGGGTGGCACGCAGTACTCGCTGCCGACCGGCTACAGTGCGTGGGCCAACTTCGTCAACGACGACCTCATCGCGGCGAACGGACTCACGGAGCCGGAGGGAGGCACCTCGTTCGATGACTTCTACGACTGGATGAAGGGCGTCACGGACAAGACCGGCGGCGCCGTCTACGGCGGCACCGACGTGACGCAGCGCATCCAGACCTTCGAGCTCGTGCTGCGCGCAGACGGCAAGAACCTGTACACGGACGACGGCCAGCTCGGCTTCACGGAGGATGAGCTGAAGGAGTTCTGGGAGTCGGGGCAGGAGCTTCGCGACGGCATCACGATCCCGCAGAGCAAGCTCGAGGAGATCAGTCCGAAGTCGGGCTTCGGCGCGGGACTGACCGCCACCGAGACCAGCTGGAGCAACTTCCTCGGCGGCTACCTCGCCGACTCCGGAGCGTCGTCGATCTCGCTGGTCGCACCGCCCACCGCGAAGGAAGGCTCGAAGGACCTCTACCGTCAGGCCGGCCTGCAGATGGCGATCTCGGCGAACACCGAGCACCCCGAAGCGGCCGCCATCTTCCTGAACTACGTCGTGAACAGCCCGGAGGCCGGCGAGATCTTCGGGACGACCCTCGGCTACCCCGCATCCTCGTCGAAGCTCGCCGGCGCCCAGCTGGAGGGCGCGGACAAGCAGGTCGCCGACTACCTCGAGTCGGTCGCCGACCGCATCGGCGACGCTCCGCCGGTTCCCGTCGTCGGCTACGGCGCGCTCGAGCAGAAGTTCTGGGATCTCGGCAAGGCCCTCGGCCTCGGGTCGATCACGGTCGACGAAGCGGTGAAGCAGTTCTTCGACGAAGCGGACGTCGTGCTGCAGGGCTGACCCTGCACGACCAAGGAGACACACCATGGCTATGGAATCGAACGCTGTGATCGAACTCGGTGAAGCGGTCGAGACCGCCCCCCGCCCGGCGAACCGCCGCCGGGCGGGGGGAGCCCCCCGCCGCTCGATCAGCCTGCGTCGACGCGAGAACGCGGCCGGCTACCTGTTCCTCTCCCCGTGGCTCATCGGGTTCTTCGTGCTCACCGCGGGTCCGATGCTCTTCTCGCTGTATCTCGCGTTCACGAACTACAACATCTTCAGCCCGCCGAAGTGGATCGGTTTCGGCAACTTCGAGCGCATGCTGCAGGACGACGTGTGGTGGGACTCGGTGCGCATCACGCTCATCTACGTCGTCGTGGGCACGCCCATCAAGCTCGCCGCCGCGCTCGGGGTCGCGATGCTCCTCAACTTCCGCAGCCGCGGCACGGGCTTCTTCCGATCGGCCTTCTACGCGCCGTCGCTCATCGGCGCGAGCGTCAGCATCGCGATCGTGTGGCGTGCGATGTTCTCCACCGGCGGTCCCGTCGATTCCGCGCTCAGCACGATCGGCATCGACATCGGAGGATGGGTCGGCGTTCCCGCCCTCATCCTCCCCATGATGATCCTGCTCGCGGTGTGGCAGTTCGGGGCTCCGATGGTCATCTTCCTGGCCGGCCTCAAGCAGGTTCCGCAGGAGCTCTACGAAGCGGCATCCGTCGACGGCGCGGGCCCGTTCCGCAAGTTCCGCAGCGTGACCCTGCCGATGCTCTCCCCGGTCATCTTCTTCAACCTGCTGCTCGAGATGATCCACGCGTTCCAGATCTTCGCCTCGGCGTACATCATCGGCTCGGGCACCGGCGGCCCGGCCGGCGCGACCAACTTCTACACCGTGTACCTCTACACCCGGGCGTTCACCAACGCGCAGATGGGATACGCGTCCGCGATGGCGTGGGCACTGCTGATCGTCGTCGCCGTGATCGCCTTCGTCATGTTCCGCACCTCGAACTCGTGGGTGCACTACGCGGGAGACAACCGATGAGCGCCCCCACCCTCGAGACCATCACCGCCGTCCTGCCGAAGGGAGCGATCCCGCCGCGGCGACGATTCGCCAAGCGCTCGACGTGGCAGACGGTCGTCTGGATCGTCGTCATGCTCGTGCTGACCGCGATCATCCTGTATCCGCTCGCGTGGATGATCTCGGCTTCGTTCAAGCCGACGGCGGAGTTCGGCGCGAACCAGGGATTCTTCCCGCACAACCCCACCATCGACAACTACTTCAAGGTCATGGAGGGTGTCGGCGGCGTACCGCTCTGGCAGTTCTTCGCGAACTCCTTCATCCTGGCGATCGGGTCGGTCATCGGCACCGTGATGTCCGCCTCGCTCGCGGCGTACGCGTTCGCGCGGATCCGCTTCAAGGGCTCGGGCGTGTGGTTCGCCGTCATGATCGGCACGCTGCTGCTGCCGTTCCACGTGCTGATCATCCCTCAGTACATGCTGTTCCGGAGCCTCGACCTGGTCGACACGTTCGTCCCGCTGCTGCTCGGCAAGTTCCTCGCCTCCGAGGCGTTCTTCGTCTTCCTGATCGTGCAGTTCATCCGCGCGCTGCCGCGCGACATGGATGAGGCAGCCCGGATCGACGGATGCGGGCACTGGCGGATCTACTGGTCGATCATCCTTCCCCTGGTCAAGCCAGCGCTCGTGACAGCCTCGATCTTCGCGTTCATCTGGAGCTGGAACGACTTCCTGGGACCGCTGCTGTATCTCAACTCGACGGAGCTGTATCCGCTTCCGCTGGCGCTCCGCGTCTTCAACGACCAGACCTCGACATCGGACTACGGGGCCACGGTCGCGGTCTCGGTGCTGGCGCTGCTGCCGATCCTGATCTTCTTCATCATCTTCCAGCGCTTCCTCGTCGAAGGCGTGTCGACGCAGGGGCTGAAGGGATGAGCCGGCGGATGCCCCGTGCTCGCCGACGCCGGCCCGACGTCGATGGCAGCGTGCTGCGGTGGCCGGGGGCTGTCGCGAAGTTCGCGCTCTTCGGAGAGGTCCTCTGGGTGGGCGTGCTCATGGCGATCGTCAGTCTGCCGCTCGTGACCTGGCCGGCCGCCGTCGCGGCGGGGTCCGCCCATCTGCGCCGGTACGTGCACGCGGAGGCGACACCCGCGTCCGGGTTCTTCCGCGATGCGCGCGCCGCACTACCCGGTGCGCTCGGGGTCGGCGCGGCCTCGCTGGCGCTCGCGGGAGTCATCGGAATGGACCTCGCGCTCAGCGCCGGTGGCGCCCTGCCGCAGACGGCGGCCAGGATCGTCGCGGTGGTCGCTGTTGCGGTCGGCGCGGGCGCGCTCACGCTCATGCTCACCGCCGCGAGCCTCTGGTCGCCGGGTGCGCGATGGCGCGAACTGATGCGGGTCGCCCCGCGCGTCGTGCGCGCCGACGTGTCGGGTGCGGCGTACACGCTCGTCGCGGTGACCCTTGCGGCCGTCGTGACCTGGCAGTTCCTGCCGTTGGCGATCCCCGCCGCCGGGCTCGTCGCGTTCGCGCTCGTCGCGATCGGGGAGCGGCGGCTCGTCCGCCTGACGAACGCCGCCGCGGGGTAGTCCCGCGCACCACTTACTTGCGGAAAGCGCATTCCCGTGGCACAGTGACAGCATTGGAAAGCGTTTACCGCCTTGAATTCCGGGATCAACGAAGGAACCACAGTGTCAGAGACGACAACCCTCCCCACCCCCGCGGCCACCTCGGCGGCGCCGGTGCGCGAGATCGGCATCATCATGAACGGCGTGTCCGGCCGCATGGGGTACCGCCAGCACCTCGTCCGCTCGATCCTCGCGATCCGCGATCAGGGCGGCATCGAGCTGCCCGACGGGTCGAAGATCACCGTCCGTCCGCTGCTCGTCGGCCGCAGCGAGGGCAAGCTCGCCGAGATCGCCGCGCAGCACGGCATCGCCGACTACACCACCGACCTCGACGCAGCCCTCGCCGACCCGCAGTGGGAGATCTACGCCGACTTCCTCGTGACGAAGGCCCGCGCCACGGCGCTGCGGAAGGCGATCGCCGCCGGCAAGACCATCTACACCGAGAAGCCCACCGCCGAGACGGTCGAGGAAGCGCTCGAGCTCGCGAAGCTCGCCGCCGCCGCGGGCGTCAAGACCGGCGTCGTGCACGACAAGCTCTACTTGCCGGGCCTGCAGAAGCTCCGCCGCCTCATCGACTCCGGGTTCTTCGGCCGCATCCTGTCGGTGCGCGGCGAGTTCGGCTACTGGGTGTTCGAGGGCGACTGGCAGCCCGCGCAGCGGCCCAGCTGGAACTACCGCGCCGAAGACGGCGGCGGGATCATCGTCGACATGTTCCCGCACTGGAACTACATCCTCGAGAACCTCTTCGGCGGCGTGAAGAGCGTGTACGCGCAGGCGGCGATCCACATCGCCGATCGCTGGGACGAGCGGGGCGAGCACTACACGGCGACCGCGGAAGATGCCGCCTACGGCGTCTTCGAGCTCGAGAACGACGTCATCGCGCAGATCAACTCCTCGTGGACGGTGCGCGTCGACCGCGACGAGCTCGTGCAGTTCCAGGTCGACGGCACGCACGGCTCCGCCGTCGTGGGCCTGTTCGGCGCGAAGATCCAGCACCGCAACGCCACACCGAAGCCGGTGTGGAACCCCGATCTCGCCGACGAGCACGACTACGACGCCGACTGGGCGCAGGTCCCCACGAACGAGATCTTCCTCAACGGCTTCCGCCAGCAGTGGGAGGAGTTCCTCGCGTCGTACGTGCTGGGCACCGACTACCCCTTCGACCTGCTCGCCGGTGCCCGCGGCGTGCTGCTGGCCGAGGCGGGCCTGCAGTCCTCGACCGAGGGCCGCAAGATCGAGCTGCCCGCGCTGAGCCTGGACTGAGCGCGGCCGCCGCAGCGCGCACCACCCTCGACACCGCCCCGACACGAACCGAGCCTGGACATGACGAGCCTCACCCTCCTCGCCGCCGACGGCGCCACCACCACCGTTCCGCTGAACGCCGCGCCGGGCTACGCGAAGCCCCCGGCGCCGCTGCGCGCGCGGGTCGCGTATGCGGCGGCGCACGTGGTCCCCGTCGTGCACGGCGACAACACCCCGGGCCGGCCCGCCGAGATCGACTGGGACGCGACGCTCGCCTTCCGCCGCCACGTGTACTCGTGGGGGCTGGGCGTCGCCGACGCGATGGACACCGCGCAGCGGAACATGGGGCTGGATGCCGCGGCCACCCGCGAGCTCATCGCGCGCTCGGCCGAGGTCGCGCGCGAGGAGGGCGGCTCCGTCGTGGTCGGCGTCAACACCGATCACGTCGAGGCCGAGCACCTCACGATCGACGAGGTCATCTCGGCGTACCGCGAGCAGCTGGAGTTCACCGAGGAGCAGGGCGCGGGCCCCGTCCTCATGGCCTCCCGCCACCTCGCGCGCGTCGCGGAGGGCGCGGAGGACTACCGGCGGGTGTACCGCGAGGTGCTGCAGCGGGCGACGACCCCCGTCGTGCTGCACTGGCTGGGCACGGCGTTCGACCCGCAGCTCGAGGGCTACTTCGGCTCGACGGAGTGGCCCGCGGCATCCGACGTGCTGCTGCAGATCATCAAGGAGAACCCCGGCAAGGTCGCGGGCGTGAAGATGAGCCTGCTGAATGCCGAGTCCGAGGTCGCGGTGCGCGAGCGCCTCCCCGAGGGGGTGCGGATGTTCACCGGCGACGACTTCAACTACGTCGGCCTCATCGGCGGCGGCGACGTGCCCGCCGCCGCGCAGCCGCAGCGCGACCTGCGCGCGACGCGACAGCACTCCGATGCCCTGCTGGGGGCGTTCGCCGCGCTCACGCCCGTCGCGTCCGCCGCGATCCAGGCGCTGGATGCCGGGGATGCGGCCCGCTACCTCGAGATCCTCGCTCCGACCGAGGCGCTCTCGCGCCAGGTCTTCGCCGCGCCGACGTTCTACTACAAGACCGGCGTCGCGTTCCTCGCGTGGCTCAACGGACACCAGGCCGCGTTCCAGATGGTCGGCGGCCTGCACTCCGCGCGGAGCCTGCCGCACCTGTCGCGCATCGTCGAGCTCGCCAACGCGGCGCATGCCCTCGAGCAGCCCGACCTCGCGGCATCCCGCTGGCACGCCATGCTCTGGCTGAACGGGGTGGACGCGTGACCGCCACCGTCGACCCGCGCCTGTCGATCAACCAGGCCACGATCAAGTACGCCGACCTCGCGACGGCGCTGCGCGTGACGCAGGATGCCGGGGTGCAGGCGATCGGCCTGTGGCGCGAGCCCGTGCAGGAGGTCGGGCTCGACGTCGCGGCGCGGATGCTGACCGATTCCGGTCTGCGCTTCACGACCCACTGCCGGTCGGGCTTCTTCACCATGCCGGAGGGTCCCGCCCGCCGCGCATCGATCGACGACAACCGCGTCGCGATCGAAGAGACCGCGACGCTCGCCGCAGCGGGGGCGCCGGGATCGACGGCCGTGCTGGTGCTGGTCGCCGGGGGGCTCGTCGACGGCTCGCGCGACCTCGCCGGGGCGCGGGAGCGCGTACGCGACGCGATCGGCGAGCTCGTGCCCGACGCCGCGGCGGCGGGGGTGCAGTTGGCGATCGAGCCGCTGCATCCGATGTACGCCTCCGATCGCTGCGTCGTCTCCACCCTCGGTCAGGCTCTCGACATCGCGGCCGACTTCGACGCCGCCACCGTAGGAGTCACGGTCGACACGTTCCACATCTGGTGGGATCCCGACGTGATCGCCTCGATCGCGCGGGCCGGTGCGGAGGGTCGCATCGCCACGTATCAGGTGTGCGACTGGAAGACGCCGCTGCCTGCCGACGTGCTGCTCTCGCGCCACTATCCGGGCGGCGGGGTCATCGACTTCGGCCCCCTCACGCGCGCGGTCGAGGCCACCGGATACGACCGCGACATCGAGGTCGAGATCTTCAACGAGGAGATCTGGGCGACAGATCCCCTCGAGGCGGTCCGCCGCACCGCCGCCGGCTTCGCCGCCGCCGTCAGCCCCCACCTCCTAGAATCGCGATCGTGACCGACACCTCCGAACCTGCGCGTCCCGACGTCGTGCGCGCCGGCGCCGTCACCCTTCATGACGTGGCGCGCGAGGCCGGAGTGTCGCTGGCGACCGCTTCGCGCGCCCTCAACGGCTCGACGCGCAAGGTGGCCGATTCGTACCGCGAGCGCGTGCAGGCCGCCGCCGCGCGGCTGGGCTACACCGCGAACCTGTCGGCGCAGGCGACGGCCCGTGGCACCTCGGCGATCATCGCCCTGCTGGTCGCCGACATCGCCGACCCCTACTTCGGTGAGATCGCCTCGGGCGTCGCACGCGGCGCCGACGAGGAGGGCCTCGTCGTCACGGTCGCCATCACCGAGCGCGACCCCGCACGCGAGGTGCGCCTGGTGCGTGCCCTGCGCGGCCAGCGTCCGCGGGGGCTCATCCTGGCGGCATCCCGCGCCTCGAAGGACATCGCGCCGGACCTCTCCGACGAGCTCGACCAGTTCGCCGCCGCCGGCGGTCGCGTGGTCGCGCTCGGCACCGGGAGCGACGTCGTGCGCGGCGTCGCGATCGACAACCGCGGCGGGGCGGCCGAGCTCGGTGCGGCGCTCGCCGCGCGGGGATACCGTCGCGCGCTCGTCCTCGGTGCCGCGTCGGGGGTCGTCACCAGCGACGACCGCATCGCCGGCTTCACCGCGGGGTTCGGATCGGGCGGGGGAGAGGTCGCCGCGGTGCTGCGCGGCGGGTTCACGCGCGAGTCCGGCCACGACCTCATGACGCAGGCGCTCGCCGACGGGGTCGAGCCCGGCACCGTCGTCTTCGGCATCAGCGACGTCGTCGCGATCGGGGCGTTGTCGGCGCTGCGTGAGGCCGGGCGTGCGGCGGGCGACGACATCGCGCTCGCCGGGTTCGACGACATCCCGACCGGTCGCGACGTCACCCCGGCGCTGACCACCGTCCGCATCCCGCTGGAGGAGGTCGGCTACCAGGCGCTGCACGCCGCGACGGATGCCGATTGGGAGCCGGCGGCGCTGCGCCTCGAGGTCCTGTTGCGCGAGTCGACCCCGCCGCGCGACGGCGGCGCCGCCGACGCATGACGCGCGTCGTCGTCGCCGTCGACAGCTTCAAGGGCTCGATCGGCGCGGCCGATGCGGCCGCCGCTGTGCGGGACGGCTGGGTCGAGGTGCGGGGCGCCGATGAGATCGTGCTGCTGCCGATGGCGGACGGCGGCGAGGGCACCCTCGACGCGTTCGCCGCCGCGGTGCCCGGCGCCCGGCGCATGCCCGTGACGGTATGCGGGCCGCACGGGCGCGAGGTCCCGGCAGCCTGGCTGCTGCTGCCCGACGGCACCGGTGTCGTGGAACTGGCTTCGACGAGCGGCATCGAGCTGTTGCAGGCGAATGCCGGCGGGCTGCGCCCGTGGGATGCCGACACCCGCGGCTTCGGCGAGGCGATCGCCGCGGCCCTCGACCACGGCGTGGAGCGGCTCGTGCTCGGCATCGGGTCGAGCGCGTCGACCGACGGTGGCGTGGGGATGCTGACGGCGCTCGGCGCGCGGTTCGCCGACGCGTCCGGCGCCCCGGTCGCGCCCGGCGTGCGGGGGCTCGCTGCGCTCGCGGAGGCCGACCTGTCGGGCCTGAGCCCCCTGCCGCCCGGTGGCGCGATCGTGCTGTCGGATGTGACCAACCCGCTGTGCGGCCCCGCCGGCGCCGCCGCGGTGTTCGGCCCGCAGAAGGGCCTGGATGCCGAGGCCGTCGCCATCGCCGACGCCGCCCTCGCCCGGCTCGCCGGGCTGGTGACCCCCGCTGCCGACGCCGCCCCCTCTGCCCCCTCTGACGCCGAGCGCGCCCCTTCTCGCCGAGCGCGCCCGATATCTCCCGCAGATAGCGGGCCCGCTGGACAGCAACGGGCGCAGTCGGCGCGCGCGCTGGATCCGAGCACCCCCGGCGCGGGCGCGGCGGGGGGCACCGGGTTCGGGCTGCTGGCGTGGGGGGCTGAGCTCGTGCGGGGTGCCGAACGCGTCGCCGAGCTGATTCACCTGGCCGAGGCGATCGCTGCCGCGGACCTCGTGATCACGGGCGAGGGCTCGTACGACGGGCAGTCCGCCGCCGGCAAGGTGCCCGCGTTCGTCGCGCAGCTGGCGTCGGCGTCGGGCGTGCCCGCCGCGCTGGTCGCGGGGCGCATCACGGCGGATGCCGACACCTCGGCCTTCGCGGCATCCGTCTCACTGACGGAACTCGCCGGATCGCCCGAAGCCTCGCTGTCCGCACCCGCAGACTGGCTGCGCGCCGCCGGCGCGGCGCTGGCGCGCGCCCGCTGACCGCCCTGAGGCGTCACGTCAGGGGCGAAGAAGGCGGGGCTGAGGTCCCTCGAGTCGCGCGACGGCGACCTTGAGTTCGACGACGTCGGCTTCGAGCCGGTCGAACCGGGCATCGATCCGGTGCACCATCCGCGCGTTGAGGGCGGCGACGCCGCCGAGGACCGTCGCGGCAGCGCCGAACGCCGCGATGATCACGCCGATGATCTCCGGTGTCACGGTCATACCCCCATTCTGCCGCTCGGCTGCGGCGCTGTCACGACGGTAGCGCGAGCTGCCGACAGCGTGTGCGACGTGAACCGAAACGTGGAGAACCTCCTGTCTACCCCCGGCTGGGGAGGAAGCGATGAGACGTGCCGCGCGGCGCCTCACACGCCGCCCAGGGCCTCCGCGACGACGGCGCGTGCCTCGGCCTGCACTTCGGCGAGGTGCTCGGGACCGCGCAGCGACTCGGCGTACAGCTTGTACACGTCCTCGGTGCCCGACGGGCGGGCGGCGAACCACGCGTGCTCGGTCTGCACCTTGAGGCCGCCGATCGCGGCGCCGTTGCCGGGCGCGTGCGACAGCTTCGCCGTGATGGGCTCGCCGGCGAGTTCCGTCGCCGTCACGGCGTCGCCCGACAGCTTCCCGAGAGCCGCCTTCTGCGCCGGCGTCGCGGGGGCATCCACCCGCTGATACGCCGATGCGCCGAACTCGGCCTCGAGCTCCGCGTACCGCTGCGACGGCGTCTTGCCGGTGACGGCGAGGATCTCGGATGCCAGCAGGCACAGCAGAATGCCGTCCTTGTCGGTCGTCCAGACGCCCCCGTCGAACCGGAGGAAGGATGCTCCCGCGGACTCCTCGCCGCCGAAGACGACCGAGCCGTCGAGCAGTCCGGGGACGAACCACTTGAACCCGACGGGGACCTCCAGCAGCCGCCGCCCGAGGCCCTCGACGACGCGGTCGATGATCATCGACGACACGAGGGTCTTGCCGACGGCGGCATCGGCCTGCCACTGCGGTCGATGCGCGCACAGATAGTCGATCGCCACCGCGAGGTAGTGGTTGGGGTTCATGAGACCGGCGTCCGGCGTGACGATGCCGTGCCGGTCGGCGTCGGCGTCGTTGCCCGTCAGGATGTCGTACTCGTGCCGCCGCGCGACGAGGGAGGCCATCGCCGACGGCGACGACGGGTCCATGCGGATCTTCTCGTCCCAGTCGAGCGTCATGAAGCGCCACGTCGGGTCGACCTCGGGGTTCACGACGGTGAGATCCAGCCCGTAGCGCTCGCCGATGAGGGCCCAGTACTCGACCGACGCGCCGCCCAGCGGGTCAGCTCCGATGCGGATGCCGGCCCGGCGGATCGCCTCGACGTCGATGATGTTCGCGAGGTCGGCGACGTAGCCCTCGCGGAAGTCGTACGAGCCGAGCCCGTCGGCGTCGATGTCTGCGAACCGGGTGCGCTTCACGCCCTCGAGCCCGGCGGCGATGAGTGCGTTCGCGCGGTCGGCGATCCATCCGGTGGCGTCGGTGTCGGCGGGGCCGCCGTGCGGCGGGTTGTACTTGAAGCCGCCGTCGCGGGGCGGGTTGTGCGACGGGGTCACCACGATGCCGTCGGCCCGGCCGGGGTCGTCGGCAGCGCGCCCCTTGTTGTAGGTCAGGATCGCGTGGCTGAGCGCCGGCGTCGGCACCCAGGCATCCCGCGAGTCGACCCGCACGTCGACGCCGTTCGAGACCAGCACCTCCACCGCGGTGCGCTCGGCCGGCAGCGACAGGCCATGCGTATCGCGTCCGAGGAACAGCGGTCCGGTGATGCCCTGCGACGCGCGGTAGTCGACGATCGCCTGGGTCGTGGCGAGGATGTGGTCCTCGTTGAAGCTCGTCGACAGGCTCGACCCGCGGTGCCCGCTCGTCCCGAACGCGACGCGCTGCTCGGGCACCGAGGCGTCGGGTTTGCGGTCGTAGTAGGCGGCGATCAGCTCATCGATGTCGATGAGGTCGGATGCTTCGGCGGGCTGTCCTGCACGGCTCATGCCGACAGTCTGTCACTGCCGCCGCGCCGACGCACCGCGACGGCGAAACACTCCCGCCACGGCGACACCGCCCCGTACCGCGGGTCGAACGCTCAGCGCCGGTGGAGCACGCTCGTCGCGGTCCCGCCCGCGATCGCGCTCTCGAGGGTCAGCGTGTCGCCGCTGCACGTGTACGAGGCGTCGGTCACCGGGGCGCCCGCGATCTCTTCACTGATGGCCCCGGCATCCGTCGGCGTGCCGTCGATCGTCGCCGACACCTGCAGCCCCGCGGTGTTCTGGGTGGCGGTGGAGACGTGGTCCGCCGTCGCGGTGTAGGTGCCGTCGATCTGGCCGCCGAAGGTGATGAGGATCGTCGTGCCCGACACCGCGGCGGTCACCGTCGCCGCCGGCGCCCACACGAAGGTGCCGTCGGCGCCGAGGGTGAGGTTCGCGCTGCCCTCGGGGGCGAAGCTGACGCCCGCGCCGGCCATCAACTCGTTGACGTCGTCGTAGAAGCCGACGAGCTCCTCCTGGCCCATCGTCCAGTCGCCGACGAGGCACGTTGCGTCCGGCGTTTCCGACGGGGTCGCGGAGGGGGTGGCGGATGCCGTGGCGCTCCCGGTCCGTGTCGAGGTCGCGGACGGCGTGGGTGAGGCCGAGGGGTCCTCCGGAGCGCACGCGCTGAGCGCGAGGGTCCCGGCGGTCAGGAGAGCAGCGGCGACGGCGAGGGGGGCGAGTCGGCGGTTCACCCCTTCAGCGTAGGCTGTCGTCCGTGACTTCCGCGCCCCCGACGACCGTCGCACCGGCGGCGTCCGCCCCGACCCGCCGCACGTACAGCTACCTGGGGCCGGCGGGCACCTTCACCGAGGCGGCGCTGGCGCAGGTGACCGAGGCGCGCGACCAGATCTGGCGGCCCGTCCGCAACGTCGGCGAGGCGCTCGCCGACGTCGTCGAGGGGCGGTCGGATGCCGCGATGATCGCGATCGAGAACTCCGTGGACGGCGGGGTCTCCACCGCGCAGGATGCCCTGGCGACCATGCCCGGCCTGCGGATCGTGGGGGAATACCTGGTGCCGGTCAGCTTCGTGCTCGTCGGCCGGCCCGGAACGCGGCTGTCGGACGTGTCGCTCGTCGCGGCGCACCCCGTCGCGTATGCGCAGTGCCTGCAGTGGCTGAGCGCGAACCTTCCGGAGCATGCGCACCTGCCGGCGGCGAGCAACGTGGCCTCGGCCGTCGGCATCGTCGACGGCGTCAGCGACGCCGACGCGGCCATCGCGCCCCCCGGCATCCTGGAGCACTATGACCTCGAGCTGCTGGCGGGTGGCGACGGCGGTATCGGCGACAACGCCAACGCGGTGACGCGCTTCGTTCTGGTCAGTCGCACGGTGCCCCCGGCGCCGCCGACCGGTGCGGACAAGACGTCGCTCATCGTGGAGCTGCCCGAGGATCACCCGGGGGCCCTGCTCGAGCTGCTGGAGCAGTTCGCGACCCGCGGCGTCAACCTGTCGCTGCTGGCGTCGCGGCCGATCGGCGATGCGCTCGGCCGCTACCGCTTCGTCATCGACGCCGACGGCCACATCGAGGACGAGCGCATGGCCGATGCGTTGCTGGGCCTTCGCCGATTCAGCCCGAAGGTGATCTTCCTCGGGTCGTATCCGCGCGCCGATCGGGCCGTCGTGCACTATCCCGACCGCTACTCCGACGAGGTGTTCGTCGAGGCGCGCGACTGGCTGCGGGGCCTCATCTCCGGCGAGCCCGTCTAGCTCTTCCCGGGCAGGCTCCTCGCCTCGCGCCGGCGCTCGGTTTCGGCAGTCGGTTGGGCACGGTCTGGGGTCGTGGCACTGTGCGCGGGCGACTGTTGAACGTGCGGTTCGCGCCGCCGCTCGGTTTCGGCAGTCGGTTGGGCACGGTGTGGGTTCATGGCACTGTGCGCGGGCGACTGTTGAACGTGCGGTTCGCGCCGGCGCTCGGTTTCGGCAGTCGGTTGGGCACGGTCTGGGGTCGTGGCTTTGTGCGCGGGCGACTGTTGAACGCGGGGGTCGGGTGCCGACCGGCAGGCGAAGGTCAGCCGGCGAGCAGCTCGAGGGTCTGCAGGCGGCCGGATGCCGCGTCCATCGGCTCGGCGTCGTAGGCACCGGCGACGGGGGAGAGCATGATCTCGTCCACGCCGTGCGTCTGGGCGAACTGCGCCAGCCGCTCGCGCACGTCGGCGGGCTCGCCGACGAAGCAGCGCCGGCGCAGCGCGTCGAGCAGGGGAGCGGCGAGGGAATCGGATGCCTCGGCCGCCGCGGCCTGTTCGACGGTCTCGAGCGCGGTCAGCGGGCGCCCGCCGCGCAGGCGCGCCATCATGCGGGCCTGCGGCAGCATCCGCTCTTCTGCCTCGGCGACGGTCGCGGCGACGACGGCGTTCGCGGTGAGGAACGTGCGCGGCGCGGCGAGCGTCTCTGACGGCTGGAAGTTCTGCCGGTACAGGTCGAGCGCGCGCTCCAGGCCCTCGCCGGAGAAGTGGTTCGCGAAGACGTACGGCAGGCCGAAGGCGGCGGCCAGCTGGGCCGAGTAGTCGCTCGATCCGAGCAGCCAGAGCTCCGGCGTGCCGGTCGCGGCGGGGGTCGCGTGGATCGCATACCGGTCCTCGCCGTCCGGGCGTCCCGCCAGGCGCACGGTCGCGCCCTCGGGCGAGGCGAGCGCGAGGATGTCGCGGATGTGGTCGGGGAAGCGGTCGACGTCGCTCGTGGTGCCGCTCATGCGCAGCAGTTGCGTGATGACGGGGTCGCTGCCGGGCGCGCGCCCGATGCCGAGGTCGATCCGACCCGGGGCGACGGCCTCGAGGGCGGCGAACTGCTCGGCGACGACGAGCGGGGAGTGGTTGGGCAGCATGACCCCGCCCGATCCGACGCGGATCCGGTGGGTCCGGGCGGCGGCGACCGCCGTCAGCACGGGCGGGCTGGTCGAGGCGACCGCGGGCATGTTGTGGTGCTCGGCGAACCAGTAGCGGCGGTAGCCGAGCTCGTCGGCGCGCTGGGCGAGGGCGAGCGAGGCGGCGATCGCCTGCGCGCTGGTCTGGCCGGTGCGGACGGGGACGAGGTCGAGGACGGAGAGTGCGGGGGAGTTCATCACCGGGAGCAACGCGTCCCGGCATCCGGTCATTCCGGCCGCGCCCGCTTGACGTCCTCGTAGCGGTCGAGGGCGTCGCGGCGGGTGGCGGCGAGGTCGACGATGGGTTCGCGGTCGGCGCTGTCGGGCGCCCACCGGGCGATGTACTCGCCGTGCGGATCGAACCGCTCGGCCTGGCGCAGCGGGTTGAAGATGCGGAAGTAGGGGGCGGCGTCGGCTCCCGAGCCGGCGACCCACTGCCAGTTGAACGGGTTGTTCGCGGCATCTGCGTCGACGAGGGTGTCCCAGAACCACTCCTCGCCGATGCGCCAGTCGACGAGGAGGTTCTTCGTGAGGAAGGATGCCGTGACCATCCGCACCCGGTTGTGCATGTAGCCGGTGCGCCAGAGTTCTCGCATGCCGGCGTCGACGAGGCCGATGCCGGTCTCGCCGCGCTCCCATGCCCGGAGGTGGTCGGGGTCGGGGTGCGGCCAGCGGAACGCGTCGAAGCTCGCGCGCCAGTTGCGGGTCGCGAGGTCGGGGAAGTGGAAGAGGGTGTGCCAGGCGAACTCGCGCCAGCCGAGTTCGGAGAGGAAGCGGTGGGCGGATGCCGCATGACGTCCGGTTCCGGCGGCCTCGAGCGCCTCGTGCCACACGGTGTGCGGGCTGAGCTCTCCCCACCGCAGGCGCGGCGAGAGCAGACTCGTCGCCCCGGCGGCCGGTTCGTCGCGGGCGCGGTCGTAGACGCCGAGGTCGCCTTCGAGGAAGTCGCGCAGCCGCCGGCGGGCGGCGAGTTCGCTGGGCTGCCACCTTTCGCGCAGTCCCTCGGCCCAGTCGGGAGCCGTCGGCAGGAGGCCCCACTCGTCCAGCGCGTCAGAGTCGGGCCGGGATGCGGGTCCCGGGATCTCGCGGGGTGCGGGCAGGGGTGCGCGCGGCGCGGGCAGGTTGAGGCACGCGTTCCAGAACGGCGTGAACACGGAGAACGGCGTGCCGGCGCCGGTGCGGACGGTCCACGGTTCGAAGAGGACGGATGCTGCGAACGACTGGACCGTCACATCGGTCGCGCGCATGGCCTCCTTCAGCCCGGTGTCGATCGCGCGCTCCGCCCCGCCGTAGCGGCGGTTCCAGAACACGGCGCCCGCCCCGGTCTCGGCGACGAGCCGCGGGATCTCCTCCTTCGCGGCGCCGCGGCGGAGCACCAGGGCCGATCCGCGCTCGGTCAGGCGTGCGCCGAGGTCGGCGAGCGAATGATGCAGCCACCATCGGGCCGCGCCGCCGAGGGGACGGATGCCGGGGGAGACCTCGTCGAGCAGGTAGACGCCGATCACGGGCTCGCCCCGGTCGACCGCCGCGCGCAGCGCGGGGTGGTCCGCAAGGCGCAGGTCGTCGCGGAACCAGACGAGGGTCGGGGATGCCGGCATCCGTCCATCGTTGCCGGTCACGGGGGCGCGCGCACCCCCTTGACGCGGGCTACAGGTTGGGCGAGGTGTGGCCGTGCGGGACGACGAGGTGCAGGCCGCCGGCGTGGATGCGGACGTCGATCGCGGTCGCCTCGCCGAACTCGTCGCCGTCGAGCTGCACCGCGTGGGCGGCGCCGGCGGCGAGCTGGATGCCGGTGCCCCGGGCGTAGCGCACCGAGTTGTCCTTCGTGCGCAGGCGCAGGATGCGGCGGCCCGCCCGGAAGCGGCGCAGGACGCTGTTGTCCCAGGCGACGCGACGCCAGACGGCGAGCCAGCCGATGGGGTTCTTCGGCTGGAAGATGACGATGTCGAGCTCGCCGTCGGCGACCGAGGCCTCGGGGATGAGCTCGAGGCCGGCCGGGAGGGAGCCGCAGTTGGCGAAGAGCACGCTCTGGACGTTGGCGCGGTGCATCCGATGGCCGGCGACCTGGTACATGAGGGCGAACGGCTTCGCGCCGACGAGGGAGCGCGCGGCCCCGTCGACGTAGGCGACCCAGCCGACCTTCTTCTTGAGGTCACCGCTCGTGTTGGCGATCATCGCGGCATCCAGGCCCATTCCGCCCATCACGACGAACGCGCGCTCCTCGCGCTCGCCGCCCTCGCGCACGAACTCGGCGAAGCCGATGTCGATCGCTCGGACGTCGCCGTCGAACGCCGCCGCGACCATCGCCTCCGGGTCGGTGAGCGGGAGGCTGAGGTTGCGCGCGAGCAGGTTGCCGGTGCCGCTGGGGACGATCGTCAGGGGGAGGCCGGTGTCGGCCATCGCCTCGCTGACGGCGCGGACCGTGCCGTCGCCGCCGGCGACGAGCACCGACGTGGCGCCCGCCTCGAGGGCTTCGCGGGCGACGCCGTCGCCGAGATCGTCGACGGTCGTCTCATAGAAGAGGGGCTCGGCCCATCCGGCACGCTGCGCGTACGTGGTCACCGAAGCGCGGAGCGTCTCCGCCTCGACCTTCGTCGGGTTGTACACGAGCGCCGCGCGGCGCTCGGCGGTCTCGGCGTCAGCGGGGCACATGCCGCCACGATACCGGGCGCGGCGGGGCTGGCGTCTCGGCTTCACCGCTCCTGTGGCGGAGGCCCGGGGGAATACCTCGCAGCGACGCTCAGATCGTCGGGTTGATCGTCGTGATGCCGATGGCCTCCCAGGCGTCGAGGAGCTCGGAGTCGCCGCTCACCGCGACCATTTCATCAGTGGCGACCGCCAGCGAGGTCGCGCATTGGACCGCGTCATAACCGCGCAGTCGGTGTAGCGCGGCGAGGTGAGCTGCGCTGAGCACGATCGATTCGACCGGGGTGATCGGCGTGACGCAGTCCCATAGGCGGTCGAAGTCGATGATCGCCTGCTGGTGCTGGTCACTTCCGATGCGGTGTGAGCGCTCTGCTCGTGCGAGAGCGGCTCGAGCTTCCACATAGCTCAGCAGACTGGTCGTCACCCGGTGGGCGGCGTTCCATGCAGTTCGGACTCGTGCGGTGGACGGCTCGTCGATGACCAGGGGCACGAGAGCGGAACTGTCGAAGTACGCGAGCATCGAGCTAACGGCGCTGCTCTTTGATCAGGTCGCTCACGGTGCCGTTGGCCTTGATCGGCTCGGGGAGAGGGGCGCGAGGCGCCCGTGGAGGGCGGGCGACGCCGAGACGGATGAGGCGATCGAGGGGGGACTCCTCCCCATAAGGAAGGATGCGGGCAATCGGCTTGCCGTGGTCAGTGACGACGATCTCATCGCCCTCCTGAACTGCTGCCAGATGACGGCTCAGACCGTCGCGCAACTCACGGATCCCGATTGTGGCCACAGTCATGCCTGAATTGTAGCCACTTCCGACGGCGAGCGGGTCTGCCCAAGATGCCTTCATGCGCCCATGGTGCAAGGGATCGAGACGCTGAATATGCGGGAGTGGTCGTTCTGGGGATAAGTGGTCCATTCGGGGCGCTGTGCAGAGGGTGATGTCAGCCGATCCGACGGGCTGACTCGGCGGGGAAGAGGTCAACGGTGAGCCCGTCGATGAGGGACCCGGGCGTCACGTCCAGGGCGTCGGCGATGCGCACGAGAGTGAGAACGCTCGGCATCGCCCGCCCGCTCTCGTAGCTGCGGATGTTCGACGAGTCGATCCCGGTCTCCGCCGCGAGCTGGTCATGGGTCTTGGTGTACCGGATCCGGGCGGCCCGAATCTGCTCGCCGACATAGGCGGCGGCAGCAGAGGGGACTCGGGCCATCACTCAAGGTTCGACGCTCCCGGTCACCCTCACCAGGGCGCATGTCCCCGGGTACTTGTACCTTTAGTGTGTGTCAGCACCATCCCCCTCGGACACGACCATGCGTCGTGTCGCGTTCATGCCCGAGCGTTCTGATCCCTCGACGCCGCTCGACACGCTCCTCGCCCAGTTCCGTGCGCTCGCCGACAGCGAGCGCATGAAGGGCAACTATCTCGAGCAGCTTGCGCGGCACTACCTCACGCTGGAGCCGCTGTGGGCAGATCAGCTCGGCGCGGTGTGGCTCTGGCGTGACTGGCCTGGGCGTGCCGGTCGCCCGGACACCGGAATCGACCTGGTCGCCGAACTGCAGGGCGGGGGACTGCTCGCGATTCAGGTGAAGTTCTTCCGCGAAGCGCACCGGATGCAGAAGTCCGACCTCGACTCGTTCTTCGAGGCGCTCGGGCGTGAGCCGTTCACCGAGGGGCTCGTCATCGACACGACCAGCGCGCCCTGGTCGGCGAACGCTGAAGAGGCGCTGAAGAACCGATCGAAGCCGGTGCGTCGGGTCACCCTCGACGAACTGCGTCACAGCTCGATCGACTGGATGACCTATGAGCTGCTGAGGCCTGAAGTCGCCCCTGACCGCCACGAGCGGAAGGCGCTGCGCGCGCATCAGCACGATGCGATCCGGTCCGTCCTCGAAGGGCTGGCCGAGGAGGGACATGACCGCGGCAAGCTCATCATGGCCTGCGGGACGGGCAAGACCTTCACCGCGCTACGGCTCGCGGAGCGCTGGACCACCGAGCGCGCTGGGGGCGCCGCGACGATCCTCTTCATGGTTCCGTCCCTGGCCCTGTTGCAGCAGACGCTCGACGAGTGGTCGCGCGAGCGTGACCCGGAACTCGGCTTTCGCGCGTTCGCAGTCGGGTCAGACACCAACATCGGCCGCCGCAAGAACGATGACCTCACCAGCGTCCTCATCGAGGACCTCGGGGCGCCCGCGACGACCGACGGGAAGAGGCTTGCCGCGCTGCTAGGCGATAGCGACGAAGAGCACGAAGGCATGACGGTCGTCTTCTCGACATACCAGTCGATCGATGCCGTCGCCGAGGCACAGCGACTCCGCGGCGATGTCTTCGACCTGGTCATCTGCGACGAAGCACATCGCACGACGGGCGTGACACTCGCCAGTGAAGACGAGTCTCACTTCGTCAAGATCCACGACAACAAGATCATCCCGGCGATGAAGCGCGTCTACATGACAGCGACGCCGCGAATCTTTGCCCCCGAAGTGAAGAACACGGCTCGGCAGAAGGACGCCGAGCTCGTGTCGATGGACGACGAGGACCTGTTTGGGCCGGTCCTGTATCGCATCGGATTCGACGAGGCCGTCCGCCGGCAGCTGCTTACCGACTACAAGGTCGTCGTTCTCGGTGTCAGCGAGGACGAGATCATCGAAGGCTTGCAGCGGGAGCTCGCCGACGAGGGGCGCGAACTGCAGGTCACCGACGTCGCGAAGCTCATCGGATGCTGGAACGCACTCGCCAAGCGCAACGCCGGCACGATCGCCGAGGGCTTCGGTGAGGATCGTGCACCGATGCGGCGGGCGGTTGCATTCGCGCGCGACATCAAGACCTCGCGAGGCGTCGCGAGCGACTTCGAAGCGCTGGTCGACGGGCACCTCTCCAACATCGAGAACGACGACGCCACCGACGACCTCACAGTGCAGGCGCGCCACGTCGACGGCACGATGAACGCGACTGAGCGCGGCACTTTGCTCGACTGGTTGAAGGCCGCACCCGAGGAGGATGACTACGGCCGCCCCGTCGCGCGTGTTCTGACCAATGCGCGGTGCCTCAGCGAGGGCGTCGACGTGCCGAGCCTCGACGCCGTGCTGTTCCTCAGCCCACGAAAGAGTCAGGTCGACGTCGTCCAGGCCGTCGGTCGCGTGATGCGGCGCGCGGAGGGAAAACGCCTCGGATACATCGTGCTGCCGATCGCCATCCCCGCCGGTGTTACGCCTGAGGAGGCGCTTAACGACAACGAGCGGTATCGCGTTGTGTGGCAGGTACTGCAGGCGCTGCGCGCGCACGACGAGCGGCTGGATGCCGCGATCAACCAGTCCGCGTTCACCGGAAAGCTCCCGGAGCAGGTCGTCATCGAGCACGCTCCGCTGACGAAGCCGAAGGAGCGGAACCCGTCGGCATTCGATACGCCCGTGGACAGCGACCCGTCGGACCGGGAGCCCGCGACTCCGGACGGCCCAGATCACTTCGCACCGACGCTACCGGGGCTGACCTCGAGTGCGGCGGTCTGGAAGGACTCGGTTTACGCGAAGCTCGTCAAGAAGGTCGGCGACCGGCTCTACTGGGACGACTGGGCGGGCGACATCGCCGAGATCGCGCAGCGGTTCATCGCCCTCATCGTGGCGCACATCGGCGCCGAGGACACCGACCGCGCGCCGTTCGACGACTTCCTCAAGGCGCTGCGGGCAACGGTGAATCCCGATGTCTCTGAGCCAGAGGCGATCGAGCTGCTCGCGCAACATCTGATCACCAAGCCGGTGTTCGAGGCCATGTTCCCCGAGGAGTCATTCACGCGCGACAATCCAGTCTCGGTCGCGATGGAGCAGGTACTCGACACGTTCCACGAGAACGCCGCGTTCGCGCGGCAGCGCGAGCCGCTGGACGCCTTCTACGCGCGCGTCACCGATCGCATCCGCGGGCTCGACTCCGTGCACGCGAAGCAGCAGATGCTCGTCACGCTGTACGACAAGTTCTTCACGAAGGCCTTCCCCCTGCTGGCTGACCGCATGGGCATCGTCTTCACGCCCGTCGAGGTCGTCGATTACATCCTGCGATCGGCGGATGCCGCGTACTTCCAGCACTTCGGCAAACACCTGAGCGACGCGGGCGTCAACATCCTCGAGCCGTTCGCGGGCACAGGGACGTTCCTCACGCGACTGATGCAGACGGGGTTGATCAGGCCCGAGGACCTCACCCGCAAGTACACGCGAGAGCTGTTCGCGAACGAGATCGTGCTGCTGAGCTATTACGTCGCCGCGATCAACGTTGAGGCCGTGTACCGCGAACTGTGCATCGAGAACGGCATCGAGCCGGCTGAGGGCGGGTTCGCGGGCATCAGCCTCACCGACACGTTCGCCATGGACGAGCGCGACAACCAGCTCGCGGGTGGAGTGTTCCCGGAGAACACCGCACGGCTGGAGAAGCAGCGGAACACGAAGATCGACGTCATCGTCATGAACCCGCCGTATCGCGCGGGACAGGCGAGCGCCAACGACGCGAGCAAGAACGCGAAGTACAAGAAGACGGATGCCGCGATCAAGAACAGTTACGTCGCGCGCTCAACCGGCGCGAACAAGAACGGGCTGTACGACTCCTACTATCGCGCGCTCCGCTGGGCGACCGATCGGCTCGAGCACGGGGGTGTCATCGCGTTCGTGTCCAACTCGGGGTTCATCGACGGCGGCACCGCGGACGGGGTGCGACTGAGCTGGGCCGACGAGTTCAGCGACATCATCGTCTACAACCTCCGTGGCAACGCTCGCCACATGGGGGAGGCGCGACGGCGGGAAGCCGGGAATGTGTTCGGCGAAGGCAGCCAGACCGGCGTTGCGATCACACTGCTCGTAAAGAACACGACACACGCCGGGCCAGCGCGCATTCTCTACGCCGATATCGGCGACGGCCTCAGCCGCGAGGAGAAGCTGGAGAAGCTCGCGAGCGAGTGCTCGATCGAGGGCACGCGGTTCGCTGAGCTCACGCCCAACGAAGCGGGCGACTGGATTCACCAGCGCGACGAGCGCTTCGGTAGCTTTCAGCCGTTGGGGGACAAGGCGGGCAAGGGTGGATCCGCCGCACTCGGCGTTTTCCGCAACTTTTCGAACGGCGTCAAGACGAATCGTGATGCGTGGGCATACAACTTCAGCAGAGCTGACCTCGTGGCGAACATCGGTCGTCACGTCGACCACCTCAACAGTGAGCGAGAGCGCGCTCACTCACTCCTCGCCGCGGGAACGCCAGGCACGGTCGAGTCCCTCATCGTACGGGACTCGACACGGGGAACATGGTCGCGTCCTAACGTCGCCGACTTGAGGCGGAATCGCGCCACCGTTCTCGATGAGGCCGGCTTCCGCTCAGCTGAGTACCGCCCCTTCATGCGTCAGCATGTCTATGTCGACCGATCTGCGCGACTTACGGAGATGCTCTACCAGATCCCGAAGATGTGGCCGACAAACTCGCAAGAGAACCTCGCGATCTGGGTCACTGGCGCGGGGTCAGGCAAGCCATTCGCCCCGATGGTTGTGTCCGCGATCCCGGATCTTCATCTAGGCGGAGCCTCGAGCGGGGGCCAGGTGTTCCCCCGCTACACTTGGGAACCCGTGGATGCGCCGGACGGCGCGCTGAACTTCGACGGACTCGCGGCATCCGACAGTGAAGAGGTCGACGGCTATCGGCGGGTCGACAACATCACCGATGCGACGCTCCATGCATACCGGGCTGTCCACGGCGATGAGGTGACGAAGGACGACATTTTCTACGGTATCTATGCGCTCCTTCACCACCCCACGTACCGCGAGGCTTACGCCGCGGACCTCCAGAAGATGCTGCCGCGCATCCCGCAAGTGACCGGCTTCCCGGAGTACGCGCGCATCGGCCGCGCGCTCGCGGACCTGCACGTCGACTACGAGTCCATCGACCCGTACCCACTCGGCGAGGAGTACGCGATCGACGCACCCGACGACGAGTTCGAGCGGTATCGCATCGAGAAGCTCTCCTGGGCCTCCCGAAAGGATCACACCGCGATCCGGTACAACGCGCATCTGACGATCACCGGCATCCCCCTCAGCGAAGCCGAGTACAAGGTGGGCGGCCGCAGCCCGCTCGAGTGGGTGCTCGATCGCTATCAGGTGAAGACGGACAAGGCGTCTGGGATCGTCAACGACCCCAACGCGTGGCTGCGTGAGCACGATGATCCGCGGTATGTCGTGAACCTCATCCGCTCGCTCGTGACGGTCAGCCTGGAGACACAGCGACTGATCGGTGAACTCCCGCCATTCGAGGTCATCGAAGCCGATGACCCAACAGCCACAGAAGGACGCTCGCAATGACTGAATCAAGGCCCGCCGAGACCTCGGCATCTACTGAGCTGAGTGCGCTCGTCGCCGCGAAGGCGAAGGACGCCGCGAAGGGTGAGGGGTTTCAGGCGCAGATTTTCAAGGCCATCGCGGTGCAGCGACCCGTCGTCATGGAATACCTGCGTACCGTTCGCCGTGAGAAGCCGGACGCGACGCCGGCCGAAATCCTGAAGGAGCTCGACAGTCGCTACGTCGCAACGGTGACGATCACCAGCACCGGCGTCGGCGCGTCCGCCGCGATCCCGGGCGTCGGCATCCCGATCGCTCTCGGAATGGGTGTCGCCGACCTGCTCTTCTTCTACGAGACGAGCGCGTTGTACGTCCTCGCGGTGGCGGAACTTCACGGCATCCCGGTGTCCGACCCGGAACGGGCGAAGCCGCTCGTGCTCGGCACGCTGCTCGGTCAGAAGTCACAGAGCGAGATCAACAAGCTTGTGCTCGCGGCGCTCCCCGGTGGAGTCAGCGTCTCGGCTGCACGTCAGACCGCAGGCAAGACCCTGCCCAAGGGATGGGGCGACGTGCTGACTCAGCAGCTGCCTGACTCGGCTCTGGCGCCGCTCGCCATCGTCATCGGGCGTGAATCCCTCAAGCTCGGCGGCAAACTGGGTGCGGGAACGGCGGCCAAGGCGATTCCCTTCGGTGTCGGCGCAGTCATTGGCGGCGTCGGCAGCTTCACCTTCGGGCGCGATGTGGTCAAGGCTTCGCGCATCGCCTTCCCCGCCACGCCTGAAGTCTTCCCCGAGTGGCTCGAGGACTTCGCCAAGCCGCCGAAGGAGAACGTGCCGCCGTCGCGTGCTGCGCTCGCGTTGGACGCGGCATCCAGCAGCGTCAAGGACTTCGGTGAGAACGTGTGGGGGAAGGTGGGTGCGGTCGCGGACAACTTCCGCGCTATAGACCTCGACGGCGACGGCATTCCGGACGAGGCGCGCGCGCTCACCGCGGCGAAGCGGGCCGGCAGCGCGCTGGCCGGCACCGCAGGCAAGGCGACCGAGGCGTTCCGATCGGTCGACCTCGACGGCGACGGCGTGCCCGACGAGGCGCGCGCTGTGACGGCTGTCAAGGGTGCGGGAAGCGCGATCGCCGGCGTCCTTGGCGGGGCACGCGATAAGGCCGGCGGTTTTCTCCCTGGACGCAAGCGGAACCGGGAGCCCGAAACCGAGGACAGTGGTGAGGGGATGACCCCGGACCTCAACGGGTGACCGCACTACCCAGGGAGGGCTTCTCTGAGGCCGTCGATGAGGTCAGGCCTCGAAGAGCGGTACTCGGAGGTCGGATGCCGCGGCGCGAAGGCGCCGATCACGCGTCCACAGCGTCGCCCCGGCGATGCGCGCCGCGCCGAGCAGGTGAACATCGATCGCGCTGAACCCGCGGCCCCAGAGACGTTCGTGATCGACGAAGTCGACGAACTCCTCGCGGCGCAGCGACGGCAGCCGGGTGAGGCGACCGAGGGCCGCGGGTACCTCATCGCGGGCGGCGAGGGAACCCAGTGCCAGCTCCGGGATGACGCCGTCGTGCGCCGCAGCACGGTCGTCGAGAAGCAAAGTGCGGAGGGCGGGCTCCAACCGGTGCAGGTGATCTATCCACACACCGAGGTGTCGACGAGGATCATGCCGTCGAGTCGCGGCGGCGCGGCGCCGCGGTCGCGGACGGGTCCGTGCCGCCCAAGGCCGCCAGTCGGCGCGCGCTCTCCACTCGCACGAGCGTCTCGAGTGCCGATCGGAACAGCGTAGGCAACCGTACAAGAGCGTACAATTTCGTCCATGACGACGATCAGCGCCAGTGAGGCCAGGCAGACTCTGCCAGCTCAGCTCGATCGCGTCCAAGCTGGCGAGCAGGTGGCGATCAGCCGTCACGGCCGCATCGTCGCGATGCTCGTTCACCCCGATGCCGTGCGTCCGCCACGTACGGCGGGCGCGTGGCGAGACGCCGACGCCCTCGCCGAACTCCTTGAGGCGGCGCCCGCCACGCCGCTGCGCACGGCGCGGATGACGCGGGACCGCGTGGACGAGCTGGTAGAGGCTGTCCACGCCGATCGCGCCGGTAGATGAGCGACACCGTCGCGTTCGACGCGGACGCCATCATCTACGCGGCTGCCACCGATCACCCACTGGGCGCGAGGGTGCGGCCGCTCATCGAGCGAACGGACGTCGCGGCGATCGGCTCGGTGCTGCGCGCTCGCCGCACGCCATCGGCTTCGTGCCGCCGACGCCGCACACTTGGCCACCGCAGTCGCCGCGGGCGCGGAGCAGTTCGTGACGAACAATCGCAAGGACTTCCCCCGCTCGATCACTGAGATCAATGTCGCCTACCCCAGCGACCTCTAACCGCGCCGGGCAATGTCGGAGGCCCTCGGCACACTGTCTATATGAGCTTCATTGGTGATCTTCGGGACGGCGTCGACCGTCTGGCGCAGTTCGCCGAGCTCGATTGCGAGGCGACGACCCTCGCCGCCGGCGCGGGCGCGCTCAGCGATGCGTCGGTGCGTGAAGCCTTCACTGCGGTCGCCGATCTCTCTCGCCATGTCCAGAAGCTCGAGGTCGCTCTCGCGGGCGTCATCGCGCGCCGCTCGACCCGAGCAGCCGGACATGCGGGCCTGGCGCAGACCGGCGGATTCCGCACTCCGGTGCAGATGGTGCAGGAGATCACCGGCATCCCGCGCAGTGAAGCGATCCGCGTCGTGAAGGTCGGCGAGACGCTGGCCGAGGGGGCGGATGCCGAGGTCTCGCGGGTCGTCGACGACGCTCCGGGCGGCGACGCGCGGCGTCCCTGGCATGAGCCGTTGGGTGCGGCTCTTCTCGCAGGGTCGATCACGCACGCGCAGCTCGACGCGATCCGGCGTGGCCTGGGCGAGCCGCCCCTGATCGAGGGGCGCGCGGAAGACGATGTCGTCGAAGTGTGGCGAGTCGCCGCCGCCCAGCTCATCGACGAGGCGCCGCGCTGCACCGTTGAAGATCTCTCGACGTCGGCGCGCGCCGTGCGCGATGCGATCGACCCGGCCGGGGCGGAGGCGCGGTGGGCGGAGCACTACCAAGCCCGTTCCTTCCGGATGCGCATTGATGCTGACGGGCGGACGCACGGACACATCGTGTTCGACGATGTCACGGCCGCGTTCTGGCAGTCGGTGATGGATGCCGCACTGCGCCCGCGTCGGGGCGGCCCGCGGTTCGTGTCGGCTGACGAAGCGGCGCAGGCGCAGCAGCTCAGTGAGGATCCGCGGACGAACGAGCAGCTCGCGTTCGACCTGCTCGCCGACCTGGTGCGGGCGGGGGCGACGGCCGAAGCGAAGGACGTGTTCGGGACGAAGCAGGCCGGCGTGCGGTTCGTGACGATCCGCGGCGCGGGTGGCACCGGCGGGGCCGCCGGTGGTCTGGGCGCGCGGGACGCGTTCGGCCGCCTCCTTGCTGTCGCGCACACCGAGGACGGTCGGGTATCCGTTCCTGGTTCCGTCATCGACCGCATGGTCTGCGAGACCGGCGTCGTCCCAGTGACCGTGGACCCCTGCGGCAATCCGCTCGATGTGGGACGGGAAAGTCGACTGTTCACGCCCGCGCAGCGCACCGCGCTGGCCGTGCGAGACGGCGGATGCATGTGGCCCGGATGCGACCGACCACCCCTGTACTGCGAAGCGCATCACATCGACGAATGGTGCGCCGACGGCGGCCGCACCGACATCGATCGAGGCATTCTGCTCTGCGCCTACCATCACGTGCATCTGCATCTCACGGGGTGGAAGATCGTCCGCGAAGGACAGGGCGCCTTCCTGCTCGTCCCGCCTCCGGGTGAGGGCTCGCCGCCGATTGAACTGAGCTCGAAGGCGCCCCTGCGGTGGATGTTCGACCCGCCGCCGAGAACGGGATGGCGCACCGCCGCCTGAGCTGACGGACGGCGTGCCACCCGACGGGTGGCACGTCGCTGCCTGGGCGCCGCGGCCCTGGGTCGGCGGCCCCGGCGCGACCTCTCGGCCCTTGACAGGATGGGCCCATGCCGGAGTCACCTGAGGTCGACGCGCTCGCGGGTTTCCTCCGCACGCACATCGTCGGGCGTCAGATCGCTGGTCTGGAACTCGTCGAGTACGGCGCCCTCAAGACGCGCGGTCGCCTCACCTCAGAACTTGTCGGCCGCGCGGTCACCGGCATCCGTCGGTTCGGCAAGCACCTCGCCATCGACACCGAAGGTCCGTCACTCGTCGTGAGTTTTGGTCGCGCGGGATGGATGCGATGGAGCGGTGAACCGACGACGGATGCCGCGACGACGACCGCGTCGACCGACGCGACGGGTGGGGCGGGCTCGGCGGCCGGTGCGACGACGGCCGCCGCGACGACGGATGCCGCGGGGACGACCACGGCGACAACCTCCGCGCCGACCATCGCCGTGCTGAGCTTCGCGGACGGCGCGGAACTCCTCCTCACCGACGGCGAAACCTGGCTGTCCCTCGGGCTGTGGATCGTCGACGAACCCGCCGAGGTTCCAGCGATCGCGAAGCTCGGCCCCGACCCGGCATCCGCCGACTATACGGCCGACGAGCTCGACCGCGTGCTCGCCGGCCGGCGCAAGCAGCTGAAAGCGTTGCTGCAGGAGCAGGAAGGGCTCGCCGGCATCGGAAACGCGTACTCCGACGAGATCCTCCACGCGGCGCGCCTCTTTCCGCTGACGCACGCCGCCGACCTCGACGAGGCGCAGCGGGCGGCGCTGTTCACCGCCGTGCGCAGCGTGCTGGGCGACGCCTTCGCGCGGCAGCGGGGCGTTCCGATAGACGCGCTCAAGGCGCGCAAGGTCGCGTCGATGGTCGTCCACGGCCGCACCGGTGAAAAGTGCCCGGACTGCGGCGGCATCGTGGCGGATGTTCCGGGGTCGAACGGCGCCGCCCAGCACTGCCCCGTCTGCCAGCCCGAACGCTGACCCCGGCGCGATCCGTCGACCTGCGCGGCACCGCGGACGCCCGCCGCCCGCGCCGCGCGCCCGCATCCGCCGTCC
>JAEYAG010000170.1 GCA_023451265.1 Actinomycetes bacterium | reverse complement strand
GCGCAGCCGCTTGCCGTCTGCCGCCGCCGCGCGCGTGGCCGCGGCGAGCGCGGCGGCGCCGTCGCCGAGGCGCGCGGAGCGGCGCTCGAGTCGGGACAGGGCCGCTGTGATGGCGGCATCCACCCGCTCGCGGGAGGGGGCATCGAGCGCGATCACGACGCCCGGTCCCATCGCGTCGCCGGGGGCGCCGGGGCGTCGAAGATGCCGAGCTGCTCGGCCTGCAGCACGAGCCAGGGGCTGAACGCCCACGGCGTCGCCCGCAGCGACACCGCGAGGTCGGCGGGGTCGACCCACTGCGCGTCGGCGACCTCGCGCGGGTTCAGCCGCGGTTCCGCGTCGACGACGGCGGTGTACACGGGGCAGATCTCGTACTCGACGATCCCGCTCGCGTCCACCGCGCGGTAGCGGAACAGGGGGAGAGCCAGCTGCACGTCACGCAGCTGGAGTCCGAGCTCCTCCGCGGCGCGGCGGTGCACGGCGTCGGAGACCGGCTCGGCGGGACGAGGGTGGCCGCAGAAGGAGTTGGACCAGACGCCGGGCCAGGTCTGCTTGTCCAGTGCCCGGCGCGTGACGAGCGTCTCGCCGCGCGTGTTGTAGACGTGGCACGAGAAGGCGAGGTGCAGGGCGGTCTCGGTGCCGTGGACGCTCGCTTTCGGGGCGGTGCCGATCTCCTGCCCGTCCTCGTCCACAAGCACCACGTATTCGGTCGCCGACACGATCTTCTCCCTATTGCTAGTTAAGCTAGCGATTTTCAGTGATACTACCTTTGAACGAGGGGAGGTGTCCACCGTGGCGGAGAGATGGGTGCCGCGCACCGCGCGCGACGAGCTCGTGATGGCGGCGATGGCCGCTGTGCGCTCGTTCACCGACGCCATGGACCGGATGCACGGCGGCATCCGCTCGGACATGGACATGAATGCGACCGACCTCGCGGCGTTGCGCATGCTCATCGTGCGCGAGCAGCGGGGGGAGTGGGTCTCGCCGCACGAGATCGCCAAGCATCTGGCGATCTCGACCGCGTCGACGACGAAGCTCCTCGACCGGCTGAGCGAGAGCGGCCACGTCGAGCGCCGCCCCCACCCGCACGACCGGCGGGCGCGGATCGTGGCGATCACCGAGCACGCCCGCCGCGAGTTCTACCGCCGCTTCGGGGAGCGGATGCTGCGGATGCGCGAGTCGATGTCCGAGTACAGCGACGACGAATTGCGTGCCGTCATCCGGTTTCTCGCCGACATGGAGGAGGCGCTGGGCTGAGACCCTGCGCAGAAGAAGAAAACGGCAGAAACGAAGAAGGCGCCCCGTGCGGGACGCCTTCTTCTTTCGTTGCGGGGACAGGATTTGAACCTGCGACCTCTGGGTTATGAGCCCAGCGAGCTACCGAGCTGCTCCACCCCGCGGCACAAGGAATAGCCTAACACGGGTTCGAGGCCGCGGGCGCACCGGCGGGGCGTCGTTGCCCTCCGGCCGCCCCGCGCGCCAGGATGAAGGCATGACCGAGGCCCCGACGATGCGCGACCGCGCGCCCGGGGACGACCGCGCCGACGGGCGCGACGAGACGCCCAACGAACGCGCCGACCGCAACTGGACCGAGGTGCTGCAGGAGCTGCGCGTTCTGCAGACGGGCACGCAGATCCTCACCGGGTTCCTCTTGGCACTCGCGTTCCAGCCGGCGTTCGCGGACCTCGACCAGGGCCAGCGCGTCTTCTACCTCGTGCTCGTCGTGCTGGCGACCCTCAGCGCGGTGATCGCGCTGGCGCCGGTGGCGCTGCACCGGATGGTGTTCGGCCGCCGCGAGAAGGCGACCGTCGTGCGGTACGGGCATATCGCGCTCATCACCGCCCTCGTGACGGTGTCGGTGCTGCTGGTCGGTGTGGTCGCGTTCGTCTTCGATGTCGTGCTGGGGGCGGCGGCGTCGTGGACCATCGGCATCGCCGCCGCCGTCGTGCTCATCACCCTCTGGGGCATCGTTCCGGTCATCCTGCGGGTGCGGGGGCGATGGTGAGCGGGGATGCCGTCGGAATCGCCGTCGCGCAGTTCGCCCCCACGTCCGACACCGCCGCGAACCTCCGCGCGATCGCGGACCTCACGGCCCGTGCTGCGGCCCGGGGCGCGACCGTCGTGCTCTTCCCCGAGTACGCGAGCTACTTCGTCGACCCCTTCGACCCGTCGCTGGCCGCGCACGCCGAAGACCTCGACGGTCCGTTCACGCAGGAGCTGCGTGAGATCGCGCGCCGCCACGGCGTCGTCGTGGTCGCGGGGCTCGTCGAGCGCGGCGAGGGCGACCGGGTGCGCAACGCCGTGATCGCGGTGGATGCCGACGGCGTGCGCGCGGTGTCGCGCAAACTCCACCTGTACGACGCGTTCGGGCAGCGCGAGTCGGACTGGGTCGAGCCGGGCGAGATCACCGACCCGCAGACCTTCGAGGTCGGCGGCCTGCGGTTCGCCCTCATGACCTGTTACGACCTGCGCTTCCCCGAGGTCGCGCGGCGGCTCGCCGATACCGGCGCGCACGTCGTGCTCGTGGCCGCGGAATGGGTGCGCGGGCCGCTGAAGGAGCACCACTGGCGGACGCTCCTGCACGCGCGCGCGATCGAGAACACCCTGTATGTCGCCGGCGCCGACCATCCGCCGCCGCTCGGTGTCGGCGCGTCGGTCGTCGTCGATCCGCAGGGCGTCGAGATCGCGGGCATCGGCACCGGCACCGACGTCGCCGTCGCCTTCGCGGAGGCCGGGAACGTCGAACGGGTGCGCCGCGTCAACCCGGCGCTGTCGCTGCGCCGCTTCCGCGTCGAACCCCGCTGACGGGACCGGATCAGACGTCGGCCAGCGCCGCGAGGCGGCGCCCCGCCTCGGCGATCACCTCGGTGCGCTTGCACGCGGCGAAGCGGACGAGACTCGCGTACTGACCGCGCCGTGCGGGCGAGGCGAAGGCGGTGAGCGGGATCGCGACCACCCCGGCGCGCTCGGGAAGCGAGCGGCAGAAGTCCGCGGCATCCGTGCCGGGGGTCATGAGCCCGGCGGCGTCGGCCACCGTGAAGTACGACCCGGCGGCGATCGAGACGGCGAACCCCGCGGCGCGCAGGCCGTCGCCGAGGAGGTCGCGCTTGGTGCGGAGCGTCGCCGCGGCGCCGTCGAAGTACGCGTCGGGCAGGCCGAGGCCCGTGGCGATCGCGTGTTGGAACGGCGTGCCATTGGTGTACGTGAGGAACTGCTTGACCGCGAGCACGGCGTCGACCAGGTCGGCAGGCCCGGTGACCCACCCGATCTTCCAGCCGGTCGTGGAGAAGGTCTTGCCCGCCGACGAGATCGACAGGGTGCGCGCCGCCGCGCCCGGCATCGTCGCGATCGGGGTGTGGGGTCCGTCGAAGACGAGGTGCTCGTAGACCTCGTCGGTGACGATGACCGCGTCGTGGCGCTCGGCGAGACGGACGATCTCCGCTCGCACCGCGTCCGAGAAGACGGCGCCGGTCGGGTTGTGCGGGTCGTTGACGAGGATCAGCCGCGTGCGGTCGCCGACCGCGGCCGCGAGCTCGTCCAGGTCGGGCTGGAAGTCGGGCCACCGCAGGGGCACCGTGACGAGCTTCGCGCCGGCGAGCGCGACGCACGCGGCATACGAGTCGTAGTAGGGCTCGAACACGACGACCTCGTCGTCGGGGGAGTCGATGAGGGCGAGGAGGGTCGCGGCGAGCGCCTCGGTCGCGCCCGCCGTGATCAGGACCTCGCGGGCCGGATCGAGCTCGATCCCGTAGAACCGTCGCTGGTGGTCGGCGACGGCCGCCAGCAGAGCGGGGACCCCGCGCCCGGGAGCGTACTGGTTCTCGCCGGCCGCGATCGCGGCCGCCGCGGCGGCGAGCACCTCCGCGGGACCGTCCTCGTCGGGAAAGCCCTGCCCGAGGTTCACGGCGCCGGTCCGCAGCGCCAAGCCCGTCATCTCGGCGAAGATCGTCGGCGCGGCCACTCCGTCGGGTGACAGCAGGCCCGCACCCTGCGCCGTGCGCCGCCATGCTCCGGGAATGTCTCGCATCGCGCTCAGGCTACATGCATAGGCTGGGCCGGGTGGCGGCATAAGCAACGCACAGGAACCCGCGTCATCCTGGTGTCGTTCCGGGAAGAAGGAAAGCAGCCATGAGCGAGAACATCCCCTCCAACGTCGAGCCCCAGCCGGGTCAGGAC
>JAEYAG010000103.1 GCA_023451265.1 Actinomycetes bacterium | reverse complement strand
CGGCGCAGCGGGGGTGCGCAGCAGGCGGGTGGTGCAGCGGGCGGGCGGGCGGCGCAGCGGGGGTGGCGCAGCGGGGGTGGCACCACCGGGCGGGCGGGGCGCGGCATCCGTCACACTCCTGAAACACGCCCCGGACTAGGCTCATCGCATGGGTGACCTCTTCGACGGATACGGCTCGACGCTGACGCCGCGCAAGACCGCGTCGGGGGTGCCGGCGTTCGACGAGATGTTCGCCGCGCCGGCGTCATCGGGGTCCACGGCGCCGTCGCGTCAGGCGTATCGCGAGCTCTATCAGGCGCTCGCCAAGATGACGCAGGAAGAGCTGCGCGGACGCACCGAGTCGCTCGCGAGCTCGTACCTCGCGCAGGGCGTCACGTTCGACTTCGCCGGCGAGGAGCGTCCCTTCCCGCTCGACGCGGTGCCGCGCGTCATCGAGTATGACGAATGGTCGCGCATCGAGAAGGGCGTGCAGCAGCGGGTGCGCGCGCTGGAGGCATTCCTCGACGACGCCTACGGACACCAGCACTGCGTCCGCGACGGCGTGCTGCCGGCGGCGCTCATCGCCTCGAGCCAGTACTTCTACCGGCAGGCGGCCGGCATCCACTCCGCCAACGGGGTGCGGATCCAGGTGGCCGGCATCGACCTCATCCGCGACGAGCACGGCGAGATGCGCGTGCTCGAGGACAACGTGCGCGTGCCCTCGGGCGTCAGCTACGTCATCTCCAACCGGCGGGTCATGGCCCAGACCCTGCCCGAACTGTTCGTGTCGATGCGCGTGCACCCCGTCGGGGACTACCCCAACAAGCTGCTGCAGGCGCTGCGCGCGTCGGCGCCGCCCGGCATCGACGATCCGAATGTCGTGGTGCTCACTCCCGGCGTCTACAACTCCGCGTACTTCGAGCACACGCTGCTGGCCCGCCTCATGGGCGTCGAGCTCGTCGAGGGGCGCGATCTGCAGTGCATGGGCGGCAAGGTGTTCATGCGCACCACCCGCGGCCCCAAGCGCGTCGACGTCATCTATCGCCGGGTCGACGACGACTTCCTCGATCCGCTGCAGTTCCGCGCCGACTCGATGCTGGGCGCCCCGGGGCTCATGCTCGCCGCGCGCCTGGGTAACGTCACGATCGCCAACGCCGTCGGCAACGGCGTCGCCGACGACAAGCTCCTGTACACGTACGTGCCCGACCTCATCCGGTACTACCTGTCGGAGGAGCCGATCCTGAAGAACGTCGACACCTGGCGGCTCGAGGAGCCCGAGGCGCTCGAAGAGGTGCTCGACCGCCTCGACGAGCTCGTCGTCAAGCCCGTCGACGGCTCGGGCGGCAAGGGGCTCGTCGTCGGACCCGATGCCTCGCCCGCCGAGCTCGAGAAGCTCCGCAAGAAGCTCATCCGCGACCCCCGCGGGTGGATCGCGCAGCCGGTCGTCATGCTCTCCACGATCCCCACGCTCGTCGAGGACGGGATGCGCCCGCGCCACGCGGACCTGCGCCCCTTCGCGGTGAACAACGGCGACGAGGTGTGGGTGCTGCCCGGCGGCCTCACGCGCGTGGCGCTGCCGGAGGGTCAGCTCGTCGTGAACTCGAGCCAGGGCGGCGGCTCGAAGGACACGTGGGTCGTCGGCGGAGAGGCGCCCCGGCGCCGCGACTACGCCGTGCAGACCTCGGGCGGCCTCGCCGGCCTCGTCGCCGACCAGGCCTCGGTGACCGAGGCGATCCCGATCATCTACGACCCCCAGGGCGAGCAGGCCCACTCCCCGCAGGACCGGCCGCTGACCACGCGCGAGCAGCAGGAGCAGCAGCAGCAGACGCGGGATGCCGCGGCATCCGCCGGCCAGGGAGGTTCCGCATGCTGAGCCGCATCGCCGAATCGCTGTTCTGGATCGGGCGCTACATCGAGCGTGCCGACGGCACCGCCCGCATCCTCGACGTGCACTTGCAGCTGCTGCTGGAGGACCCCTGGATCGACGAGGACACCGCGTGCCGCTCGCTCATGGGCGTCATGGGCACGTTCCCGCCGGCGGATGCCGGGGAGGTCACCCGCTCCGACGTGCTCACGAGCCTCGCGGTGGACCGCGCCAACCCGTCGAGCATCGCGTACGCCGTGCAGTCGGCCCGCGAGAATGCACGGCGGGCACGCGAGATCGTCTCGACCGAGCTGTGGGAGACCCTCAACACCACCAACTCGCGCATGCCGCGGCGCCTGAACAACGAGAAGGTGCACGAGTTCTTCCAGTGGGTGCGGGAGCGCTCCGCGCTCGCCGTCGGCATCACCGACTCGTCCACGAGCCGTGACGAGACGTGGCAGTTCCTCACCCTCGGTCGCTCCATCGAGCGCACCGACATGACGGCGCGGCTGCTCGCGACACGGGCGCTGACGGAGGCATCCGGCCCCTCGTGGACCACCATCCTGCGCTCGTGCGGCGCCTACGAGGCGTACCTGCGGACCTACCGGGGCATGCCGAGCGCGTCGAACGCGGCGGAATTCCTGCTGCTGGACCGCCTGTTCCCCCGGTCGGTGATCCACTCGATCGCGCAAGCCGAGAACTGCATGAGCGCGATCGATCCCGTCGCCGACCGCGTCGGGCACTCGAACACCGTGCTGCGGGCGCTGGGACGCATCCGCAACGACCTGGAGTACCGGCCGATCACCGAGATCCTCAGTGAGCTGCCCGAGCATATGGAGCGCGTGCAGAAGGTGACGCGTGAGGCGTCCGAGGCGATCCGCGGCCGCTTCTTCCCGACCCACGCCGAGCCGAGCTGGATCGGAGAGACCTCGTGAGACGACTGCGGATCGAGCACACCACGGGCTTCACCTATCAGGGAGCCGTCGGCGCGTCGTACAACGAAGCGCGGATGCTGCCGAGCTCCACCGACACCCAGTTCGTGCTGAGCTCGCAGCTCGACATCGAGCCGTCGACGAGCGTCAACTACTACGTGGACTACTTCGGCACCCGCGTGGCGGCCTTCGACGTGCTCGCCGGCCACGCGGCGCTGGAGATCACGGCGCGCTCGCTCGTGGAGGTGCGGCGGCGGCCGCTGGAGTTCTCCGACCTGACGTGGGATCGCCTGGCCGCCGCGAGCGCGCGCTCCATCGCCACCGTCGAGATGCTCGGCACCTCGCCGCGGACGGCGGCGCACCCCGAGGTCGCCGAGATCGCCCGCTCGATCGCAGCGCAGTACGAGACCCCCGCCCGCGCCGCCCACGCCATCGCGGTGGCGATCGGCGAGGCCGTCGAGTACGTCCACGGCATCACCGGCGTGCACTCGACCGCCGCCGAGGCGTGGACCGAGCGCAAGGGCGTCTGCCAGGACATCACGCACATCACCCTGGGCGCGCTGCGTGAGGTCGGCATCCCGGCCCGGTACGTGTCGGGCTACCTGCACCCCAACGACCACGCCGAGGTCGGCGCGCCCACGGTGGGCGAGTCGCACGCGTGGGTGGAGTGGTTCGCCGGCGACTGGCAGGGTTTCGACCCGACCAACGGCATCGAGATCGGCGACCGGCACGTGCTCGTCGGCCGCGGGCGCGACTACAACGACGTCCCGCCGCTGCGCGGCGTGTACGCCGGGCCGCACAAGGGCGACCTGCACGTGCAGGTGTTGATCACGCGCGAGGCGTAACCGGCGTCCGCCGGTCGCGGCGGGCGGCTCAGCGCTGATCCTGGAGGAGGATGCCGACCACGATCGCGAGCGTCATCAGCGCGCTCTGCGTGACGTAGAGGATGCGCCGGCGCTCGAAGTGGTCGGCGACCCAGCCGGTGAAGCCGGCGAGCACGAGCGGCGGGCCGAACTGCAGGGCCATCGTGAAGCCCATTGCGGTCGCGTCGTTGTCGGTCAGACCGTTTCGCACCTTACGCCCGTGGGCGTGGGGTCAGGCGGGCGGGGCGTCGGGGTCGAGGGTCGCCAGTGTGCCCTCCTCGGCCGGGTTGTCGGCTTCGAGCTGGTCTTCCGTGGTCTCGTCGCCGCCGAGCGGCGCGTCGGGTTCGGTGTCGTCTGGTCGCTGATCAGTCATGTGCCCACGGTAGGCCGCCGTCCGCTGCCGGGACAGGGGGTTGTGCCGCGTCGGATTTCGAGGAGATGACGGATGCCGAGGAGGTTTCTCCCCGGCAGCGTCCTCGGAATCCTGCCATCTCCTCGGAATCGTTCACCGCGACGGCGGCCGCCCGTCGGGGGCGCCCGTCGGGGGACCGCCCGTCGGGGGCGCCCGTCGGGGGCCGGGGGT
>JAEYAG010000089.1 GCA_023451265.1 Actinomycetes bacterium | reverse complement strand
CCTCAACCCCGCGCGTCCACCACGGGGGCGAGCGCGAGCACGAGCCCCAGCACGTTGCGGGCGCCGCGCTGCAGCTCGCCACGGGTCAAGCCGCCGTCGCGCGCGAGCGACTCCAGGATCGTGTCGTCGGCATAGGGCTGCGGCCCGGCATCCGTCTTCACGCCACCGGGCATGAGCACATCGACCTGCGCCCGGACGCGGTAGGCGTTGTCCGCGAGGGCCGGGAAGTCGGGGTCGACGGCATCTTCCATCCACCAGTCGGTGATGACGCAGCCGGTGTAGCCCCCCTCGCCGCGCAGGATCGTCGTGACGAGGTCGTGGTGGTAGTGCGCCCACACGCCGTTGATCTTGTTGTACGAGGTCATGAGTGTGCGGGGCCCCGCCTCGCGCACGCAGATCTCGAAACCGCGCAGGTAGATCTCCCGCAGCGCCCGCTCCGACACGCGGGAGTCGTGGCGGGTGCGGTTGGTCTCCTGATTGTTCGCCGCGAAGTGCTTCGGGCAGGCCGACACTCCCGCTGACTGCACCCCCGCGACAACGGCCGCACCCATCCGGCCGGTGACCAGCGGATCCTCGGAGTAGTACTCGAAGTTGCGCCCGCACAGCGGGTCGCGGTGGATGTTCATGCCGGGGCTCAGCAGCACGTCGGAGCCCTTGCGCACCATCTCCTGGCCGTGCAGCGCGGCGAGTTCCCGCACCAGCGGGAGGTTCCACGTCGAGGCCAGCGCGGTGCCCGACGGCAGCAGCGACGCGTAGGCGGCGAGACGCAGCCCGCTCGGGCCGTCCGTCGTCGTGACCGGCCGCACACCCTTCTCGCGCAGCCCGGCGCTGACCCCGCCCAGCACGCCGGCGTTGCCCGCCGCCCCGAGCGGACTGTGCATCGTGATGTCGCCGCGGGCGAGCAGCGCGAGCTCGTCGTCGGAGAGCTGCGCGATGAACGCGTCGAGCGTCGCGTCGCCGGTGGCGACGTCGTCCAGACGGATGCCGCGGTCACCGGTCGGGGCGATCTCGCCGGGCAGGCCGTCGAGCACCCGTTCGCGACGGGCGACGGTGCGAGTCGGCACGTCCTCCCACGTCGGCGTGGGGCGGCCCGCTCCGTCGCGGCCGCGGGTCATGCGGGCGAAGGCGTGCGCGGGGTCGACGGCAGCTGCCTCGCTGAGCTGACGGACGACCCGCAGGCGGTCGACGCTCCGCACGGCGACCTCGGTCGCGGTGCGCACGTCGGTGCCGACGAAGACCGGATGGTCGCCCGGCTCGAGCACGGAGGCACTGCGATGGCCCGTCACCCCGCCGTCGTCGTACGACGCGAAGTCGGTCAGGTCGAAGCTCAGTTCCAGCCGCGCAGTCTCGCCGGGCGCGAGCAGCGGGGTCTTCGCGAACGCGGCCAGTCGGCGGACGGGCTGGGCGAGCCGGCCCTCCGGCGCGCCGACGTAGACCTGCACGACCTCGGCGCCGGCGTGCTCTGCGCCGGTGTTGCGCACGTCGACGACGATGCGGATCTCGTCCGCATCCGTCCGCGCCTCGACGACGTCGAGCGAAAAGGTCGTGTAGCCGAGGCCGAACCCGAACGGGAACTGGACCCGGTCGGGGGCGAACGTCTCGAAGTAGCGGTAGCCGACGAACACATCCTCGGCGTAGACGCCGACGTCGGGGTCGCCGAAGTTGCCGGCGCTCGGGTAGTCGTCGTAGCGCCACGCGATCGTGTCGGTGAGGCGGCCGCTCGGCGCGACCTCTCCGGCGAGGACGGCGGCGACGGCGCGGCCGCCCTCCATGCCGCCCTGCCACGCGTACAGCACACCGCCGATGCGGTCGCCGTAGTCGGCGAGCCATCCGAGGTCCATGACGTTGCCGGCGTCGATGACGACGACCGTGCGCGCGAACGCGGCGGTGACGGCGTCGAGCATCGCGCGCTCGTCGGCGGTGAGGAAGTAGCTCCCGGGCGTCAGCGTGCTCTCGCGCGCCTCGCCGGCGGCGCGCCCGATGACGACGACGGCGGTGTCGGCGCGCGTCGCGGCATCCGTCGCCAATGCCAGGTCCAGCGGCATCTCGGGGAAGTGGTGCGGCCAATTCCCCCATGTGCCGTCGACGCTCGGCCGGTGCGCCGCGCACCACTCGCGATAGCGCTCCGCGACGGTGTCGTCGACGGCGACACCGGCGTCGCGAAGCCCCGCGGTGAGGTTCCAGACGTAGGGGACCTTGACGTCGCCGCCCGAGCCGTAGCCGACCGCGAACCAGTCGTACTGCACCCGGCCGAACACCGCCGTGGGGCGATCTCCCAGCGGCAGGATGCCGTCGTCGTTGCGCAGCAGCACGACGCCTTCGGCCGCGGCCTGGCGGGCGAGGGCCGCCAGTGCCGGGTCGAGGGTGGGATCGGCGTCCTGCAGGATGCTGGAGATCTGCGCGACCGATTCCACCGGCGGCAGCGCGTGGGACCGGTCGCCGGACTCGATGGCGGCGGGCTGGGGCATGGAGCACCTCGGGGGACGTCACGAATGGGAGCGCTCCCACAGTAGCGCACGATGCCCAGTGCGCGGTGGAGTGCGCGGCGGCGAGCGTGCGACGAGTGCGACACTGGAGCATGCGTATCCTGCTGAAGCTCGTACTCGACTGCGACGCCGACGCCGCGTGGCGCGCGCTGCACTCGCCGCGCGCGATCGCGGAGCTCTACGGCCCGCTCGTCGACATGGCGCCGATGGCCGCCGCGGGCCTGCCCACCCGGCTGGATCCGGGCGCCGACGTGCCGGTCGCGCTGCGACTGGCCGGTGCGGTGCCGCTCGGTCAGCAGCTCATCCACATCAGCGAGCGCTACACCCGCGACGAGCGCGGGCCGGTGCGGATCCTCCGCGACAGCGGCATCCCGCTCACCGGCCCGCTGTCCGCACTCGACGTCTGGGACCACCAGATGGCGGTCTCCCCCGCGCCGGGCGACGACGGCAAGACCCTGTGGCGGGACCGGCTCGTCATCGGCGGTGCCGCGGCTCCCGCGCTGTGGCCCGTCCTGTGGGCGACGTGGCAGTGGCGTGGTGCGCGGCTGCGCGCCCTCGCGCCCACCTGGGCGCACGACCCGGCATCCGCCTCGGCCGATCCGGCCTGACGCGAGGTGGCCCCCGCGGCGCGCGGTGTCGCCTACTCGGCGAGCGCCTCGACCGCCGTCACCCGCGTCGCGAGCCGGGTCGGGACCACCGTCGCCACGGCGGTGAGCACGGCGGTGGCGACGACCACGACGAGCACCGGCAGCCACGGGATCGCGGGCGCGACGAACGTCGGCGACGACCACGCCGGCGGCACCGCCACCGAGCCGAGCAGGGACTGCGCCGCGACCCAGCCGTAGACGGCCCCGAGCACGAGCCCGAACAGCAGGGCCGTGATCGTCACGTGCACGGCCTCCAGCAGCACGACGCGGCGCACCTGCGCGGAGCTCAGGCCGAGTGCGCGCAGGAGCCCCAGTTCGCGCCGCCGCTGGACGATCCCGATCGTCAGGAGATTCACGAGGCCGACCCCGGCGATGACCGCCGACACCGCGACCAGCCCCATCATGATGGCGGCGAAGGTGTCCATGACCTGCATCATCTCCGCGGGCGGCCGGCCGCCGGACGAGGCCGTCATGACGGCCTTGACCGACTCGTTCGCGACGGCGAACATGACGACGAGGGTGACACCCATGACCACGCCGATCGCCATGCGGCTCGCGCGCTCCGGGTAGCGCAGCGCGTTCTCGGCGGCGAGCCGCGCCGGCGCGGAGCGTCCGAACAGACGACCGGTGAGCCGCAGCAGCGGCGGCATGATGAGCACCGCGCCGAGGGCGAGGCCGGTGAACGACAGGATGCCGCCGACGAACGCCACGACGACGCCGAGCGGATTCAGCATCCCGACCACGACGCCGAGCGCGAGGAGCGCGGCGCCTGCGGCGAAGAGGCCGAGGGCGGCGACGTTGCGGCCGCGGGACGCGGTGACCTCGTCGCGACTGCGGGGCGTCGCGCCCGAGATCGCCTGCAGCGGCGTCACCGACAGCACGCGGCGCGCCCCGGCCCACGCGCCCGCCCACGTCGTCAGCGCGACGACCGCCGCGGGCAGCACGAGCACCGGCTGCAGGACGTCGTAGTCGACGTCGAGGCCGAGCGCGTTCCCACCCGCCCACAGCAGCAGCGCGGCCGCCGCGACACCCGCGACGAGGCCGATCGCGGCACCGAGCGCGCCGACGACGAGCCCCTGCCGGGCGACCTCGCCGCGCTGCGACCGCGCCGAGGCCCCGATGAGGCGCATCAGCGCGATGCGGCGGGTACGGCCGGCGACGATCGTCGCGAACGTGTTGGCCGTCACGATCGCGGCGACGTAGATCGCGACGCCCACGAGCAGCACGCTCAGGATGCCGAGGACCACCGTCACCGTCTCCCCACCGCCGAGATAGGGATCGGCATCCACCCACGCGGCGATGTATCCGGTCGCGCTCAGCAGCAGGACGCCGAATGCGGCCGAGATCCCCGACACGAGCATCGTCGCGCCCATCCCCCGCTCGCGCAGCCACGCCCCGGGACGGGTCCGCCGCGGCATCCGATTCGTCGGCTCCGATGCCGCGGACGTCTGCGGCGTCGCGACGGCGGTCACGCCGCCACCTCCGCGGCGAGCATGAAGGCCGAGACCTGCTCGGCGCTCTGGCGCGGCTTGTCGGCGACCACGCGGCCGTCGCCGAGGAACAGCACCCGGTCGGCGTGGCTCGCGGCCACCGGATCGTGGGTGACCATCGCGATCGACTGGCCGTGCTCGCGACTGGCCGCGGCCAGCAGGGCGAGCACCTCACGGCCGGAGCGGGAGTCGAGGTTGCCGGTCGGCTCGTCGGCGAAGACGAGGTCGGGCGCCGTCGCGAGCGCGCGGGCGATCGCGACGCGCTGCTGCTGACCGCCGGAGAGCTCGTGCGGGCGGTGCCGCAGGCGCGGCCGCAGGCCGAGGGAGTCGATGAGGCCGTCGATGCGGGCACGCTCCAGGGCGCTCGGGGTGCGCCCGTCGAGGTCGAACGGCAGCAGGATGTTGCCGAGGGCGTCAAGGGTGGGCACGAGGTTGAACGCCTGGAAGACGAAGCCGACGCGGCGTCGCCGTAGGATCGTGAGCTCGAGGTCGGACAGGCCGGTGATCTCGGTGTCGCCGATCCAGGCGCGGCCGCTGGTCGGCGCATCCAGGCCCGCCATGATGTGCATGAGGGTGGATTTGCCCGACCCCGACGGCCCCATGATCGCGGTGAACTCCCCGCGGCGGATGCCGACGGTGACGTCGTCGAGCGCCCGCACCCCGGTCTCGCCCGCGCCGTACGTCTTGCTGAGGCCCTGCACCCGCGCCGCGAGGCCGAGCTCTGTCGTCGTGATCTCCATGGTGTCGACGCTACGGAGGGCGCGGCGTCGGCCGCGTCCGCCGCGGGTCGCGCCCGCGTACATCGCGAGGATGATCACCGGGTGCGGGGGCCGCCGGGGGCTGCCCGTCGCGAAAGCAGGCTGAAACGGCATTTTGGGTGGCCCGGCGGCCCGATGGGGTCGATTCGCCCTGCTTTCGGAACGCCCGGCGGGGGTGAGGCGGGGGTGAGAGCGACCGGGCGGGGCGGGTCAGGCCAGGCCGTGCTCGAACGCGAAGACCACCAACTGGACCCGGTCGCGCAGGGCGAGCTTGGCGAGGATCCGGCTGATGTGCGTCTTCACGGTCGCTTCGGAGAGGAACTCGCGCTGCGCGATCTCCGCGTTCGACAGTCCGCGGGCGGCGAGCGCGAAGATCTCCCGCTCACGGTCGGTCAGCTCCCCGAACGCCGGGGGCGCGGGGCGCACCGCCGGTGCGGCGAAGTGGGCGAACAGGTCGCGGGTGGCGGATGCCGCGATCACGGCCGACCCGGCGTGGACCGTGCGGATCGCGGCCAGCAGGAACTCCGGATCGGCATCCTTCAACAGGAACCCGCTCGCCCCCTGCCGGATCGCGCGCGCGGCGGCCTCATCGAGGTCGAACGTCGTCAGCATGACCACGCGCGGCGGGGCGTCGGCGAACGACGTGTCGGCGAGCAGCTCGGCAGTTGCGGTGAGGCCGTCCATCACCGGCATCCGGATGTCCATCAGGACCACGTCCGGACGGGTCGCGCGGATCACCCGCAGCGCCTCGGCGCCGTCACCGGCCTCGCCGACGACCTCGAGATCGGGCTGCGAGGCGACGACCATCCGGATGCCGGCACGGAACAGCGCCTGATCGTCCACCAGAACGACGCGGATCGGCACGCTCACTCGCCGCCGCCGATCGGGAGCGTGGCGCGGACGACGAAGTCGCCGCCCTCGCGACCGGCGTCGAGTGTGCCGCCGACGAGCTGCGCACGCTCCCGCATGCCGATCACGCCGTGCCCGCGGGGCGCCTCACCCTCACCGGCGGGTGTCCCCGACGCTGGGGCGCCGGGCGCCGTGGTCTCGTTGCGCACGTTCAACTCCACCCGGTCAGCATGCCACGCCAGCGCGACGTCGACGGGCGCGCCGGCGCCGTGCCGGAGCGCATTGGTGAGCGCCTCCTGCAGGATCCGATAGACCGCGAGCTGCACCCCGGTCGGGACCTCACCCGCCGGCGCCGGATCGACGTCGACCCGCAGCGCGATGCCCGCCGCGCGCACCTGGGCATACAGCTGTTCGAGGTCGGCGAGCGTGGGCTGCGGGCCGTCGGCCTGCCGGTGTCGCAGCTGCGCGAGCAGCATGCGCACGTCGGAGAGCGCAGCCCGCGCGGTCGTGGAGATGGTGCCGAGGGCGGATGCCGCGGCATCCGGATCGGACGCACTGGCGTAGCGGGCGCCGTCCGCCTGCGCGATCACGACGGCGAGGGAGTGCGCGACGACGTCGTGCATGTCCCGGGCGATCCGCGTGCGCTCGGACTCCGCCGCCGCCTCGGCCTCGGCGACCTCCTGGGCGCGCCGGTTCTCGCGGGCCCGGATGCCGGTGCGCACGAGCGCGCCGACCGTCCAGGCCAGTCCCAGGCCGAACATCGCGGCGAGGGCGACCGCGAGGGCCGTCGTGATCGTCGAGGCGCTGAGACCGGCATCCGTCAGCGGAGCGAACAGGTAGATCGTGATGACGAGCGCGCCGACGAACGTCGACGCGAGCCCCGCCCAGAAGGTGCGGCGACTGCCGTAGGCGGCCGTGGCGTACAGCACCCCGAAGACGGCGATGTCCGCGGTGCTCGGTGGGCGCGCCATCGCCATCTGCACGATCGCGCCGACCCAGGCGACGGTCAACGCGAGCCCGGGCGCGGCTCGGCGCAGCGCGAGCGCGCCGCCCATCAGCAGGGCGACCAGCACGGTCCCGAGCGCGTTGTTGTCGTAGAAGCGGCCGATCGACAGGTCGAAGGGGAGGGCGACAAGCGCGAACAGTCCCGCCACGACGATGTCGATGACGAGCTGCGTGCGGGTCAGCCGGCGGAACACCCTTCGACGCTACGCGACCGGGCGTGGGGCGGCATCCACCGCGAGATGTATCCGCGAGGTCGCCGGTTCACCCGCGAGGTCGCCAGCGACCTCGGCGTCGGACCGGCGACCTCGGCGTCAGGGGGTTGCGACCGGGACGACGGGGCGATGCTCGTAGAAGGTCTGCAGGACCACGGTCGTGCGGGTGCGGACGTTCGCGGCGAGGCGGATGTCGCGGACGAGATCTTCCAGTGCGCGCGGCGAAGCGACCCGAGCCAGCAGCATGTACGCCGCGTCGCCGGCGATCGAATGGCAGGCCTCGATGGCGTCCAGGTGCTCCAGCAACTCCGGCGCGTTGTCGGGCTGCGCCGGGTCGAGCGGCGTGATCTCGATGAACGCCGCCAGCGGGCGACCGACCTGCTCGGGATCGACGACGGCGCGGTAGCCCACGATGACCCCGCGTGCCTCGAGGCGCTTGAGCCGGGCCTGCACGGCCGACACCGACAGTCCGACCGCTGCCGAGAGGTCGGCGAGGGTCACCCGCCCGTCATGGGAGACCTCGGCGATGATCCGCTGGTCGACAGCATCTTCCATAGATGGAAGAATATCGGAAGCAAGACGGTGTCACCGTAAATTTTCCTGCAATCGACGATCGGAGGTTCACATGAGCATGATCGCGTCCGCCCGCACGTCCATCATCGGAGAGCCCGAGGTCGTCGAGGACGGCCGCCCCGTCCAGCACCAGCCGGCGTGGCTCGCGCTGAAGGATGCCGCCACCGCCCTCCAGGACCTGCAGGCGCAGGACGGGTCGATCACCGACGCCGACGCCCGCGGCGAGGCCCGCTCCCTCATCGAGATCATCGTCGGCGCGATCCGCGCGCTGACACCGCTGTTCCCGCACGACGCCGAGTACCTCTCGGCATCCGTTCACGACTTCGAGCGCTGGGTCGACACCGGCCTCGGCATCCCCGACTTCCTGGAGTCGCTCGTCGCGTTCCAGCCGCAGCAGCATCGTGTCGACGGGCTCACGCACCTCGTCGTGTTCCCGATGTACACGCAGAACGGGTCGCGTGACCGGCACGTCGAGGCGGTGCTGTGCGAAGTGATCTGGCCGGAGTTCATCGCCGAGCTCGAGCAGACCTACACCAACGGGCTGTTCGTGAGCCTGCGGTTCATCGACTTCACCCCCGGCTACGACACCGACTCCGCCGTGCTGTTCCCGGAGACGGTCGCGATGCGCGAGATTCCGACGTTCACGTGGGGCGCGATCTTCCAGGACCGGGAGGCGGCGCGGTACCGGCGCGTGGTGGCCGCGGCATCCGAGATCACGAAGCTCGAGCTTCCCGAACCGGCGGCGCGGATGCTGGCCGACCAGCAGCTGGCGGAGGAGACCTTCGTCATGTGGGATCTCATCCATGACCGCACGCACATGCGGGGCGATCTGCCGTTCGACCCGTTCATGATCAAGCAGCGGATGCCGTTCTTCCTCTATTCGCTGGAGGAGCTGCGGTGCGACCTGACGGCGTTCCGCGAGTGCGTCGCGCTCGGCGCGCGCGACGATGCCATCGGCGAGCACGCGCGGCTCGTGCAGTACGCGGTGATCTTCGACCGCATCTTCCGGTTCGCGATCACCGGCACGCGCGTGCGCAACTACGACGGGCTCGGCGGCCAGCTGCTGTTCGCGTGGCTGCACCAGCGCGGCGTGCTGCACTGGACCGACACCGCGCTCGCGTTCGACTGGGACGAGGTGCCGGCGGCGGTCGTCGCGCTCGGCGACGCGATCGACCGGCTGTATTGGGAGTCGATCGACCGGCCGAAGGTTGCGCACTGGCTCGCCGCGTACGAGCTCGTGCGCGGGGTGCTGACGCCGCACCCCGCGTCGCAGTGGGCGCGGGGCCTGCCCGACGAGGTGCTCGCCGGGCCGCCGAAGGGGTACACGGATGCCGTGATGGACGACGAGTTCCCGCTGTCGATGTTCTTCGAGGCACTCGAGTAGAAGATGCGGGAGGTCATCTCCTCGACCCGCGGCATCACCGGTCGCGATGGCTGAGCCCGCGGCGGCTGCGGCGGGGGCGCGGGCTGCGAGGGCGGGGGCCGGGGC
>JAEYAG010000070.1 GCA_023451265.1 Actinomycetes bacterium | reverse complement strand
CGCGCCCCCCCCCCCCCACCGCCAAGGAGTACTTGTGCTTACCTTCATCCTTCGGCGGCTCGGATCGGGACTGGTCCTGATCTTCATCGTCACCGCCATCACCTTTTTCCTAACCTTCGGCGCCGGCATCCCCGTCGCCCAGAACATCCTCGGCCCCGCCGCTAGTGCCGAGCAGATCGCGACCCTGAACGCGCAACTGGGCCTTGACCGGCCGATCTTCGAACAGTACTTCTCCTGGCTTGCCGGCGTGTTCCAGGGTGACCTCGGCACGTCCTACTTCACCAGTGAGCCCGTCGCTCAGGCTCTCCTCAACCGCCTGCCCGTGACCATGTCGGTCGTGTTCGTCGCGTGCATCATTACGTTGGTCGTCAGCATCATCCTCGGCGTGGCATCCGCGGCACGAGGCGGCTGGTTGGACAACGTCCTGCAGGGCATCGCGACCGTCTCGTACGTCTTCCCGGCCATCATCCTCGGCATCGTGCTCGTCTACGTCTTCGCTATCGTGCTGGGCTGGCTGCCGGCCATCGGATTCGTGCCCATCGAAGAGTCCTTCAGCGGGTGGCTCGCATCCGTGATCCTTCCCGCGGTGGTGCTCTCCATCGGCGGTATCGCGTCGCTGGCCGCGCAGGTGCGAGGCTCGATGATTGACGAGTTGAATCGCGACTACGTCCGCTCGCTCCGCAGCCGGGGTTCCTCGGAAACGTCGATCCTCCTCAAGCACACGCTGCGCAACGCCGCCGGCCCCGCGCTGACGACGTTCTCGCTGTTGTTCATCACCATGTTCGGTGCCTCGTTGTTCGTGGAGAAGATCTTCGCGCTCCCCGGTTTCGGCACCTACGGCTACACGTCCACCATTCAGGGCGACCTTCCCGCGATGCTCGGCGTCTCGCTATTCAGCGTCGCCCTTGTCGTGGTCGTGAACCTGCTCGTCGACCTCGCCAACGGTTGGCTCAACCCGAAGGTGAGGGTCTCATGACCGTCTACGACCCCTCCGACGCCATCGTCGTCAACGAACTCGATGACCTGAGCGTCAAGAAGCGGGCCGGAGCCTTCCGCCGCCTTCTGCGTAAGCCTCTCGGTCTCGCAAGCCTGATTGTGCTCGCCGGGCTTATCCTGCTCGGCATCTTCGGACCACTGCTGAGCACGCACGACCCGTTGTACGCCTCGCTCCAGCACATCAACGCGCCCGTGGGAACTCCCGGGTGGCCGTTGGGCGGCGACCAGTACGGACGCGACATCTGGGCGCGCGTGCTGACCTCCATCAACGTCTCCCTCATCTCGGCACTCATAGGCGCCGGCGTCGGTCTGCTCGTCGGCACCGTGTTCGGCCTCATCGCCGGATACATCGGCAAGCGCACCGATGGGGTCATGTCGTGGGTCTTCAACCTGCTGATGACGTTCCCCGCACTGGTCCTGGTGATGGTGCTCTACCCCGTCATGGGCAGCAGCTATCAGGGCATGATGTTCATCTTCGGTCTGTTCCTGGCGCCGGGCATCTTCCGGCTCGTGCGCAACCTCGTCGCCGGGGTGCGCAACGAGCTGTACGTCGACGCCGCACGCGTGTCCGGCCTGTCCAACCGGCGCATCCTCTCCCGCCATGTCTTCTACGTGGTCCGCGGACCGGTCATTATTTCCGCGGCCTTCCTCGCCAGCGCCGCCATCGGCGTGCAGGCAGGGCTTGCGTTCCTGGGATTCGGTTCAACCCAGACCCCGAGCTTCGGCTCGATGACCAACGACGCGTTCGTGAACATCTACACGGACCCGCTGCAGCTGGTCTGGCCCGCGCTGTTCCTCGCGCTCCTCAACGGCAGCTTGATCCTCCTCGGTAACGCCTACCGCGACGTCCTGGCAGGCCCGCAGTCGACGGCTGGGAAGAAGCGGAGCATCGAGGAGGCCATCGCCGAGCCGGCGACCAACGCCGTCCCGGTCGACGGTCGAGGGGGACTTCTCAGCGTCCGCAACCTGCGCGTGCGATACCCGATGCCGGACGGCAGCTACAAGGCAGTCGTCAACTCCGTGTCGCTCGATGTGAACCCCGGAGAGATTGTCGGACTCGTGGGCGAATCAGGCTCTGGGAAGACGCAGACCGCCTTCTCGGTCCTTGGCCTGCTCCCGAAGGAAGCGCGCGTCACGGCCGACGAGCTCAGCCTCGCGGGCGAGTCGCTGCTCGGAAAGTCCGGACGCGAGATGCGCAAGCTGCGAGGTGGTGTCATCTCCTACGTTCCGCAGGAACCGATGGCGAACCTGGACCCGTCCTTCACCGTCGGCAGCCAGCTGATGGAGGGACTACAGAAGGGGATGTCGAAGAAGGAGGCCAAACAGGCCATCCTGGCGCTCCTGGAACGGGTCGGGATCGCAGACCCCGAACGCACCTTCCGCTCCTACCCGCATCAGATCTCCGGCGGAATGGCGCAGCGCGTGCTGATTGCGGGCGCGGTGGTCTCGCGTCCGAAGCTACTGATTGCTGATGAGCCCACCACAGCACTCGACGTCACCGTGCAGGCGGAGATCCTCGATCTGCTGCGTGAACTGCAGGGCGAACTCGGAATGGGTGTCCTGCTGGTCACGCACAACTTCGGCGTCGTCGCCGACCTCTGTGACCGCGTCGTGGTCATGCGGGACGGGGAACTCATCGAGGAAGGCTCCGTCCGGGACATCTTCCAGCGCCCGACGCAGGAGTACACGCAGGAGCTCATCAGTTCCATCCTCGACGAGGAGACCGTGCGTGAAGACCCGCCCGTCGTCGTGCTGAGCGGAGAAGAGCGTTCGTCATGAACAACCTTTTGGAAGTGCGGGACCTTCGCCTCACGTACCCGGGTAAAGGGTTCCGCCGCCGTTCACCCGAGATCCTGAAAGGAATCTCCCTGGACATCGCCCCAGGCGAAACTCTGGGACTGGTGGGTGAGTCAGGGTCCGGCAAGACCACGCTCGGGCGCGCGGTGCTCGGTCTGGCCGCCCCGACAGGGGGAACCATCACGATGTCCGGTCGCGACATCACTCACATCTCGAGCAGTGAGCGCCGCGGCCTCGCCCGGGACCTGCAAGTGGTGTTCCAGGACCCTTACACGTCACTGAACCCAGCGCTTCAGATCGCGGACATCCTCGCGGAGCCGATGATTGCACAAGGCATCGAAGGACGTGAAGCGCGAAACACCGTGATGGGGCTCCTCGACCGGGTCGGCATGCCCGCCAACTCCGCCCAGCGGTACCCGCGGGAGTTCAGCGGAGGCCAGCGCCAGCGCGTCGCGATTGCTCGGGCGCTCGCGCTCAAGCCGAAACTCATCGTCTGCGACGAGCCGGTGAGCGCTCTGGACCTCACCACTCAGGCCAAGGTCATGGACCTGTTCATCGAGTTGCAGCGCGAGATCGGTGTGGCTTACCTGTTCATCACACACGACCTCGCAGTGGTGCGGCACATCAGCCATCGGGTTGCGGTGATGTACCGCGGTGAACTCGTGGAGACAGGCTCGACGGCCCAGGTGACCTCAGCGCCGACCAACGAGTACACCCGCACCCTTCTGCTTGCAGCCCCCACCGCCGACCCTGACAAGCAGCGCGAACGTCGCGAGGCGCGCTGGGCTCTCCGGACGGCTTCGGCATGAGTGGGGCGAGCACGCCGCGAACGGTTCGATGGGCAGCCGTCGGGACCGGCACGATTTCTCGAAGTGTGGTCCCCGACATCCAGTCGGTTCCCGAGGCGGAGGTCGTGGTCGTACAGTCCCGCGACCCGCAGAAGGCCGCCCAGTTCGCGGCTGAGTTCAGTATCGCCCGCTCGACCAGCGACTTCGACGAAGTGATCCAGGACGACAGCGTCGATGCGATCTATCTGGCTACCCCCTTCGCCTTGCACTTCGGAATGGCACGCCGCGCCCTCAAGGCGGGCAAGCACGTCCTCGTCGAAAAGCCGATGGCGCTCAACGCCAAAGAGGCCGCGGCTCTGTTCGAGATCGCGCGAGCTTCCAACGTCTTCCTGATGGAAGCGATGTGGATGAAGTTCAGCCCCGTCTTCCGCAGCCTGCAAGACCAGCTGCGCGAGGGCGTGATTGGCGTGCCCAGGAACCTGCGAGCCTCGTTCGGCATCCCGTTCCCCGACACCACGGGCAGTCGGACGGACCTAGCTCGCAGTGGCGGCGCGCTACTGGACCAAGGAATCTATCCCGTCACACTCGCGCACACGGTCTTCGGCGAGCCGGAGTCCGTGGTTGCCGCCGGCACCGTCAGGGAGGACGGACTCGACTTCGCAGCGCATTTCACCCTCGAGTACTCTGACGGCCGCTACATGCAAGGCTCCAGCTCGATGGTCGAGTTTACCGAGCTCACAGCGTCCGTCGGCGGAACGAAGGGCTGGCTGACCCTCTCGCCACCCTTCTGGGCGACCACCGACCTGCACGTGCACGCGGGTGACTTGCGCCGAGTCTTCCGAGAGCCCGGACTTATCACTCACCCGCGCGAAGGAAGCGGCTACGTTCCCATGATCCGAGAAGTCATGGAAGCGTTGCGCGACGGACTCATCGAGCATCCGGTCCACACCGCCGACGACACCATCTCGGTGTTCCGGACCTTGGACGCGATCTTCGCCCAGATCCGAAGCGGAGGGCCGGTCGCATGAGCGAGGCATACCTCGGAACCATCCCAGTGATCTCAGGCTTCTTCCCCGACCCGACAATCTGCCGGGTCGGAGACGACTACTACCTCGCCAACTCCAGCTTCGAATACTTCCCCGGCGCCCCGATCCACCACAGCCGAGATCTCGTGAACTGGGAGCACATCGGCAATATCATCGACCGACCCGCGCAGCACCGCTTCGGCGGAGGTGACTCCGCAGGTATCTATGGGTCCACACTCCGCCACCATGACGACACGTTCTGGTTCGTCACGACGAACATGAACGACTTCGCCGGCGGCCAGGTCATCTACCACTCAGACAACCCCGCCGGACCGTGGAGCGAAGCGGTGCGGGTCCCCATCATCGGCATCGACCCCGACCTGGCATGGGACGACGACGGTCGATGCCTCCTGACTCTCCGCGCTTTCGAAATGACTGCCACCGGTCCCGGTGACCAGTTCATCGGCCAAGCCGTCGTCGATCCCCACACCGGTAGCGTCCTCGAACCTGTCAAGCGCATCTGGAGCGGATCGGGGGCTCCCGACACCGAGGGGCCGCATCTCTACCATGTCGGTGACTTCTGGTTCCTTGTTGTCGCGGAAGGGGGAACCAAGAGCGGTCACATGGTCACCGTCGCGCGCTCGTCGGCACCGGACGGTCCATTCACGCTCAGCCCCGTCCACCCACTGCTCACCAGGCGGAGCACCGAGCATCCCGTCCAGGCGGCCGGTCACGGCGACCTGGTCCAGACTCCATCCGGTCAGTGGGCCATGGTCCATCTCGGGACCCGGCCGCGCGGCTTCGGATACGGGTTCCACACGAACGGGCGTGAGACGTTCGTCACCGGCATCACGTGGACCGAGGATCATTGGCCCACCATCAACGAAGCCGCCTTCGTCGTCGACGAAATCGACCACAGCTTCACGGAGCGGTTCACCGAGAGCCTGCACCATCGGTGGGTGGCTGTGGACCGCGAGCTCGACTTCGCCTCCGTCAGCACGTCAGGTCTGGAACTGGACGGAAACGGACGTCGTGCAGAGCTGCTCACGCGCGTCCGTGACCTCGAGTGGCAGGCCAATGCTGACATCGACGTTCGGTCCGGCGTGGGCGGCGTTGAGCTGTATCTCGCGTCCACAGCCTGGTGCGAGTTGCGCGTCGACGCGGGAGAAGCAGTCGCCAGGGCTCACCTGCCAGGACTTCACGTCGAGCTCGGGAGAGTCTCGGTCGGGTCCGGTGCGGTGACAGTCCACATCAGCTCGAAGAATCCGTTGCCCACGGGAAGAATGCCATCCGTCTCCCCGGACATCCTCACCTTCGCCGTGTCCGTGGACGGCGAGCAGCAGCACGTGGCCGAGCTTGACGGACGCTACCTCTCGACCGAGTTCGAAGGAAAGTTCACCGGTCGGATGGTGGGACCGTTCGCTGAAAGGGGTGTGACATCGGTGCGCGAGTTCCGATACACGTCAGGCTAGAGACGCGGCCCGATGGAGGCGTCGAGGAAGGCATGGAGAGCGGGACGGATCTTCACATCCCGGTCGTACAACCACTGACTCTGGAGCCCGTCGAGGAGTCCTGTGAAGAGGAGCGCAAGAGTCCCCGCATCCAGACCGTTGCTCGCTCTGCGCTCCTTCAGCGCTGTCTCGAACTGTTGCTCCACGTACGCGCGGAAGGTCGCATACCGGTTCCGGTAGTACTCATGCGCGGGGTGCAAGGGCGCGGCCGCTTCCGCGGACAGAATCGCGTACAGCTCGACGATCCCGGGCTCAGCCATATCGGCGGCTGTCACATCCACCAACAGGCGCAGCGCTTTCACGCCGGACTCGCGGGGGAGGGTTGCGCCGATACGCGCATCGTTGTCCGCGAGGACTCCGGCCAGCAGATCCTCTTTCGATGGGAAGTGGTGCACCAGCCCTCGCTGGCTGATTCCCGCTCTTTCCGCGACCGCCTTCATTGTTGTCGCCCGATAGCCGGTCTCGGCGAACGATTGGCGGGCAGCGTCCAGGATTCCCCGACGCACCTGCACAGACTTCGCGTACGGTCCGCGGCGCGCACCATGCGCAGAGCTCATCACGTCCTCCCTAAATGAAAGTACCACCGCAGCGCGGGTTTCGAGTAGACTGACGAAAATCGCGCACCAAAGGTATTTTCAAGCCCACTGAGCGAAGGAGCCGCATGGCCACCACTGGTTCCGCTGGCGAAGCCATCGATGAGGCGCTCGCCGCGGAGGCGCAGCAGGTTGCCGGCGCGCCCACGCCGCCGGTTGTGACGGCCTCATCGGGCGGCCTGTCGAAAACGGAGGTTGCGCTTCTGCTCGGCGGCACACTTGGCGCCGCCCTGGGCTATCTCGTCCCGATGGTCTTCACGCTGGCCCTCAAGCTCGACCTTCTCGATCCGGGCAATGCCGCTGCGCTCGGCCTCATCATCGGTGCGGGCTCGGTCGTGACACTGGTTACCGCTCCGCTGACGGGCATCCTGAGCGACCGGCTTCGCACGCGCTGGGGGAGGCGTCGGCCGTTCACCGTGGCTGGGATCCTCATCGGTGTGGTGGCCATCGCGGTGATGTCGCTGGCCCCGACCGTCCTGATCCTCGCCCTCGGATGGGTCCTGGCGAATCTCGGATGGGGCACCGCGCTCGGCTCAATCAGCAACATCCAGGCTGACCGGCTGGCACCATCGCAGAGGGGCAAGGTTGGAGCCTTCACAGGCGTCGTCACGCAGGTCGCCCCGGTCACGGGGATCCTGCTCGTCAGCCCGTTCACCGCCGACATCGTCCTGGCGATGTGGCTGCCGGCCCTCATTGGGCTACCGCTTGTTCTCGCCTTCGTCCTGTTCGTCCACGAGGAGGACACGCGAGCAATGACGTTCGATGGGCGGCTGACCTTCGGTGGCATTCTCCGGAGCTACGGTTATCGGCCACGCGACTTTCCCGACTTCTCGTGGAACTGGCTGGGAAGGTTCTTCTTCTTCGCCGGCATCACCTTCACCTCGACCTACTCGACGTTCTTCTTCGCTGTCCGGTTGGGCATTCCCCTGCAGGACATCGCTCCAGTCGTCGCACTGATGTCAGCCATCGGCACCGGCGTATCCGCAGTCGGCGCCATTGCCAGCGGTTGGATGTCGGACCGCGTCGGACGGCGCCGGCCGTTCGTCCTGGTGGCTGTCGTACTGTTCGCCGCGGGCACTGTCGTCTCTGCACTCTCGTTCAGCCTGCTGCCACTCATCATCGGTGGCGTGCTCTCCTCCCTCGGGGTGGCCGTTTTCCTCGCCATCAACCAGGCGATGGTCCTGGATGTCTTGCCGCATCGGGAGACGCAAGCGGGACGCTTCATGGGGATCACGTCGTTCTCGCAGAAGATCCCGAGCGCACTGGCGCCGCTCGTTGCCCCGCTCATCCTGACGGCGGGGATGACTGATAACTATGCGCTGCTCTATCTCACGGCGGGAACCCTCGTCCTCGCCGGCGGCTTGCTCATCACCTGGAAGGTCAAAGGCGTGCGGTGACGGGCGTGAACTCAGGAGCCCGCGCTCCACTCCCTGCGCGGGCTCCTGTCAGCCCTGCCTCAGACCGTCTCGCCAGGAACGAGGCGGAGCGCTGTGCCCACATTCCGTGTCACGGGCCGGCCCGCGCCGAGCGAATCGAGCAGCTGCGCCGTGCCTTCCGAGGCTGCCCTCGCAAGGTCATACTCGATAGTCGTCAGCCGCGGCACCGTCACACGGGAAAGGGCCGTGTGGTCCATGCCGATGATGGCCACGTCACCGGGCACATCGAGCTCGAGGACTCTCGCCGCCGCCATCATCGTCATGGCGACATCGTCGTTGTAGCAAGCGATGGCGATTCCCGGCGGCTCCAGAGACTGCAACGCCGCAATCGCCTGGTCGAGGTCGATGTCCGAGAACGCGACCCGCGGCTCCGGCAGGCCGAGCTGTTCAGCGACTGCGCGAACCCCCTCTTCCCGCCCGGCGCCGAACGGATCCTGACGCACATCACTGAGATGGACGAACCCGAGCCTCGAGTGCCCGGCGGCGACCAGAGCCCGAGCCTGCATCTCGCCAATGGCGCGATGAGAGTCGATGACGGAAGCGCTCGGCGGGTCGATAGCAAGTGTCCCGCGTGCCTCGAAGACAGCTCTCTCAGCGTCCGTGAAGCGTGCCAGCGAGAAGACGGCAGCTGGTCGCAGGCTCGCGATGACCCGATCCAAGGCGTCGGTGGACTCTGAGGACATGCGCAACACCAGTGAGTACCCGTGGGCCGAGAGATCGCTGCTCATCTCTTCGAACAGCTGCTGGAGGTTGGTGCCGAAGGTCACGTTGGGCAGGAGGGCAACGACGAAGTCGCTGGAGCCCTTGCGCAGCGTCCGCCCTGCCGCGGACGGCTCGTACCCCAGCGACTTCGCCGCGTCGAAAACCTTGGCTGCCGTCTCCGCCGCAAATCGGTGAGCGTGGCCGTTCAGCACTTGGCTGACGGTCGCGCGCGACACACCTGCTTCGCGCGCTACGTCGGTGCTAGTCGCAGTCACAGGTGACCTTTCGGGCGATGGGGCCTCTCATCACAGTAAGCCAGGTATCACGTGATAACTCAATGTTGACACGTGGTAATGGCTGTGGTCTCATAGTCGTGACACGTGTTACCGATTCTTCGAACACGGCGCTGCAGAGCATTAGACAAGGGAGTCGTACCTCATGACCGACCAGCCGCCCCCGGCGATGTCCACCCCCGCCGTTCCCGCTCTTGACGGTGCCGCCGCCATCGGGGAAGAGCTCGTCACCCCCAGCGGAACCATCCGCGTTCGCGACCGGGTGTCCGCCGGGTACATCTGGCTGCTCATCCTCGCGACCCTCGGCGCATACGTTGCGCTGGTGGCCCCCATCGGCATCTCCCTGTCGCTGCGCGTGCAGGAGCTGATGCCGCAGAACGTCGAGGTGCTGGGCTACGTCGTCGGCGCGGGAGCCGTCGTCGCCGCGATCTCGGCACCGCTCGTTGGAATGTGGAGTGACCGCACCAAGTCCCGTCTGGGGCGTCGCCGTCCGTTCGCGCTGTTCGGAGCCATCCTCGGCGTCATCACCCTCGCGTTCATGGCGTGGGCACCGTCCATACCGCTTCTCATCGTGGGCTGGATGTTCGCGCAGCTCGGATGGAGTTCGGTGATGAACTCCCTTCTGCTTTCGCAGGCGGACCGTCTGCCCGAGGAGCAGCGAGGCAAGGTGGCCGGCCTCAGCGGTTTCGTCCAGATGATTGCCTCCGTGCTCGGCGTCGGTATCGCGAGCGCCTTCATCGGCAACACGTTCGCTGTCTTCCTGGTCCCCGGCACCATCGGTCTCCTTCTGGTCATCGTGTGGGTGGTCGCCGTCAAGGAGCCCAGCAGCAAGGACACCGTCTTCGAGGACAAGCTCACCTTGGGCAAGGTCGTCAGCCACATGGTGTTCAACCCGAAGCACCATCCGGACTTCGCCTGGAACTGGCTCGGTCGCCTCTTCTTCAACTTCGGTGTCACCTTCGCGACCACCTTCACCACGCTCTTCTTCGCTTCGCGCCTGGTCACCGGCGGCGAGGTCAAGGACGCGGGCGCACTCATCGTGATGCTCTCCTTGTTCGGCGTGGTCGCGACCGCGGGTGGCGCCCTCCTCGGCGGGTTCCTCTCCGACAAGCTGAAGCGTCGACGCATCTTCGTGCTTCTGGCCGGTATCGCGTTCACCGTGGGGGCAGTGATTATGGCCGTCGGCGGCGCGAACGCACCGCTGCTCATCGCGGGCTCCATCATCACCAGCGTCGGGCTGGGCGTGTTCGCGGCGGTGGACCAGGCGATTGTGCTGGACGTGCTGCCCGAGCGCGACACCGAAGCAGGACGCTACATCGGAATCAACGTGTACTCCACGTCACTCGCACAGGCGATTGCCCCGATTGCGGCCGTCCCGCTCCTGCTCATCGGCGTGTCCGGGGCGGACAAGAACTACGCCCTGCTCTTCATCGTCGCCGCAGCATGCACCCTCATCGGCGGCACCCTCGTGATGCTCTTCGTGCGCGGCGCCAAGTAGTCAACGCCCCCCGACACCTCGAAGGACAACTATGCCCAAGGCCACCGACCTGCCCCTCGACGAGAGTGCCGCTCTCGGTTCGGGAGCATCGTTCTGGAAGACGAAGACTGCCGCCGGGCTGGAGGCCATCGTCCTCTCGGACGGCCCTCACGGCGTCCGTGCGCAGAACGCCGCCGTCGACCACCTGGGCATCGCGCCCAGCGAGCCCGCCACCTGCTTCCCGCCGGCAGCCGGCCTCGCGCAGAGCTGGAACACCGAGCTCGCCGCAGCGGTCGGCTCTGCCATAGCGAGGGAGGCGCGACACTACGGTGTCGGTGTCCAGCTGGGCCCGGGTATCAACATTCGCCGTGACCCGAGGGGTGGCCGAAACTTCGAGTACTTCTCCGAAGATCCCTTCCTGAGTGGCGAACTCGGGGCGGCATGGGTTCGCGCTGTCCAGGAAGGTGGCGTGGGCGCCTCGGTCAAGCACTTCGCCGCGAACAACGCCGAACATGACCGCATGCGGTCGGACTCGAGGATCGACGCGCGGACGCTGCGTGAGATCTACCTTCGTGCGTTCGAGCGCGTTGTACGCAACGCGGCGCCGTGGACGGTGATGGCCTCGTACAACCGGATCAACGGAACGTACGCATGCGAGAACTCGTGGCTACTCACCGAAGTCCTGCGAGGCGAGTGGGGGTTTGACGGCGTCGTCGTCAGCGACTGGGGCGCCGTGGACGACCGCGTCGCCTCGGTCGCAGCCGGCCTCGATCTGGAAATGCCCGGAAGCGGAGGCGGCTCCGACGAGGCGGTCGTCGCTGCCGTCAACACCGGCGTCCTCGACCGGGCCGACGTCGATGCCGCAGCCCAGAATGTGCTCACGCTCCTCGAGCGGGTAGCGGACGGCGCTGAGCGTCAGCCCGCCGGCGAGATTGACTTCGCCCGGAACCACGAGGTCGCGCGTGAAGCCGCCCGCGGAAGCATCGTCCTGCTTAAGAACGACGGCGACCTGCTGCCTCTGAGTTCCAGCGGACAGATCGCGGTGATAGGTGCGTTCGCGCAGACTCCTCGCTACCAGGGCGGTGGAAGCTCTCACGTCAACGCGACTCGAGTGGACATCCCTCTCGACGAGATTCGCGCGCTCGCCCCCGAAGCGACCGTGACCTACTCGGTCGGCTTCGGTGCCGAGGCGTCCAGCGATCTGACGCAAGATGCTGTCGAGGCGGCAGCCGCATCGGATGTTGCGGTGGTGTTCCTTGGCCTTGCCGACCACGAGGAATCTGAGGGAGCCGACCGAGTCGACATCGACCTGCCTGCGGCGCAGATCGAACTGTTGCGCGCGGTCGTTGACGCGCAGCCGAACACAGTGGTCGTCCTCAGCCACGGCGGTGTCGTCCAGCTGACAGAGGTCGCCGCCCTCTCTCCGGCGATCTTGGACGGCGCGCTGCTTGGACAAGCCGGTGGCGGTGCCATCGCGGACACCCTTTTCGGCCTGTCCAACCCGTCGGGTCGCCTCTCGGAGACGTCCCCCGTCCGGCTCAAGGACACACCCGCCTACCTCTCGTTCCCCGGCGAGGAGTCCACGGTCCGCTACGCCGAAGGACTCTTCGTCGGCTACCGCTGGTACGACGCGCGCGACATCGCCGTGACGTACCCGTTCGGTCACGGACTGTCCTACACGACCTTCGACTACACGAACGCGGCCGTCAGCGTCGACGCCGAGGGCCTCCACGTCCACGTCACCGTACGCAACACCGGTGCGCGGGATGGACGTGAGGTCGTGCAGGTGTACGTCGGAAAGCCGGACTCGGCGGTCACCCGCGCGATACGCGAGTTGCGCGGGTTCGCCAACGTCTTCATCGCTGCCGGCGAGGAGAAGGACGTGGTCATCGACATTCCGCGCTCGGATCTCGCCTACTGGAGTGAGCCGCTGAACAGGTGGATCGTAGAGGGGGGACAGTACGTCATCGAGCTGGGGGCCTCCAGCCGCGACATCCGCCATAGCCTCATCGCGGACCTGGTCGGAGATGAGGTGCGCGCACCTCTCACCCCGCACTCCACGTTCGGTGAAGTGATGGCAGACCCCATCGCCGGGCCGCTCATCGCGTCGCTCAGCCCGCAGCGCGACAACGACTCAGTGAATAGCGAATCGCTGGGCATCGACGTCGGGGCGATGATGGCGCAGATTCCGCTCTCGCGGATGGTCGCGTTCAGCGGCGGGGCAATGACACCGGAGCACATCCAGGGCATTCTTACGCTCGCCAACGACACCGCAGCCAAGGACTAAGCGATGACTGACACCATCTCCGCACTTCTCTCCAAACTGACCGTCGAAGAGAAGGCCGCGCAACTCACCGGGCTTCTGCTGCCCAGCCTCTACGACTTCACACCGCCGACGGCGGACAGCCCCGGAGGACTGCGGGTCGCGACCGAGAAGCTCGGGACCCTCCGGCCGCACGGCCTCGGCCACCTCTCCCTCGCATGGTTCCACCGTGCCCCCGAGGACGAGTACCGCGACGTGCTCGACTCCATCCAGCGGGCAGCGCAGGAGACCAGCCGGTTCGGTATCGGAGTGCTCATCCACGCGGAAGGCATCAACGGCCTGGTCCACGGAACGGGAATCCCGTTCCCGACCGCCTGGGCGCAGGCGTCTACGTGGATGCCCGACCTCGTCGAAGCCAGCGCATCCATCACCAGCCAGCAGATGCGCGGGTACGGGATTCAGCTGTGCTTCTCTCCGGTGCTGGATCTAGCGCGCGATCCCCGGTGGGGACGCGTTCATGAGACCTATGGCGAAGACACGGAGCTGGTGTCTCAGATGGGGGTCGCGTTCGTCCGCGGCATCAACGGACCGGACCGTGACTCGGGCGTCCAGGCGACCGGCAAGCACTTCCTCGGCTACGGACTCTCCGAAGGCGGACACAACCAGGCCAAGTCGACCATCGGCCGCCGTGCCCTTCTCGACGAGTACGCAGAGCCCTTCCGACGCGCCATGGCCGAATCCGGCCTGTCGGTCGTCATGAACTCGTACAACGACATCGACGGTGTGCCGGCGGCCGCGAACCGTTGGCTGCTCACCGAACTTCTCCGAGGTCAGCTGGGCTTCGACGGGCTCGTCGTCAGCGACTACGACGCCGTGCGGATGCTTGTTCGGCCCTACCACGTCGCTCGGAACGAGGTCGATGCGGCTGCGCTGGCGGTCTCGGCCGGACTGGATGTGGAACTGCCCGGCGATGAGAGCTACGTGCATCTGCCCGAGGCGCTCGAGCAGGGAATGATCTCCGAGGCTGTCCTGGATCGGGCGGTCACGCGTGTCCTCGAAGCCAAGCGTGAAGCAGGCATCCTGCCCGGATTCTCGCCGTCACGGCCGCATCGATCCGTCAGCGTGCCGGACCGGGAGGCAGCGGAGGTCCTCTCCCGGGAAATCGCCGTCAACGCGACAACACTCCTTCAAAACGATGGAGTCCTCCCGCTCACCGTTGCCCGTGTCGCGGTGGTGGGCGAGCTTGCCGACGAACTGCGAATCCACTTCGGCGCGTACACCGACGTCGCCAACGACGAGCAGCCTCTGGCCATCAACATGATCCGCACCGGTCAGGTGCCGACGATTGATCCGGCGACGTTCAACTTCACCGACATCTTCCAGGCGCGGATTCCGGGAATCGGGGCCACCTTCGAGTCCGTCGCACGCGGGCTGTACCCCGAGACGCCCACCCTGTTGGGAGCACTCAGGAACGCCGGGCTGGACGTCACCTACGTTCCCATCGGCACCCCCGACAGCAGCGAGCCGCTAGACGTCGAGGAACTCCTCGCCGCCGTCGGTGACGTCGACGTGGTCATATCCGTCATCGGCGAACGCACGGGCTGGGTCGGGAACAACACCGCTGGCGAGGGACAGAGCTCCGCGCTGGTCGAGCTGCCCGGGAACCAGCTGTCCGTCGTTCGCGCCCTCGGGTCACTCTCCGTCCCGCAGGTGAGCGTCGTCATCTCCGGACGGCCACTCATCCTGAGCGAGGTGGCGGAGGTCTCCGCAGCCATCGTTCTCGCGCCTCTGCTCGGCGGCGAGGGCCCGCAAGCTATCGCGGACGTTCTCACCGGGGCAGTCGAGCCCGGAGGGCGACTCGTCTCTACATTCCCCCGTCACGTGGGTCAGATTCCCCTGTACCACGCCCACCCGTTCGGCAGCGGTTACGGCCATCCCACCGGATCTCGCCACCCGTACAACGACCTCGACCCCACTCCGCTGTTCCCGTTCGGCCACGGTCTCGGCTACACCACCTTCGACCTCACCATCGAGGAGGCATGGCAGCCTGCAGCAGGGAAAGCGCCTGGCGTCCGAGTCAACGTGCAGAACACCGGCGAGCGGGACGGGTCCGTCGTCGTGCAGCTGTACGCACGCGACGAGCACGGTTCGGTGGTGCGGCCGGTGCGTCAGCTGGTCGCGTTCGAGCGCGCGTCTCTCGAGAAGGGCGCTTCGACCAGCGTCGAGCTCACGTTCCCGGTGGAGCGCCTCTACTACTCGCTGCCCGACGGGCGACGCGGCGTCGAGGCGGGCGAGGTCGCTCTGCTCGTCGGGCGCAGCAGCAGCGACATCGCGGCGCAGACGACCATCGAGGTAGCCGCCTCCTTCGAAGGGTGACCCAGTGACCGCGAACATCGACCGGCGAGCGGTAGTTGCACGCCACAACATCGTTCTCACCGAACCGCACCCCGAGCATGTGCTGTCTGTCGGCAATGGAGACTTCGCCTACACCGCAGACGTCACGGGCATGCAGACATTCACCGCCTTCCATGACGCGAGCCGTGCAATAGAAGCCGGAGGCGTCGCGGTGAATACGGCCACGATGAGCAACTGGGGGTGGCATGAGATGCCGAACCCGGATGGGTTCGTGCTTGACGACGCGATGACCAGCTACGAGTCTGCGCGGGGACCGGTCCGCTACGCGGACAAGCACGACATGATGGGCGCGATGACGGGAAACGTCGCGGAGGAGTTCCGCGCCGGCGCGTGGTTGAACGCGAATCCGCAGCGGCTTGACCTGGGCAGAGTCGGACTCGAACTTCGGTCGCGTCCGGACGCCGAGCCGGAGACCGACCCGTCGGTGCTCAGCAACGTCCACCAGACTCTGGACCTGTGGACCGGGAGCATCCGCAGCACGTTCACCTATCAGGGCGAGAAGGTTGACGTTCAGACCGTCGCGGACGCTCACGGTGCAAGGGTCGGATTCCGCATCAGCTCGCGACTGCTCATGGACGGTCGAGCACGAGTCGTGCTGCGGTTCCCTTACGCAAGCGACGGGTTCTTCCAGACGGATGACTGGGAAGCCCCCGACCGCCACCGGTCTGTGCTCGGTGCCGACGGCACCATCACGCGAACCGTGGACGCGCTCAGCTACGTGGTCAGAAGCTCGGTGCTCGGAGGAAGTCTCGTTGACACGCAGCGGCCGCACGAGTTCACCGTCGAGGCGGCCGCGTCCGACGTTGAGCTCAGCGTGGAGTTCAGCCCCGAGCTCACAGGCGCCGCTCCGCCAACGTTCGAACAGCTACAGGATGCCTCGGTGCACGCGTGGGATGCCTATTGGAACTCCGGTGCGGCGTTCGACGTCACCGGCAGCACCGACCCGCGAGCCACCGAACTCGAGCGGCGCGTCGTTCTATCCCAGTACCTCACCCGCGTGCACTGCGCCGGTGCGCTGCCTCCTCAGGAGACGGGGCTCGTCACCAACTCGTGGCAGGGGAAGTTCCACCTCGAGATGCACTTGTGGCACGCCGCACACTTCGCTGTGTGGGGACGACCCGAACTGGTCGAGCGCAGTCTCCGCTGGTATCTGACCATCCTCGACACGGCTCGGGACACAGCGGCGATGCAGGGATATCCGGGCGCCCGCTGGCCGAAGCAGACCGGGCCCGACGGCCGGGAAAGTCCCAGCGATATCGGGGCGCTCCTCGCCTGGCAGCAGCCGCACATCCTGCACCTGCTCGAACTCGTGTGGCAAGCCAGCTCTGCGGAGCGGCGCGCCGAGCTGCTCGAAACCTATGGAGCACTTGTCGGCGAGACGGCCACATTCATGGCCGCATTCGTCGAGGACCGCGACGGTGCCCTCCACCTCGGTCCGCCCATCATGCCCGCCCAGGAGTTCTACGACGCACGAGCCACCACTGACCCGACATTCGAGCTCGCCTACTGGTGGTGGGGACTGGATATTGCGCAGCAGTGGCGTGAACGCGCCGGGCTCGGCCGCGATGAGATCTGGCAAGACGTGCAGGATCGACTCGCCAGCCCCGGCGCCGTCGAAGGACGCTACACGGCCGTCGCGACAGACGAACCTCTCCGCCTGGACGACCACCCCTCCCTGCTCATGGCCCTCGGGGTCGTCCCCGAAACGCCCATCATCGACCCCGACCTGATGCGCGCGACGCTGAACCACGTCTGGGACGTCTGGGAATGGCCCACCGCATGGGGCTGGGACTTCCCCGTCATGGCGATGACCGCCACGCGGCTCGGCGACAACGCCCTGGCCTTGGACGCACTCCTTCGCGACGAGCAGAAGAACCAGTACACCGCAGTCGGGCACAACCCTCAGATGCGAGCCATCCTTCCCCTCTACCTGCCCGGCAACGGGGGACTGCTGCTCGCAGCGGCGCTCCTCGCGCAGAGCGAGAACTCACTCCCGCCGGGATGGATCATCCGCGCAGAGGGCTTCGTACCGTTCCCCGAGGGTGCTGACTTCGACCCGACTCGACCGCCGCAAGACGTACAGAAAGAGGATCCCACCATGCCCCAGACGGCCCTGACCGCGAACACCTCCATCGGCGACTGGCTCGACCACCCTGTGGGGGGTGCGGTTCTGCGCGGCTTCCTCGAGAAGTCGGGCACGAGCGCGGACAGCCTCGCGCCCATCAAAGCGCTGCCCCTGCAGCAGATGGTCGCTCTAAGCCAGGGGAAGATGCCGCAAGAGGCTATCGACGCTCTCGTGCTCGCCGCGAACGACGGTGTGGCGCCGGAGGGCGTCGAGGATGAGACGTGGGCCGAACGCGTCACACCGGGACGATTCGATGGGAAGACCGTCATCGTCACCGGCGCCGCCTCGGGAATCGGCCGAGCCACAGCGTCGCGGATCGCACGCGAAGGCGGTCGCGTCATCGCCGTCGACGTCTCCGCAGAGCGTCTCGACGAACTCGTCGGATCCCTGACCGGATCTGACGTCGTGGCAGTCGCAGGCGACATCACCAACCAGGACTCCGTGGACGCCATCGTTGCTGCCGCTGGCGGCCGCATCGACGGGCTCGCAAACGTCGCCGGGATCAACGACGACTTCTCACCGCTGGCCGAGACCAGCGACGCCATGTGGGAGCGCGTCATCGGTGTGAACCTGACGGGCACGTTCAAGCTCACCCGAGCTGTGCTGCCCACGATGGTGGACGCCGGTCGCGGCTCCGTCGTGAACGTGGCCAGCGAGGCCGGGCTGCGGGGCAACGCCTCCGGCAACGCGTACACCGTCTCCAAGCACGGCGTGGTCGGGCTCACCAAATCCGCCGCATTCATGTACGGCCCCGCAGGTGTTCGGGTCAACGCCGTCGCCCCCGGCGGCGTCGCGACCGGCATTCCGTTCCCGCCGAACGTGTCCGAGGAGGGAAGTCAGCGCCTTCGCCCGTTCCAGTCGCAGATCCCCACCGTGGCCACCGCCGAGCAGCTCGCCGCCTCCATCACGTTCCTGCTGTCCGACGACGGCGTCAACATCAACGGGGCGATCCTCGCAAGCGACGGCGGCTGGTCCGTCCAGTAGCCCCAAGGCCGCGTGCCGACCGCGACCCGAGGCGGTCGGCACGCAAGACCCAACCAACGCAGGAGTGAACGTGAGCACTTTCCCGAAGTCTTTCCTCTGGGGCGCGGCTACCGCACCGCACCAGATCGAGGGGAACAACATCAACAGCGACTGGTGGGCGCGCGAGAGTGTCATGCCGGGCATGGAGCCCAGCGGCGACGCCGTCGACAGCTACCACCGCTACCGCGAGGACATGCGTATCCTCGCCGACTCGGGGTTGAACGCCTACCGTTTCGGCATCGAGTGGGCGCGCATCGAGCCGCGTGAAGGGGAGTTCTCCAACGCTGAACTCGCACACTACCGACGCATGATTGAGACCGCGTTCGAGTTCGGCATCACCCCTGTGGTGACGCTCAGCCACTTCACGACGCCTCGATGGTTCGCCGAAGACGGAGGATGGCTGAGCGACAAGTCGACCGACCGGTTCGTCTCCTATGTCACCCGCGCCACGACTATCCTCAACGGCGTCGACTGGGTGGTCACTATCAACGAGCCCAACATGCTCGCGATGATGGTGATGCTTCAGGAGGCGATGCGCTCGGGGCAGATGAGCCAGTGGCAGAGCCCCACTGTCGACGGTGAAGCGGAGCGGGAGCGTATCGCCGCCAACCTGCCGGTCCCCACGGAAGAGTTCGGCCGTCCGTTCATCGCGGCACACGAAGCAGCGCGCGAGGTCGTACGTGAGCGCACGGGGGCGAAGGTTGGCTGGTCGATTGCCAACGGCGCTCTGTGGTCGAAGCCCGAACATCAGGCGAAGCTCGATGAGGTTCGCTACCTCTGGGAAGACCTGTACCTCGAGGCGGCGCTCGGTGACGATTACATCGGTGTGCAGTCCTACTCGTCGCAGGAAGTGAACGCGGACGGCCTGGTTCCTCATCCTGAGCATCCCGACAACACGATGACGGGAGCCGCTTATCGACCGGACGCGCTTGGCACCGCTATCCGACACGCAGCATCCGTCACCGGCCTCCCCGTTCTTGTGACGGAGAACGGTATCGCCACCGAGGATGACAAGCGTCGCATCGCCTACACGACCGAAGCCCTCGCCGGCCTGGCTGGGGCGGCCGAGGACGGCGTCGACGTTCGCGGATACCTCCACTGGTCGCTGCTCGACAACTACGAATGGGGCCACTGGAAGCCGAAGTTCGGGCTGGTCGCTGTGGACCGCGAAACGTTCGTGCGAAGCCCTAAGCCAAGTCTCGCCTGGCTTGGGGAGGTCTCTCGTCGCAGCGGTGCCTCCAACAACCTCGCAGACGGACTGGGCCGCGTCGAAGGACAAAGCGCCTGATGGGGCTCCTCGGAAACTTCATCGAGAAGAGATTCCTCAAGCCTGGTCGGGAGATGAAGGCATCGCAGTTCCAGGAACTTCACCCCCGACCGGGAGGGGTTGTCTTCCTGGGTGACAGCATCACCGAAGGCGGACTCTGGCACGAATGGTTCCCTGATGTTGCGGTCGTGAACAGAGGCATCGATGGGGACACCACGGCAGGTGTTCTTGCGAGGCTGGACTCGGCGCTGACGGGCCCGCCAGCGGCCCTCTTCTTGCTCATCGGCACGAACGATCTCACCATGCGCGCTAAGCCGGAAGAGATCGCCGCCCGTGTCGAGAACATCATCGACGCCATCCATGAAGCGGCCCCGGACACCCGAGTCGTCCTTCAAAGCGTCATGCCTCGCAACACCCGATTTCATGCGAAGCTCCGGACCTTGAACGACATGTATCGGCGCGTTGCGGTGGAACGCGATGTCGAGTTCATTGACCTCTGGCCGGCACTGTCCACGAACGACGGAACGCTCCGTCCAGAGTTCACCTTGGATGACCTCCACCTTGGTGGTGCGGGGTATCGAGCGTGGGTCGGCGTTCTGCGGCCGCACGTCGACAGGCTCGTGAACGGCGCGGGCCAGGCGTAGCGGGACACGCGCGGCGGGTGCTTGGCCCGAGCAACCGCTCGATGCGAGACTGCGGCGGAGCTGGATACTTGCTCGAAGTATCCAGCAGGGCCATGACGGCTACGCGACCGAGTCCGTCCACCTCGTGACGGTGTCGGGCAGATCATCCCACCAGTTGAATCCAGGGTTGTTCTGCGACTGTCGACGTCCGGAGTCGGCGACGACGTCGATGGCCTGTGCAACTTCTGCGTCTGAGTGTCCGGGGAACAGCGCACGCCGCGCTTCCTCATCCGCGGCCACCAGCTCGAATGCCGGGTATGAGTGCCGTTGGTCGAACGCGGAGCTGCTCGGGTAGAAGTGGTGGTGCGCGCCCCCCTCGACGTAGGCGACCAAACACCAGAGGATGTCGAACTGGCATAGCGCGTCGAGAAGGGGACTGTCGTCGAGAACCGTCGGAACCGTCGTCGAAGGCTCCGGGAAGTCTGGGACGAGGTCCGGTGTCACGCTGGCGAGGTTCAGTGCTCTCGAGATGAGCGCCGCGGACTGCCCTCGCGGCGAATCTTCTACATCCAGCACGTTCGCGCGCGAAGCGCTCGTCACGGCGTGACGGATCCACGACGAGTAACCGTACGAGTCGCTCGTCGCATACGGGTGGAGAGTGAGAACGCGCAGATGAGCCCAACGGCGCCGGCGCACGGCCTCTGCGCCAAGGAGGTAAAGCCGGACAGCGATGTCGCGCCACACGGTGGCGCTCGCCTGCTCGCTCGGCGCGGTGTTCTGCGTCGCGTCCCGGATCGGCGGTACGGAGTCGTAGTAGTCCGAGATCACCTCCACGATGCGGGAGAACTGTTGCTCATTGCCGTAGAGCATCGTCGAAAGTGCCAGTGTGAACAGCCGGTCCAGCGCGTCCGCGACCTCACCGTTTTCGGAGGACAGCCCAGCCGCGGACTCGCGTAGCGCATCGTCGAGTCGCGAAGCACTACCGGATTCCACCAACGCGTTCGCGGCGACGCTGAAAGTATCGAGGTTCATGCCAACGTCGATGGGGGTGCGCGCCGGTGTCCCACCGCCCTCGGCTTGCTCGAGCAACGCAACCACCCGGCTGACCAGGGCGTCGACGTCCTTGCGGGCCTCCGCCTTGATCTGTTCGGTGTAGCGGGCGAGCAGGACGTTCCAGTGCTTGGGGGCGAGCTCCACGGCAGTCGTACCCTCACGAACGAGGATCTGACCCTTACGGAACACGGTTTGCTGTCCACCGCCGTCCTTCGTGTACTCAACAGTGCGAGCGACGATGAGCGGCAGCAGGTCGGGGGGAGGTCCCGCATAGATCAGCGCGACCGTCCTGAATCCGTCTCCATCTGGCAGACGATGGACTGCGCTTCTCACATCAATGCGACCGTCAACGTAGGGAGCCACCTTGGCCTGCAGCACCGCCTGGTCGAAGTGCGCCTCGACAATCTCAGGAAACTCCGTTGCCAGGGAGCCGTCGTTGCCGACACCGACCACGAGGTAGCCGCCGGCAGGAAGCGACATCAGCACGAGGAGATCTTTGACGTGGTCAACCTGGTGCTTCGGGATGCTGAAGTCGACAGTTGCCTTGAAGTCGAGTGCTTCCTGCTCTGCACCGAGGGCAAGCAACTCGAAGAGCTTCTCGCGGTCTACGCGACCGTCAGCGACGACGTCGCCAATCTGCGCCATGCTCGTACGCTACCGGCGACTGGCCGGCTAGCGCATGGCTGTGACGAGACGCGCGACCAACTCCTCCGCGAGTTCGTCCGCGCCCCCGGAGATGGCGTCACCGCGCACCGTGTCCACCATCGGGAGCGGGAAGACGTCGGAGCGCGTCCTTCCCATCGATGCCTGGTTTCGTCCGCCCACGACACCGGCATCGCCGATTATCACCATCGTGAGGGGCTCGACCCGGGCAGTGAAGCCGTAGCGCTGCGCGAAGGGGAGGTCGAGCGTCATCAAAGCCCTGAGCACAGTCGCCACCCGCGGCTGCGTGTGCTGAGGATCCAACACACTACCGAGACTGTCGTTCGGGAGGGTGATCCAACCGGTGCGCTGACCCGACCGCGTAATGAGAAGACCTGACTCCTCGGTGTAACGCTGACGAGCACTGTGCGCCCAAGCGGCCTCCGCGGTGTGAGCGTGGTCCACACCGCCGCCTGGAGTGAAGAGCCCGCTGTCCCGCCCGACCGATACCATCTCCAGCGCGACTGCCTCCAACTGGCCGACGCGAAGCGACTGGACGTCGGCAGGTACCAGCGACACCTCGACGACCGCAGGACCGGACTGCGGAAAGCCGCGTGGAAGTACGTCAGCACGCGCGACGGAGTCCAGCTCTCGTTCTGCCGGAGCCCAGTCCAGGCTCTGGGCTCGAGGCTGGTGAGTTCCGGACACGCTGCCCGGGAACGCCGGCTCGGTCGCCGGCTTGCTCCGTCCTGGATCGACGCCCGATATCAGTGTGGTGGCTGCATCCTCCATGGACAGGCCAACGAGGTCGATGTGCACGATCTGGTCGAGTAGGCCGTCCGTCTCGGTCGGCGCGATAAGTACGGGGAGCAGTGTTCTGTGAACACCCGTCGGATCCTTCGCGAACGCTGCGGCCCATTCCGGCTGAGTGAACCTGCTGGAGACGAAGTTCGGCGATAGGACGAGGAGCGTTCGTTTCGCGTCGCCGGCCGCCCGGTCCATCTCCAGTACGAAGTTGGTGCCCGGCCGGAAGTCCCAGGCTTGGATGACGGTGGTGTACCCGGCGCGCTCCAGGTGCCATGCGATCCACGTCGCCCACTGCTCATCCTTCGAGTTGTAGCTGACGAAGAAGTCTGGCTGTTCATCGGAGAGCGCGGGCATGATGCGATCTTGTCATGTCGCCCCGACGTCATGCCCTTGAGTGAATGCACGCTCCAGAGCTGCCTCAGCCCGTAGTGAACACGGAAGTGACGACGTTCGGAAACTGCCACGGTTAGAGCCATGGCCACACTGACACTCACCATTCCCTTCGCCTTCACCTTTGATTACGACGCCGACGCCGACGTTGAGATCCCGATCTCGAGGGGTGACTTCCATATCGTCAACGACCTCAGGCAGAACGCCCCCACGGCTCGATATGACCCGAAGAAGAGCGTCGTCCGCACCACTCTCAGCCTCGCGGGTGGGACGTACGAATACCTCAAGAAGTTCCACGGGCCAGAGAGTCCGAGACTGGCGGTGGATGTGGCGACGTCGTCCGTCGCGCACACAGCCTTCAATGCCGCCGCAACCGTCGCTGCAGACTCCGCGGCGCCCGCCGGATTCCTGACCGATGCGATCCGCTTCGTCGGGACGACGCGGACAGAGCAGGATCTTGAGACATGGGACTCATTCGCTCGCGTGACGTGGGCAGGTGACCTAGAAGTCACGTGGGTGGCCAGCACAGCTCAGCACCACACTGTCGAGTAAGCCCGCCCCAGCCGCAGGCGTCAACGGCTGCCGCATAGCCGTCGACATGTCAGCATTCAACAGTGCCAACCAGCCCGATCTTGAGCTCGAAACGGTCGTCGGAGATCTCCCTGAGGCGTCCGAATCAGTCGTCACGGAAATCCGTCCTGACCTGGGGCGTGGAAAAATCTGCGGCTCTTCGTGGAAAACGCCTGAAACGGCTTCTCGCGAGCCCTTGTCCCGACCGGGCTCTGGGATTTCGAAACACAGCCACACATGTGATGTCTCAGGACATCGTGAACGGATGAACCCCCGGTTTCGGGGGTTCATCCGTTTTTTCGTTGGCGAGGAGTGATCGCGGCGTCGCGGAACGCGCTGCGCCTCAGGTGGCGGAGCGGCGGCGGAGTCGACGGTCGAACTCATAGAAGTTCGGCGAGATAACAAACCGACGGCATCGGCAACACGGACGGGAATCAGCGACGCCACCACGGCAACGATCACCCCGGCAATGACGAGACGAACTTGCATGCGGGTGTTGGTTGTGCAGCCGGATCCATTCCCCGGCCTCGGGCGGGCTCTCGCTCGTCAACCCGTCCCCCGACCTAGAAGGGCGGCGGATCCTCGGGGATCCGGTATCCGCTGGGGCTCGTCCAGATGATGCGCCCCGTGGCGGGGTCGCGTTCGCTCTGCCACAGGGTCTCGTCTTTGATCGGGTGATGCGGGCCGTCGAGAGGCTCCCCGTTGCCGACGGAGGTCGCGCCCCCGTCCGACCACCGTTTTCGGTGGTCGTAATCGCAGTCGTCGGCGGGTCTCGAGCAGCCCGGGAACACGCACGTCGGATGCAGGGTGTGCAGAAGTCTCCGCATGTCGGCCGGCACCCTGTACATACGGCGGTCGACGTCGACGACCGTGCCGGTCACCGGATGCGTCAGCACCCTGATCCACGACGTCGCCGCGCCGGCGAGTTCCTTCGCGGTCTCCAGCGGAATCGGGCCGTACCCGTCGAGCGTCGCGGGCTCGTCACCCTGACCGAGAAGCGTCAGAGCGGGGATGGTGATCCGCACGGTCGCCCGCGCGCGCGATGCCTTTCCCCGCGTGCCCACCGCGTCGTCACCGATCGGCTGGGTGAGGAGCAGATCGGCGAACACGTCCGCCCGGATCTGCGCAAGGGTGCGCGTCTCGTCGGCCAGACCGTGCAGGTGGCGGGCGCGCTGCTCGAGATCTGCGTCGATCGCGTGCGCCTGCTCCGCGGGGAGCAGTGCGCTGAGCAGTGCCATCCCGTCGAACTCGGGAGTGAGGTCGACCCGCCGATCCTTCGCGGCGCGCATCTGCCGTTCGCGAAGCGACTCGGGGTGCACACGCTCGCGAACAGCGCGGGCGCGCACCCGGAATCGACCCGGCACCGCGGTCGTCGCCGGCGCGGCGATCGCCTCATCGAACGCCGCCCACGACTCCGGATCGTCGGCGGGGAGTGAGCCGGCGACCTCGGCCGCGATCATCATGTTCTGTTCGGACACCTCACCGGCCAGGCACGCCGCCCACACGCCCGGGGTGCGCTCGCTGAGCGTCTGTGCGCGATGTGCACGGCGATGCACCTGGTTGTCGGTCAGCTGCACCCGCGCCCCGATGTCTGCGGCTGCGGAGCGGACGGCGAGGCCCCGGCGGTACGCCCGCACGTCGGCGATCGACCACCCCCGCGGGTCTTCCCACAGCGGGTCGACCGTGGGATCGGGGCCCACCCACGGCACCGGATCGGCGGCCGCCGCGGCGAGAACCTCGCGGAACAGCAGATCCTGCCGTGCCGTCGCGGCCCGCGTCGCCCGCGCGGCGGCATCGACGCCGTTCACGAGGACGAACGGATCCGCCGCAGCGGCAGGCTCGTCCATTCCATCGGGCGCCACGGCTTCGTCGGGCAGCAGCCACGGATCGATGTCCGACGCCCACGTGCCCTCCGCATCGCGCAGCGACTCTTCTGCGACGGCACTCCAGTACGCCTCGGTGAAGGCAGGGTCGTTCCACGCGGCATCCGCCGACCTCTCGTGGAACGTGACCTTCATATCACCCACGATAAGGAGGGCCTCCGACATTGCGTCGGGTGGCCAGGGCGGGCAGCTCCGGCGCTCAGGGGCTCGAGTCGGCGAAGTAATCTGCGGCGGGACCGTCGGGGAAGAGCAGGATGGTCTCGTCCGCGTAGAGCTCGACAGAATCCCGGTGGTTGATCACCGCGAGATGAACGTCATCGATGCAGAACCGCGCACCGATGCCCCTGAAGGTGTCGCCAGATGCGACGACGTACTCGGTGAGGTCATCGTTGGCCACGCCGGTCGCATACTCGTTGGCGCCCGTGTCCACGCGAGTGCCGGTGATCGACCAACTCCATTCACCTCCGTCGACTTTGAAAGCGTCGTAGCGCATAGGCGCAGTGCAGGCGCGCGGGTCGAGCAGGGGAAGTGCTCCTCCTGTCGCGACGGGACCCCGGCTACGGGTGTCGCTGCCCGCACTTGGCCGCGTCGACGCCGTCAGGTCTTCGGGTACATCGGTCGGCGATGTGGAGACGCACGAGACCAGCGGTGCAATCAGGAGGAGACCGGCCGCTGCACCGATCAGGTTGCGGAAGCCAGTGCGCATGTCCGCATGGTAGCGCCCGCCGCCCTCACGCCCGCGCGGCGATCGCCTCGGCATCCGTCCCCGCGGGAAGGTCGCCGTAGAGCGCGCCGCCGTACGGGCGATCGCCCAGACGCGTCGAGACGAACGTGTCGGCGACGATCGACGGCGCCGTGCGCAGCAGCAGCGATGCCTGCAGCGCGAGCGCCATCGACGACACGAGCCCGCGTGCCCCCGCCTCCGGCGCCGAATCGGCGGCCACGTCGCGGACGAGCGACCGCACGCGCTCCAGATGCGCGTCGAACAGCGGGTGCGTCCCCGTCGCGAGCGCGACCTCGGCATCGAACGCCGCGAGCGCCTCCGGCTCGCGCCCCAGCGCCCGCAGCACGTCGAGCGCGATCACGTTGCCCGACCCCTCCCACACCGCCATGACCGGCTGCTCGCGATACCGCATCGCGAGCGGGAACGCCTCCGTGTATCCGTTGCCGCCCAGGCACTCCAACGCCTCGTACGCATGACCCGGCCCGCGCTTGCAGATCCAGTACTTCGCCACCGCGGTCGCCAGGCGCGCGAATGCAAGATCGGATGCCGCGGCATCCTCGTCGTGCGCCCGTGCGAGCCGCAGTGCCGTCGCCGTCGCGGCCTCGGTCTCGAGCTGCAGATCGGCGATCACGGCCGTCATCGCCGGCTGATCGATCAGCGTCCGGCCGAACGCCGCCCGATGCCGCGCATGCCACGCCGCCTCCGCGGTCGCCTGACGCATCCCGGCGGTCGTGCCGTAGATGCAGTCCAGCCGCGTCCGCGCCACCATGTCGATGATCGTGCGGATCCCGCGTCCCTCCTCGCCGACGAGGATGCCGACGGCATCCTCGTACTCCACCTCGCTCGAGGCGTTGGCACGGTTGCCCAGCTTGTCCTTCAGCCGTTGGATGCGGATCGCGTTGCGCTCGCCGCCCTCCAGCAGCCGGGGCACGAGGAAGCACGACAGGCCGCCCGGCGCCTGTGCCAACACGAGGAACGCGTCGGACATCGGCGCCGAGCAGAACCACTTGTGGCCCGTCAGCGTATAGCGCCCATCGCCGAGCGGGCGCGCCGTCGTCGTGTTCGCACGGACGTCGGACCCGCCCTGCTTCTCCGTCATCGCCATCCCGAACAGCGCGCCGGGCTTGCCCGCGCGGAGCTCCCCGTCGTAGCTGCGGCTGTAGACGCGCGGCAGCCATGCCTCGCCGACCTCCGGATGCTGCTGCAGGACCGGCACGACCGCGTGCGTCATCGACACGGGACAGGCGTGGCCGGGCTCGACCTGCGCGTACAGCATGAAGGTCGCCGCCCGCGCGACGTTGGCACCCGGACGCGGCTCGGCCCATGCCGAGGTGTGCGCGCCGTCGGCGATCGCCGCACCGATGATGCGGTGGTAGCTCTCGTCGTACTCCACCTCGTCGATGCGGTTGCCGTACCGGTCGTGGGTCCGCAGCACCGGCTCGACGCGGTTCGCCATCGCCGCGTCGGACGGGAAGGATGCCGCCCCGACGCGCTGCCCGGTCAGGTGCAGCTGATGATGCGCCCACCCCGCGTCGTAGCGCTCGACGCCCTCGAGGAGGGCGGTGTTCGTCGCGTACTCGTCGACGTCGACGCGCGGCGGTGCCTGGTTCACGACAGCGTGGGTGGCCATTCCCTCATCGAACCAGCCGCGTCGCGGCCCGGCAATGCCGCGGCGGCGCTCAGGCGACGCCGTGCAGCTGACGCAGCGTGAGCTCCGCGCCGTCGGCGTCGCGCGCGGCGATCTGGTCGCGCAGCCGCCGGTAGGCCTCAGCGCGTGAGAGCGGGCCGGCGACGAACGGCGTCCAGCCGCGGAGGTTGCGCTGGATCGCGAGCGACGCCTCACGGATGAAGCCGATGAACACCGAGTTGCCGGTGGCGCGGGTGATCGTGATGAACATGAGGGTGGAGTTCTCGAACAGCGCGAGGCCGTCCTTGCGCAGAGCGCTGTCGACCACGGCATCCGCCCGCTGGAGGATCTCGGCCAGCTGCGCGTCGTCGGCGTGCTGCAGGGCAAGCCGCAGCGCGTTGCCCATGAAGTACGCCGTGAACACGCCGGTCTCGTCGCGCACCCGCTCGTCGGGCGCCGACACCCGCGTGTACCGACCGACGGCGATCTCCACCAGTCCGAACCGCTCCAGGCGCTGCAGTGCCTCGCGCACCGGCGTGCGGGAGACCCCGAGCTGCGCGGCGAGGTCGACGTCGCGCAGGCGCTGCCCCGGGCTGAGGGTGCCGTCGAGGATGGCGGCGCCGATGCGGGCGTAGACCTCGTCGCCGAGGATGGTGCCGCTGCGGAGGTCGATCGGGGCGAGGAGCGCGGACATGGCGCACTCAGTGTATGTCGCGCTCCTATGGAACCGGGATCCGTCGATGATGAGACGGCGTTCCGCGCCGACGATTCTGGGCGTTTTCTCGGATGCCGCCCCCTGCCGGCGGCTCTGATATATCGGTACAGTGAGCTCAGTCACGCTTCGCGTGGCCTATCCGGGGGGATCCGTCGACGCCCGGGCGACGCGCATCGCGCGAGCC
>JAEYAG010000124.1 GCA_023451265.1 Actinomycetes bacterium | reverse complement strand
GCGCCGGTGACGGCGCGGATGCGGGCGGCAGGCCCGCGCAGCACCTCGGCGCCGCGCTCCGCGATGGCCGCCATCGTGGGGAACAGCCGGTCGAGCCCGCCGTGCCCCTCGATCCGCTCCCCCAGCGCGTCGGTCAGCGCCGTCAGCGCCGTCGTCGCGGCCGAGACGGTGATCTGCTGGCCGATCATCGCGCGGATGAGCATCTCGTGCGGGTCGGCGGCACCGGGCACGCGGATGCCGGGCACGCGCGCGACGAGCGGCGCGATCTCGGGGTGGGACGACAGCGCCGCATCCACCGCGATCGGGTCGGCGTCGAGGTCGAAGAGGCGGCGGGCGCGGGCGACGAGCACCGGCAGGTCGCGCAGGTGCGACAATCGGGCGCGCAGACGGACGCGCCCGGCGGTGTCGACGCGGAGCTCGAACCACGCGGGCCCGCCGGGCAGACGTAGCGTGCGGGCGAAGCCCTCGGCGGTGGTCTTCTCCGCGCCCGCGACGGCGCGGGCCGCCATCCAAGCGAACAGGCCCTGAGCGTCGAGGGGGCCGCGGTGCGGCAGCACGAGATCGATCGCGCCGAGCGCACCCGCATCCGTCGCCGTGCCCGCCGCCGTCGCCGAGGGGCGCCGGGCGCGCAGCGCGAGCGGGGTCATGCCGAACACCTCGCGGACGGTGTCGTTGAACTGGCGCACGCTCGCGAAGCCCGCCGAGAAGGCGACGTCGGCGGCCGGCAGATCGGTGGCGACGAGCAGCATCCGCGCAGTGTGGGCGCGCTGGGCGCGCGCGAGCGCGAGGGGACCCGCGCCGAGTTCGGCCGTCAGCAACCGGGTGAGGTGGCGCGACGAGTAGCCGAGCCGGCTGGCGAGACCGGGCACGCCCTCGCGCTCGACGACTCCGTCGGCGATGAGCCGCATCGCCCGGCCGGCGACGTCACCGCGCAGGTTCCACTCGGGCGAACCGGGCGCCGCTTCGGGGAGGCACCGCTTGCAGGCACGATAGCCCGCTTCGTGCGCGGCCGCCGAGGTGGGATAGAACGTCACATTTGCGGGCTTCGGGGTGCGCGCAGGGCAGCTCGGCCGGCAATAGATGCCGGTCGAGCGGACCGCGGTGACAAACTGCCCGTCGAAGCGCGCGTCGCGCGAGTCGATCACGCGGTAGCGTTCGTCGAACGTCATCCCGATCGGAGCCATGACGTCAGCCTGTCACGCCGCCGCCCGCTCCGCTCGCGGGAATCGGACACGGCCGTGGCCGCGACGTCGGTCAGTGACGGCCGTAGTCGGCGTCCAGGTACTGCATGGGGTGCGGGCGGTTCGGCTTGCCCGACCCGACGACGCGGTCGGGGGTGTGCCAGGCGTCCTTCCGCCCTCCATCGTCGAGCATCGGGCGGATGACAACCGAACCCATTCCCATCCTCAGTCACCTCCCGCTGCCCGCGACGATGTCGCCGCGGCGACGACATCCGACCACGACCATGAGAGGTCGACATCGCCGTCGATCACCGGAGCCACATCCAGCGGCGTGTCGGTGCTCGCCCGCACGATGTGCAACGAGAGATGCGAGATCGGGGCCGGGATCGGCCGCCCCTGCACGACCAGCACCACCGCGTGATCGCCGAACCACCACCAATCGGCACGCCGCGCTCCCGCAGCAACCAGCGCGTCGGCGTACCTGTTCGGCTCGTCGTCTCGCGGCGGCAGCGCGATCCCCCGCGAAAACGGGTTCCGATGCCCGCAGGAGCTGTCGACGCTGGATGCCAGTGCGTTGATGCTCCGCTGCAGCTGTGCCTGCCGCTCGGTCGGCCCGGCCATGCCTGCCGCGCCGGCCGCAAGGTCCGGCGCCCAGGCCAGCGGGATGATGACGACCTCACCGCGGTCGAGGATAGGCACGCCGCCGGCCACGGCGCCCGTACGCGCGGGCCCCGAACGCCCGGGCGCGCGCAGCATGAACTCGATGTCGGAGACGATCGGCTCGGCGTCCGTCGCCAGCACCGCCCCGAACCGCGCCGAATCGTCGTCCGCGATCGCCGAGTTCACGGTGCGTCCGTCCCGGTCGCCTCCGGCGCGCGGCGCGCTCATGTGTGGAGTGTCAGGGGCTCGGGCCGGCCCGGCCACAAGGACGGATCGGGTGTACCGGGACTGTTGCGCAGGCCGGTCGCATCGATCGGGATGTCGATGACCGCCTCGGGGATACCCGTCGGCAGATGACCGCCGGGGATCCACTGCGGGTTCGCGCCGCCCTCGTTGCCGTCGGGCAGACGCAGACCGGACAGCTCCGACGGGTCGAAGTGCCGGATCTGGACGTCTTTCGCGTCGCCCGCGCGATCGATGAAGTAGTCCGCATCCATCCCGAGGCGCGTGGCGAGGGCGCGGGCGTCGCCACCGGTCTCGTCGAGGATCGCCCGCAGCTCGCTCGTCGGAAAGACGAAGGTCACCCCTCCGTTGCCCGGTCCCCAGTCGTCGAGGCTGCTCGTCACGTAGATCCGACTCGCACCGTCGCGGAACCTGTCGAGATGGGCTGTGATGTAGTCAGCATCCAGGTAAGACGACGGGTCAGGCCGATTGCCGTGCCCGGCGGCGACGATGTCGTCCGGCAGCGGCCCGTCGGTCCGCCACCCGCTGTCCAGTCTGTCCAGGGCTCCGCGCGCGTCGAGGTCCTGCACGTCCGTCACGTTCCGCTGCTGCACCCGCCCGTGCTTACGGAACATCTCCGCGAGCTGTCGAGTGTGCAGGGGAAGGTCGTCGAACGCCCGGAGCATCGGGCGGATGACCGCTGACCCCATTCCCATGGTCAGTCTCCTCCGATGTTGAGGCTCGAAAGATCCGACATCAGCCGCTCGGTGAGCGTCTCCACGTCGGCGGCGTGTTGCTCCATCTCGCCCTGCGCCTGCTCGAGCGCCTGCAGGTCGGCGTAGAACTGGTCGGGGTCGCCGACGACGGCCTCGACGATCGGCGACTCCAGCGCCGCCATGACGACGACCGGCAGCTGCTCGGCGAGGGGCTCGATCACCATTGGCAGCACCTGGTTCAGGACCTGCTCGACCGCGATGTCGACGGCGGCGTTCAGCAGTCGCTTCTTGAGGATGAGCATCGGCCCGGCGCCCAGCGCCGTGACGGGGTTCGTGAGCATGGCGACGAGCGCGATCATCGTCGTCGTCACGTCGGCGATGACCTTGATCTTGAGCGCGAGCACGGCGCCCGCGGCGATCTCGACGCCCGTCGGCACGGGTCCGAGAAGGTCGAGCAGGCGCTGCAGGTTCTGCGAGCGGTTCGTGTTCCACGCACTCACGTAGGCAGGCCCGGCCTGGCCCTGCAACGCGGCGGCGAGGTCACCGTTGACCTTGCGGTCCATCACCTGCAGCTTGCCCTCGAGCTCATCGCGGAACACACCGATGATGTGCCCGCCGCGGCGCAGCTCGTCCTCGTCGATGTCGGGCCACTCGAATCCGAGCTTCTCCATCACCCAGATGAGCTCATTCGGCAGCATCATTCCCACGCGTGCACCTCCATCAGAGACCCTATGCGACCGCGGGCGTCCGCCTCGATGGTGAGCACTCCCCATCGAGGCGCTCGCGTGATCAGTGGAAGAAGTGGCGCTCGCCGGTGAAGAACATCGTGACGCCCGCCGCGCGCGCCGCGTCGATGACCTCCTGGTCGCGCACCGACCCGCCGGGCTGCACGATGGTGCGGATGCCGGCGTCGATGAGCACCTGCGGGCCGTCCGCGAACGGGAAGAACGCGTCGGATGCCGCGACCGATCCGGCGGCACGGTCGCCCGCCCGCTCGACGGCCAGCCGGCACGAGTCGACGCGGTTGACCTGCCCCATGCCGATGCCGACGGTCGCCGACCCCTGTGCGAGGACGATCGCGTTGCTCTTCACGGCGCGGCAGGCCTTCCACGCGAACGCGAGGTTCGACTTCGCGTCGTCGGCGGGCGTCTCGCCGGTGACGAGCTCCCACCCGTCGACGAGCGACTCGATCTCCGCGGGGAACCGGTCGGCATCCTGCAGCAGCAGCCCGCCCGACAGCAGTCGCACGTCCATCGGCTCCTGGCGCCAGTCGGCGGGCAGGCGCAGCACGCGCAGGTTCTTCTTGAGCTTGAACACCTCCAGCGCCTCGGGCTCGAAGTCGGGCGCGACGATGACCTCGGTGAAGATATCGCGGAGGTTCTCGGCCATCTTCAGCGTGACGGTGCGGTTGGCGGCGATGACACCGCCGAACGCCGACACCGGGTCGCACTCGTGCGCGCGCAGGTGGGCCGAGGCGATCGGGTCGAGCGCGTTCGGCGCGGCGATCGCGATGCCGCACGGGTTCGCGTGCTTGATGATCGCGACGGCGGGCTTGACCATGTCGAACGCGGCGCGCAAGGCGGCGTCGGCGTCGACGTAGTTGTTGTACGACATCTCCTTGCCCTGCAGCTGCTCGGCCTGCGCGATGCCATGCCCGCCCACGCGGGTGTAGATCGCAGCGCGCTGGTGGGAGTTCTCGCCGTAGCGCAGCGTCGACAGGCGCTCGGCGCGGATCGTCAGGTGCTGCGGCAGGTCCTCGCCCTCGAGCGTCTGCTCGGCGAACCAGGTGGCCACGGCACGGTCGTATTCGGCGGTGTGCGCGAAGGCGCGCGCGGCGAGGTCGCGGCGCTGCGCGAGCGAGGTGCCGCCCTGGCCCACCGCCTCGATGATCGCCGGGTACGACGCGGGCGAGACGACGATGGCGACGTTGGCGAAGTTCTTCGCCGACGCCCGGACCATCGCGGGCCCGCCGATGTCGATCTGCTCGACAACGGCGTCGCCGGTCGCGCCGGAGGCGACGGTCTCCACGAACGGGTACAGGTTCACCACGACGAGCTGGAACGGCTCGATGCCGAGGTCGGCCAGCTGCGTCTCGTGGTCATCCAGTCGGAGGTCGGCCAGCAGCCCGGCGTGCACGCTCGGGTGCAGCGTCTTCACGCGTCCGCCGAGCGACTCGGGGAAGCCGGTGATCTCGGAGACGTCCTTGACGGCGATGCCGGCCTCGCGCAGCAGCGCCGCGGACCCGCCCGTCGAGACGATCTCCACGTCGGCGGCCTGCAGCGCCTGGGCCAGCGGCAGCAGGTCGGTCTTGTCGCTGACCGAGACGAGGGCGCGGCGGACGGGCACGACGTCGCGGGGACGGTAGAGGGTGGGATCGACGGCGGGACCGGCCATGCGGGACTCCAGGTTCGGGTTGGGATTCAACGAGGTTCGGGGGCGGGGAGCGCGAGGTCGCCCGTCGCGATGGCGCGGACCACGTCGATGAGCAGGCGCCGTTCGACGGGCTTGATGCGCTCGTGCAGGGTGTGCTCGGTGTCACCCGGCAGCACCGGCACGCGCTCCTGCGCGAGGATCGGACCGGAGTCCACGCCGTTGTCCACGACGATGACGCTCGCGCCGGTCTGGGTGGCGCCGGCGGCGAGGGCATCGCGCACGCCGTGCGCTCCGGGGAACTCCGGCAGGTAGGCCGGGTGGGTGTTGATCAGGTGCGGCGCCCAGGCGTCGACGACGGATGCCGGCAGCAGCCGCATCAGTCCGCTCAGCACGACCAGGTCGGGACTCCACACCTCGAGCTGGGCCTGCAGTTCGCGGCCCCACTCCTCGCGGGTCTCGAACTCGCGGAACGGCACGAGGAAGGTGGGGATGCCGAAGGCTTCCGCGTGCGCGAATCCGTCGGCCTGCCGGTCGGCGCCGACGACGACGACGCGAGCGGGGAATCCGGGGTCGGCAGCGGCCTCGAGAAGGGCCCGGAGGTTGGAGCCGGTGCCCGAGATGAGAACGGCGACCCTCAGCACCCGGTCAGTCTACCGGCGGCCGCGGGTCGCGCTGTGGCCCGCCGTCGGCGCCGGGATCCGGGGCGCCGGGCCGACCGGCATCCGGGCGCGCATCGTCCGCAGGCCCGTCGTCGAGGAACGCCGGGTCGAGCAGGGCGAACGGCTCGGTCTCCTCGTCGGATGCGGAGGCGGGTGCCGCCGCCGCTGCCGGGACATCGGTCTTCGCCGTGGCGAACGCCGTTGCCGCTACCCCTGCCGTGGCCTCTGCCGTTGCCGTAGCGCCTGCGGTGACGAACACCGCGTCGGCGGATGCCGCGGCATCCGTCACCGGCTCGTCGAAGAACGCCGGACGGGTGTCCGCGCGGACCTCACCGCGGCCGTCGGTGCGGGCAGGGCCGAACAGCGCGACCGCCGCGCCGACGGCCAGCTCGAGCGCGACGGCGAACGCGAACGGGCCGGCATCCGGCCCCGTCTCGGTGAGC
>JAEYAG010000052.1 GCA_023451265.1 Actinomycetes bacterium | reverse complement strand
CTCGCCGACCCGTACGATCCGGCGCTGGTGCGCACGGCACCGCGCGAGCTGCGACGCCTGCTCGCCGACGCGCTCGCCGAGGAGGCGACCGCGCGCATCGTCGGCGACCTCGGCATGGGGTACACCGTCTGGCACGACGTGGCCGCGGATCCGCGCGACCCCGACCTCAAGCTCGACCACATCGTGCTCGGGCCGAGCGGGCTGTATGCGCTGCGCAGCGAGGACTTCGGCGGTCCGGTGCGGGTGCGCCGCGGTGACCTGATCGGCGACGGCGTGGTCGGGTCGCCGGTCGCCGAGGTCATCGCCGCCGCGCGGGCGGTGGCGCGGGCGGCGCGGGTGAAGTTCAGCGGAGCGATCGTCGTGCTGCCCGACGACGACGTCGTCACCGCGATCGACGAGATCGGTCGCGTGCGGGGGCTCGCCGTCGCGATCGTGGCCCGCTCGGCGCTGTCGACGGTGCTGCGGCGCGGGTTGACCGGCGCCCGCGACATCGGCGGCAACGAGCTGTTCGACATCCGCACCCGCCTGCAGCAGGTCGTCCGCTTCGTCTGACGCGCGGGGCAGGGCGCCGTAGGGTGATGCTGTGGACCCGGCATCCTCGACCTTCGTGATCCTGGCGCTCGCGATCGTCGCGTTCGTCAGCGGCAGGGTGCCCCTCGCGATCGTCTCGATCGGGGTCGCGCTGGCGCTCTGGGCGACCGGGGTGCTGACGCTCGGCGAGGCCTTCAGCGGATTCGGTGACCCGACCGTGCTGTTCATCGCGTCGCTGTTCGTCGTGAGCGAGGCGCTCGATGCCACCGGGGTCACCGCGTGGCTGGGACACCAGGTGGTCACGCGCGCCGGCCGCGGCCGGAGGCGACTGACCCTCATCGTCGGGCTGCTGGCGGCAGGGCTGTCCGCCTTCATCTCGATCAACGGCGCCGTCGCGGCGCTGCTGCCCGTCGTCGTGGTCGTCGCGGTGCGTGCGGGTCTCGTGCCGTCGAAGATGCTCATCCCGCTGGCTTTCGCCGCGAGTGCCGGGTCGCTGCTGACGCTGACCGGCACGCCCGTGAACATCGTCGTCTCCGAAGCCGCCGCGGCGGCGGGTGGCCGCGAGTTCGGATTCTTCGAGTTCGCGCTCGCCGGCATCCCGCTCGTGCTGCTGACGGTCGCGGTCGTCGTGCTCGGCGGCGGACGGCTGCTGCCCGACCGCACCCCGGAGCACCTCGGCGACCTCGCGCCCGACCCGCGCGCGCACGCGCAGCTGCTGCGCTCCAGCTATGCGGTCGACCTCGACACCGGCGCGCTGTTCACCGCCGACGAGGGGGTGGCCGAAGTGCTCGTCGCGCCGCGCTCGCGGCTCATCGGGCGGACGGTGTATGCCGGCATGACGACCCGCGACGAGAACCTCGTCATCCTGGCGGTGCGCCGCGGCGAGGGCGAAGGGCCGAACGCGTCGCGCGGCACCGGGGTCGCCGGAAGCCTCGAGCTGCAGGCGGGCGATGCCGTGCTGGTGCAGGGCCCCTGGGCGGCGCTCACCCGCTACACGCAGTCGCCCGACGTGATCGCGGTGACGCCGCCGCAGGCGCTGCAGCGCGCCGTCCCGCTCGGGCGCGGCGCGAAGCGCGCCCTGGTCGTCCTCGGCGTCATGGTCGTGCTGCTGGCGACCGGCCTCGTGCCGGCGGCGGTCGCCGGGCTGCTGGCCGCCGGGGCCCTCGTGCTCACCGGCGTGCTGACGATCCCGCAGACTTACCGATCGATCTCGTGGACCACCGTCATCCTCATCGCCGGCATGATCCCGCTGTCGGCGGCGTTCATCGCCACGGGTGCGGCCGACCGCGTCGCCGAGATCGTGCTGGGCGTCATCGGCTCCACGTCGCCGCACCTCGCGCTGCTCGTGCTGTGCGTGCTGACGATGGTGCTCGGCCAGTTCATCTCCAACGTCGCGACGGTGCTCGTGGTGACCCCGATCGCCGTCGCCATCGCGCAGAGCCTCGACCTCAGCATCCAGCCGTTCATGATGGCGCTCACCGTCGCCGGCGCCGCCGCCTTCCTCACGCCGGTGGCGACGCCCGCGAACCTCATGGTGCTCCAGCCCGGCGGCTACCGCTTCGGCGACTACTGGAAGCTCGGGCTGCCGCTCATGGTCGTTTACCTCGCCGTCGCGGTGCTCTACGTCCCGCTCGTCTGGCCGTTCTGAGAGCCTGGCCGTTCTGAGAGCCTGGCCGTTCTGAGAGCCTGGCCGTTCTGAGAGCCCGGCCGTTCTGAGAACCCGGCTGTCCCGCGTGCGCGGCCGGCGCCTCAGTCGACCAGACCGAACAGCTCCAGCGGGTGGGTGAGACGCCACCAGGGGTCGGGGTCGGGCATGTCCGCGGTCAGGTGCACGCCGACGGTCGCCGCGTTCAGCGGCCCCTTGATGCGCACCTCGCCGACCGCGTCGTTCGCGGCGCGCGCGTCGCCCAGCGCGAGGGTGGTCGACACCGTCCCGCTCGCGCCGTTCCACAGGATGACCGACGTGTCGGCATCCGTCACGATGTTCACGGCGGCGCCCCACTTCGTCGTCACGACGCCCGTGAGGGATCCCGCGGGCAGGATCTGCGCGACGGCCGCCTCGGTGGCGACGTCGTTCAGCAGCCGCGCCGTCTCGCCGTCGCGCGCCTCGTCGGTCGGCTGGCCGAGCACGGCCGCGTACACGCGCACCGGGGTCTCGGCGATCGTGACCTCTTTCGCGGCCAGCAGGTTGTAGGCGCCGTCGAGGGTTCCGGTCTTCAGGCCGACGACGGCCGGATCGGTGAGCAGGTCGTTGGTGTTGGTGACCACGCCCGCGCCCGGCAGGTCCACCGACGGCGTCCGGACGATCTCGGCGACGACGGGGTTCGCCAGCGCGAGACGCGCGAGCGTGATGAGCGAGGCGGGATCGGCGGCGTTGGCGGGATCGATCCCCGTCGGCTCGACGATCGTGATGCCCGGCAGGTTGTGCCGCGTGAGCCACGCGCTGGCGGCGGCGGCGAAGACACGGTCGTTCGGCCACAGCGTGCTCGCCAGCCGGTCGGTGTAGTTGCCGGCCGAGCCGATGAGGATGCCCTGCAGCATCTGGTACTCCGTCAGCGATCCGCCGACGGGCACGTTCAGCGCCGACTCGTCGTTGTCGAGGTAGCTGTAGTACGTCGTGCGATCGCGGGAGGTGAACGCGTACGACGGCCCCTGCTCGCCGACCGCGAGGGGGAGTTCGTCGAGGATCATCAGCACCGTGACCAGCTTCGAGATGCTCGCGATGGGTGCCGCTTCGGCGCCGGATGCCGCGGTCGTGCTGATCCCGGCGACACCCACCGCGGCCGATCCGTCGGCCGGCCAGGTGACGGCGGATGCCGGGGCGCCGAGGTCCTGCAGGGCGATCTCCCGCACCTCGGGTGCGACGGCGTGCAGCGGCCACAGCAGCGTCGTCGCCGCATACGCGCCGGCGGCGCCGAGCACGGCCAGCAGCGGCACGATGACCCCGGCGCGCAGCGGCGACCGGCGGGGGCGGCGCGCGAGGAGGTCGGGCGCGACGACGGCGTAAGGGTGCTG
>JAEYAG010000046.1 GCA_023451265.1 Actinomycetes bacterium | reverse complement strand
CGCCGACAGGCGCACCGGAATCGACTGGTCTTCGGCGACCGTCGCGATGCGGCCGAGGAGGGAGCGCATGAGGGGGTAGACGGCGGACTCGTTGCGCGGCAGCAGCACGAGGTAGCGGGTCGGGTCGATCCGCGTGATGTCGGCTTCGGCGGGCAGCTCCGCGAAGAGATCGGCGGCGAAGCGGTCGACGACGCGGGCGTACGCGAGTGTGCTGGACGCTTCGCGTAGCGCCGCCGGGTCGTCGAGGCGAACGTCGAGCAACGACCACCACGTGTCGCCGGCGCGTTCGGCGCGGGTGAGGCGGTCGCGCGCCGTGGTGTCGAAACCGGGCACGACGGCCTCGGTGCGGCGGGCGGTCTCGGTGCGCGCCAGGAGCAGCAGAGTCACGAGCGCGGTGAGAAGGTACACGACGATCATGACCGGAGCGTTCGTGGCGAGGGTCGCGGTGGCGTCCCGTGCTCCCGATGCCTCGGCGAGCTGCAGCACGGCGGCGATGAGCCACACCAGGGTGTAGGCCGAGCACAGTGCGGCGGCGCTGGCGAGGGCGACGGCGGCCGTGCGCGTCGCGCCGCGAATCGTCGCGAACTCGACGGCGGTCGCGCCGGTGGCCGCGGTCGCTCCCGCCAGCGCGAGGACGGTCGCCGCTTCGGTGGCGTCTGCCGCGGTGAGCGCGGTGAGCGCAGCCGTGAGTGCGAGCGCGCCGACGACGGTCGGCACGACATACGCCCAGCGGCGGTGCGTGAAGGCGCGAACCCCCACCCAGACCAGGCCCAACGCGCCGACGGCGGTGCCGGCCGCCAGCGCCCACAGCGTCGGGGCCTGAGAGGCTTCGGCCGCGACGAGCAGGTAGGTGCTGCCGAGGCCGGCGATGAAGGCGATCGACCAGATGGCCGCCTCGCGTGTGGGGCGTGGGCGGAACCCCAGCGAAATCATCAGCACGGTGGCGAGGGTCGTCGCGGTCAACAGCACCGCGAGGGTATCGTGATCGTTCATTCGTCTCCTCTGCCGGCGGCGGGGCTCGTGCAGGGCAGCCGTACAGTGACGGTGGTCCCCGATCCGATCGCGCTGTCGAGCGTGATGGTTCCGTGGGCCTCTTCGACGATGCGTGCGGCGATCGACATGCCGAGGCCGGTTCCGGGGATGCTGGTGGCCGTCGCCGTCTCCGCGCGGAAGTACGGCGTGAATACGCGCTCGAGGTCGGCGGCAGACATGCCGATGCCGCTGTCGGCCACCGTCAGCACGGCCTCGTCGCCATCGCGGCGCAGCTCGACGCGCACCGTGCCGCCGCGCGGCGTGTACTTGAGGGCGTTGCTGATGAGGTTGTCGATGACCTGGCGCATGCGGAACCCGTCACCGTTGACGGTCACGGGGCCGCAGCGGTGCAGCGTGAGGTCGATGTCGGCGGCGGAGGCCGCGGGAGCGAAGGATTCGGCGGCGGCGGTGGTGATCGCGTCGAGGTCGAAACCGGCGGCGACCTCGCGGCCGCGGCCGGCGTCGAGCAGAGAGGAGGTGAGCTTCAGCATCCGCTCCGCCGCGCTCTGGATGAGGGTGGCGTGCTCCTCCTGGGCGCGAGTAAGGCCCGGGGCATCGAGCAGCAGATCCGCATGACCGAGGATCACCGTGAGGGGGTTGCGCAGTTCGTGCGAGACGGCGCTCATCGCCGACCGTTGTTCGAGACGGGCTGTCTCGATGGCGGTGACGTCATCGAGCTCGATGATCGCGGCATCCTGCCGGGAGCCGTTGCCGGCCCGACCGCGGATGGAGAGCGTGAGGGCGCGCCACCGGCCGTCGCCGTCGTAGATCCAGATCAGCTCGCCGTCGACGCGCTCGCCGCGGGCTGCGCGCGCCACCGACGTCGCCTCGCGCGGCAGCGCGGCGCCGCGGTAGCCGGAGTACTCCACGGCGCGGGCGGGATGGCGCAGGTCGCTGTCGTCATAGGCGTAGAGGGAGCGGTAGGCGGCGTTGACGAGATCGATCCGGCCGTCCGCGTCGACACGGGCGAGCGCCGTCGTGATGGAGTCGAAGAGAGCCTGCGAGCGCATCTCGTGCTGGGTGGCACGGTGGAGCACGCGGTCGAGCTGCCGCGACTGGCGACGGATGAGGTGGCGGAAGGCGCGGGTGCGGCGTGCTCCCTGCGCGGTCGCGACGCTGAGAAAGCCGAGCGACAGCAGCACGAGGAGCACGTCGAGAGGCTGCGTGTCGGCGCGGCCGGGCAGCCACCAACGGGTGAGCTGCACCACGACCACGAGCACGAGGGTGCCGACGATGGCCGCGGGGGAGTAGTACGTCGCGATCCAGGCGATGGGAATGACCCAGAGAAAGCCGAGGGTCGGTTCGGCGATGGCGAGCAGTCCGATGGCGACGGTGTCGAGCAGCGGCGGCGCGAGCGCCCACCGCGCCGTTCGCGCCCACGGCATGACGAGTGTGATCGCCGTGACCACCGAGATGAGGATGAGGCCGGCCGTGAAGGTGGAGTCACCGAAGAGTCGGTCGCCGAACAGGGCGACCGCCATGGCCGCCGCGACGACGCTGAAGGCCACGACGAGCTGCCACTGCCGGACGGAGCGGGCGATGGTGCCGATGAGCTGGCTGTCCGACCAGCGGCTGGGTGGCGCGGAATGGGGCTCGGGGCGCGTTCTACCGAACATCATCGCCTCCCGAGGGGGAGGCGAGCGGCAGCAGCAGGCTCGCCCGCGCGCCGCGGCCCGGGGAGGCGACGAGCATGACTTCACCGCGATTGCGGTGGGCGAGGATACGGGCGATCGACAGCCCCAACCCTGTGCCGGGCATCGCGTGTTCCTCGGAGTGCTCGCCGCGATAGAACGGATCGAATGCCTGCGCGAGGGTATCGGCGTTCATGCCGGGGCCGGTGTCGGTGACCGTGATCATCACGTCGTCACCGACGATGTCGGCCTCGATGCGGATGCGGCCGCCGTCGGGAGTGAACTTGAAGGCGTTCGAGACGAGCGAGTCGAGTGCCCGGGTCGCGTCGGCGCGGTCGGCGTGCAGGGTGAGCCCCGGCATCCGCGCGATGGATACCGCGAGATCGCGGCGATCGGCCTCGCCCCGGCGGGCACCCACGACGTCGTCGACGAGGACGGATGCCGGGAGGTCGACCGACGCTACCGGGACGGCCTGTCGCCGGGAGAACGCGAGGAGGTCATCGAGCATGGCGGTCAGACGCGTGCTGTTGCGCTGGATCGCGTCGACCCAGGGAACTGACTCGGCGGGCAGATCGTGTTCGGCGAGCAGGTCGCTGTAGCCGGCGATGATGGTGACGGGTGTGCGCAACTCGTGGCTCGTGGTGGCGAGGAAGTCCTGCCGCTGCCGGTCGAGGTCGTAGCGCAGCTGGAGGGTCGCCGTGGTGGCCCGTGCCGCTTCGGTGCGCGCGTCGGCGGCCTCGAGGGCGGCCCGCGCGTTGCCGAGCGAGTCATTGCGTTCGGCGGCGGTGGACACGGTGAAGATCGCGACGGCGCTGAGGTAGATGACGACCGTGAGCGTGAGCTCGGTGGGGGAGAGGTTCGACAGAGCGAACGAGCTTGCGCCGACGGCGCTCATCACAACGATCGCGATGGCTATGGCGACGGCTTCGAGGTGCGCGATGAGCGGTGGGAAGCGCAGGGTCGCCCAGATGAGCGGCAGGAACACGAGGAACTCGAGCGGCAACGGCACGACCAGTCCGAATCCGCTCATGAGGATGAGGGCCGTGACGAGGATCTGCGCGATCAGCTCGGTGCGTGCGGGTGCCCGTTGCGGGTGGGGGAGAGCAACGCGAGCGGGGCGATGAGGAGCACGGCCGAGAAATGCGAGGCGGCGGTGATGGCGGCTGCGGCGATCGGTTGCGGGGTGCCGATCACTGCGGCCACGATGCCCAGCGCGATTCCCAGGACCACGGCCGAGGCGGCTGCGGCGACCGTGAGCCGCACCGAGTCGCGGATGGTACGGAGCCGGAGCGTCGGGGTGCGGCCGAGCAGCACGGTGACGAAGACGACGGTCTCGAGGGCATTGGCGAGTCCGTACGTGAGCGCGAGCACCGGCGGCCGGCCCGCGATGAGGTTGCCCGCGAGGCTCGCGGTGAAGACGACGGCATAGGCGAGCGGGCGGAGCCTGCGGGGTGCGCGGACCGCGAGGACCGCCGAGACACCCGCCGCCGGCCACCACATCGCGACGACGAGACCGGGAACGCTGAAGTGCACGCCGAGGGCGGCGAGTGCGGCGATGAGGATGCCCGCTGTCACCCAGAACGCGATGACCCGCGCGCGGACGCGTGCGACGCGGGCGGAGCGCTCCGCGGGGGGTGCGGTCATACGCCTAAGCTAGTGGCACCCAGAGTGGGTGAACGGCCCACGAGGGCGAGCGTGTGGAGACCGCACCGATGGTGAATGTACTGGTGGCGGAAGACGACGCCGACGTCGCAGAGTTGCTGCGCACGGTGCTGTCGATCGCGGGCTACGCCGTCGAGGTCGCTCCTGACGGGGTGCGCGCCCTGGCTGTGGCAGCCGCACGCCGGCCCGACCTCGTGGTGCTCGACTGGATGATGCCGGGAATGACGGGCATTGAAGTGTGCCGGGCGTTGCGGCGCGACGAAGCGTATGCTGACACCCGCATCCTGATGCTGACGGCACGGTCGACCGAAGAAGACCTGATCACGGCCCGGCATGCCGGCGCAGACGACTACATGCTGAAGCCCTTCGTGCCCCGCGAGCTGCGGCGGCGCGCGGCCGAGCTGCTCGATTCGTGACGGACGCGCAGCCTGGTCAGCCGACGTCGATGAGGTCGGCGCCCGCCCACAGGGTGACGCGGTCGCCGGTGATGTCGAGCGCGACGGCGCCGGTGGTTTCCGTCGGCACGCAGGCGAGGTCGCGCGCCGCGTCGCGGTAGTCGGTGACGCGGATGCCGGTGCACGCGGTGTCGGTGCGGGCCACCACGATGCCGTCGTCGGTCGCGGCGACGGCCAGGGCGCCGGCGGCCAGCGCCGTCCATTCGTCGCCGTGGAGCGCGTACGCGGTGTCATTGCAGACGACTGCGGCGGCGGGCCCTTCGACGCGCAAGCCCCACGGTGCGGCGCACGGCGCGGCGACGGTGCGTCCGTCGACGACGATGTCGCCATCGGTGCCGACGTACGAGTCGGTGGCGAACGCGTCGGGGTAGGACTCCCAGAAGCGACCGTCGGTGTAGGAGCGGAGGGTCGTGGGCTCGCAGGCGGCGGCGAGGTCGGCGACGGCGGTGACGTGGCGACCGCCGAAGGAGGTGAGGGAGCGCACGGCGCTGATGTCCTGGTAGGTCGGGGTGACATCGACCCAGGTGATTCCGCCGTCGCCGGAGCGCTCGATCACGGGCGCGGGCCCGCCGCAGGCGCCGGCGGTGGCGCGCCAGGCGGCGTCGGCACCGATCGACAGAAACCGCTCGTCGGCCCCGGGCGCGAGGACGACCGGCGCGGGGGTGGGCGTCGGGGTGGCCGCATCGGTGCGCGGGCCGAAACTGAAGGTGGGGGCAGGTTCGGCGGTGCGCTCCGCAGCTGCACCGGAGCCGTCCCCGGCGCCCTGGCGCAGAGCGAGGGCGCTGAGCGCGGCGACGACACCGACGAGCACGACCACACCGAGGGCGATCGCGATGGTGCCGCCCCGGGTCGCCGCGATCGGGCGCTGTCGGGGCACGGCTCAGCCGGCCTTGCCGGGACTGTCGCGGCGTCGCGTGTCGTCGAACCCGAGCTCGGCGAGGGTGGGTTCGGGGACAGTCGCAATCGGTGTGGTGCGCGATCCCTTGCGGCTCGAGGGGGCACCGGCATCCGCCTTGGCCTTCTTGCGCCCCTTGGCGGGCGCGGCCTCGCGGTAGGCGGTGCCGTAGCCGTATCCGTACCCGTAGGCGGAGTAGTACGAGTCGGGGCCGCGCGTGGGCACCATCGACATGACGAAGCCGGCGAGCTTGGCACCGACGGTCGCGAGGGCTTCGGCGGCGCCGGTGAGCTGGTGCTTGGTGGTGCGGCCGGCGGAGACGACGAGCAGAGCGCCGCTCGTCGCGCGGGCGAGGATGGCGGCGTCGGTCACCGGCAGGAGCGGCGGGGCGTCGCAGAGGACGACGTCGAAGTCGCGCTCGAGCACTTCGAGCAGCAGGGCCATCTGGCGCGATCCGAGCAGCTCGCTCGGGTTCGGCGGCACCTTTCCGGCGGGGAGGACGTAGAGGCTGCGACCACCCCACGGCAGCATGACGTCGCCGACCTTCGCACGGCCGATGAGCACGTCGGTGAGGCCGGCGCCGCCCTCCATGCCGAGGTACTCGGCGACCTTGGGCTTGCGCAGGTCGGTGTCGAGCAGCGCGACCCGCTTGCCGGCGTCGGCGAGGGCGATGGCGAGGTTGATGGTCGTGGTCGACTTGCCCTCGGCTGGAATGGAGCTGGTGATGACGAAGCTCGCCCGCCCGCCCATGTCGAGGAACTGCAGGTTGGTGCGGAGAGCGCGGAACGACTCGGCGCGGGGGCTGAGCGGGTCGGCGTGCACGATGAGGGGGCGCTCTTTGGCCTTCGCGTCGAACGCGATGGCGCCGATCGCGGGGGCGCTCGTAATCTGCTCGGCGTCGCGCGGGGTGCGCACGCGGTTGTCGAGGGTGGTGCGGAGCACCGCGACGCCGATGCCGAGAGCGAGGCCGACGAGCGCGCCGAGGGCGAGGTTGAGCGGCACGTTCGGGCTCGAAGGCGTGAGCGCGGGCTGCGCGTCGCTGACCCGGCTGAGGCGGACGGGGCTCGACCCGTCGGCGGCCTCGGGCTCGAGCTGCGGCACGGCGCTCGAGAGGCTCGCGGCGACGGCGTTGGCAATGTTGGCGGCCTGCACCGGGTCGGGGTCGGAGACCGTGATGGTGATGAGGGTGGAGTTGAGGGCGGCGGATGCCGAGACGTCAGCGCGCAGTTCGGATGCCGTGACGCCGAGGTCGAGCTCGGCGATGACGGGGTTGAGCACCACCGGGGTGGTGACGAGCCCGACGTAGGTGTTGATGCGCGCCTGCGTGAAGTTGGACCCCTGCTGCAGCTCGGCGGCGGTGCCACCGGTTTGGGTCGAGACGAAGACGGTGCTCGACGACTCGTAGATCGGCGTGCGTGTCAGTGAGTACGCCGCCGCCGCGCCGAGCCCCACGAGGGTGAGGACGATGATGACGAGCCAGTTCTTCCGGAGGATGCGGATGTAATCGCTGAGCTCCATGGTGCCTCTCGGGGGGAATGTGTCGCCGGCGTGCCGAGCCGGACATGACGGACTCAGTCTGCCATAGCGCGTGTTTCCAATCGGTGACGCCTTGTGGTCGTTGAGTGAGGCCACCCCCGTTCGTTGAGCGAGGGAGCGCCAGCGACCGAGACGAAACGCCGCAACCCGCCCCGAACCGCCTCCTACCCGAGCGCCGCCCGCACGACGCGCTCGACGGCGTCGACACCCGGCATCAGCTCATCCGCCGATCGGGCGTACGTCGCGGCCGACCGCCCGATCGGGTCGATGACATCGTCGTCTTCGGGTGCGGCGGGCGGCAGCACGAGCCCGCGCCGCCCGGCGACCACACCCAGTGCCGCCGCGAAGCGCGCACGGGGGTCGTCGCCTGCTGCAGCGCCCGCTGCCCGCAGCTCGTCGTCGGTGACGTCGGCTGCCAGGCGCGCGAACTCTCGTGCCGTGAAGGCGGTGCGGGCGCGAGTGGGGTCGAGTTCGACCACCTCGCGGCGATGCTCCCGCGCCATCGCGAGCACCAGATCGGGCCGCCCCGCAGCACCAGAACCCGCCAGCATCCCCGCGGTGAGGTACCGCGCACGGTGCGCCTCCGCGAGCACCGCCGGGACGCCGCGCTCGATGGCGAGGGCGGCGGCCTCAGGGGTCATGGTGGCGCGGGCGCGGGCGCGCGCCCCCGCGCGCCCCCCGGTGACCCCCAGGTCGGCGCGGCGCAGCG
>JAEYAG010000259.1 GCA_023451265.1 Actinomycetes bacterium | reverse complement strand
GTCGACAACCTCCCGCCGCAGATGCTCGGCCCGCTGCTGGAGCTGACCGAGATGGCCGGTGGCGCCCTGCCGAAGATCGCCGCCGTCGTCGACGTCCGCGGGCGGGAGCTGTTCCGCGCGTTGCCCGCCGTCACCAGCGCGCTGCGGGGTGGTCGTCCCGTGCGTGTGCTCTTCCTCGACGCGTCGGATGACGTGCTGGTGCGCCGGTTCGAGTCGGTGCGCCGGCCGCATCCGCTGCAGGGCGACGGCACGATCCTCGACGGCATCCGTCGCGAACGCGAGCGCGTCGCCGCGATCCGCGAAGGCGCCGACGTCATCATCGACACCAGTGGGATGAACATCCACCAACTCGCCACCCGCGTGGTCGACCTGTTCAGTGAAGAGGGCGCCGCGCGCCACACCATCACGGTGATGAGCTTCGGATTCAAGTACGGACTGCCCACCGACGTCGATCTCGTCGCCGACATGAGGTTCCTGCCCAATCCGTTCTGGATCCCGGAGCTGAAGGGCCACACCGGCGAGGAGGAGCCGGTGCGCGACTACGTGCTGGCGCAGCCCGGCGCCCGCGAGTTCATCGACGCGTATGCGCTCGCGCTGCGCCCCGTGCTGGAGGGCTACCAGCGCGAGAACAAGCGGCACTCCGTGCTCGCGATCGGCTGCACGGGCGGCAAGCACCGCTCGGTCGTGACGACCCTGGAACTCGCCGACCGGCTGGCGGAGCTGCCCGGGGTCGCCGTCCGCGTGAAGCATCGGGACCTCGGGCGCGAGTAGGCTGGTCTCTCGTTCCCCCCGCCTCGACCGAAGGATCGCCGTGTCGCCGACTGCAGACGTGAAGACCGAGCTGGCCGCGATCCGCGACCCTCGTCCCACGGCTCGCGTGGCGGAGCTGACCGCGATCCTGCGCTTCTCCGGGGGCCTGCACTCCATCGCCGGCCGCGTCGCGGTCGAGGCAGAACTGGAGACCGACCCGCTGGCGCGCCGCGTCGCGCGCGACATCATGGAGCTGTACGGCGTGCGTCCCGAACTGCACCGGGTGCAGGCGTCGGGCGGGGCGAACGGGCGCGTCGGCGGCCACTTCGCCGTCCGCGTCATCGACGGCGGTGAGACCCTCGCCCGCCAGACGGGTCTGCTCGACGCGCGTCGTCGCCCGGTGCGCGGCCTGCCGAACAAGCTGACCACCGGCGCGCGGCACGATCTGGCCGCCGTCTGGCGCGGAGCCTTCCTCGCCGCCGGCGCCCTGTCCGACCCCGGCCGGTCGGCGGCGCTGGAGATCTCCTGCCCGTCCGGTGAGGCCGCCATGGCGCTCGTCGGGGCCGGTCACCGCCTCGGCATCGCCGCCAAGGCCCGCGAGGTGCGCGGCGTGCCGCGCGTCGTCGTGCGCGACGGCGAGGCCATCCGCGTGGCGCTGGCCGAGATGGGCGCCACCCGCACGGCTCAGGCGTGGGAGGAGCAGCGGCAGCGGCGCGAGGTGCGTGCGGGCGTCAACCGCCTGGTGAACTTCGACGACGCGAACCTGCGCCGCTCGGCGCAGGCCGCCGTGGCCGCCTGCGCGCGTGTCGAGCGCGCCCTCGAGATCCTCGGAGACGAGGTGCCCGAGCACCTGCGCGAGGCGGGGGAGCTGCGCCTGGCCCACCGCGACGCGAGCCTGGACGAGCTCGGCCATCACGCCGACCCGCCGTTGACGAAGGATGCCGTGGCCGGCCGCATCCGGCGGCTGCTCGCGATGGCGGACAAGAAGGCCACCCACGACGGCATCCCCGGCACCGACGCCGCCGTGCCGGAGGGCCTCGAGGACTGATGCGCCCGCGCGGTCCTGCGCCGCGGCACAACCGGATGACGGGAACAACCCCCTGACGCGGGCGTTGCACCTCAATAGGATGGCAACGTCCCATCGCTGCAGTGTCTGCTGCGGCGCCGACGACAGGAAGAAGAGAACATGGCGATCTACACGCTGCCCGACCTCCCCTACGACTTCGCGGCGCTCGAACCGCACATCAGCGGCAAGATCATGCAGCTGCATCACGACAAGCACCACCAGGCGTATGTCACCGGCGCCAACACCGCGCTGGAGCAGCTCGCGGAGGCCCGCGAGACGGGCAACCTCGCGAACGTGAACAAGCTCGAGAAGGACCTCGCGTTCAACCTGGGCGGTCACGTCAACCACTCGATCTTCTGGACGAACCTGGCCCCCGCGAACGACGGCGGCGGCGGACAGCCCGAGGGCGAGCTGGCGGCCGCGATCGACGAGTTCTTCGGCGGCTTCGACAAGTTCCAGGCCCACTTCACGGCCGCCGCGACCGGCATCCAGGGCTCCGGCTGGGCCGTGCTCAGCTGGGACGTCATCGGCCAGCAGCTGATCATCCAGCAGCTGTTCGACCAGCAGTCCAACACCGCACAGGGGACGGTGCCGATCTTCCAGCTCGACATGTGGGAGCACGCCTTCTACCTCGACTACCTCAACGTCAAGGCGGACTACGTCAAGGCGGTCTGGAACATCGCGAACTGGTCCAACGTCGCGGAGCGCTTTTCGACGGCTCGCGACAAGACGGCGGGACTTGTCTAGTAGTAGTGTCGTGACCAGGTGAGGATGCCGGGTCCGGCCCGGTAACGGGGAGACCCGGCATCCTCTTTCCTATCGAAGAGATCGCGATCGCGGTGCGTCCAGTTCGGCGCCACCGGCGCGACAGGAACCGGGAGACAACGTGTCTGTCAAGATCGGAATCAACGGCTTCGGCCGTATCGGACGAAACTTCCTCCGCGCTGCCCTCGAGCAGGGCGCGGACCTCGACATCGTGGCGGTGAATGACCTCACCGACAACAAGACCCTCGCTCACCTCCTCAAGTACGACTCCGTCGGCGGACGCCTCGACGCGGAGGTCTCGTACGACGCGGACTCCATCACGGTCGACGGCAAGGCCATCAAGGTCTTCGAAGAGCGTGACCCCGCGAACCTCCCCTGGGGCGAGCTCGGCGTGGACGTCGTCATCGAGTCCACGGGCCGCTTCACCAAGGCTGTCGACGCGCGCAAGCACATCGACGGAGGGGCGAAGAAGGTCATCATCTCCGCGCCCGGCACCGACGTCGACGGCACGTTCGTCATGGGCGTCAACGACGACTCGTACGACTCCGAGACGATGCACATCATCTCCAACGCGTCGTGCACCACGAACTGCCTCGCGCCGCTGGCCCAGGTCTTCAACGACAACTTCGGCATCGAGCGCGGCTTCATGATGACGGCGCACGCGTACACCGCCGACCAGAACCTGCAGGACGGTCCGCACAGCGACCTGCGCCGCGCCCGCGCCGCCGCGATCAACATCGTGCCGGCCTCCACCGGTGCCGCCAAGGCGATCGGCCTCGTGCTGCCCGAGCTCAACGGCAAGCTCTCCGGATCGTCGTACCGCGTCCCGGTGCCCACCGGCTCCATCGTCGACCTCACGATCATCACCCCGACCGAGGGCCTGACCGTCGAGCAGATCAACGAGGCGTACAAGAAGGCCGCCGCCGAGGGTCCCCTCGTCGGCTACCTGAAGTACAACGAGGACGCGATCGTCTCCAGCGACATCCAGCTCGACCCGCACTCGTCGGTGTTCGACGCCGGTCAGACCAACGTCTCGGGCAACCTCATCAAGGTGTCGTCCTGGTACGACAACGAGTGGGGCTACTCGAACCGTCTCGTCGACCTCACCGAGCTCGTCGCCAGCAAGCTCTGAGGCACCCCATGGCTCTGCGCACCCTCGATTCGCTGGGTTCGCTGGCCGGTAAGCGCGTCATCGTCCGTGTTGACTTCAACGTTCCTCTGAAAGAGGGCGTCATCACGGACGATGGCCGTATCCGGGCGGCTCTTCCCACTCTCAATCACCTCATCAACCAGGGCGCGCGCGTCATCGCGTGCTCGCACCTGGGCCGTCCCGACGGCGCCCCCGACGCGAAGTACAGCCTCGCGCCGGTTGCCCAGCGGCTGTCGGAGCTGCTCGGCACGCCGGTCGCGTTCGCGCGCGACACCGTCGGCGACTCCGCGCGCGACGCCGTCGCCGCTCTCGAAGACGGGGACGTCGCCGTCATCGAGAACCTCCGGTTCAACCCGGGGGAGACGGCGAAGGATGCCGGGGAGCGCCGCGCGTTCGCCGAACAGCTCGCCGCCCTCGGCGATGCCCTCGTCTCCGACGGCTTCGGCGTCGTGCACCGCAAGCAGGCCTCGGTCTACGAGCTGGCCGAGCTCCTGCCGTCCGCGGCGGGCTTCCTCATCGAGAAAGAGGTCGACGTCCTCGACCGCCTGACCGAGAACCCGGAGCGCCCGTACGCCGTCGTCCTCGGCGGCTCGAAGGTCAGCGACAAGCTGGGTGTCATCGAGCACCTGCTGCCGCGCGCCGACAAGATCCTCGTCGGCGGCGGGATGCTGTTCACGTTCCTCGCGGCGCAGGGCCACAAGGTGGGCAAGAGCCTGCTCGAGGCCGACCAGATTGACACCGTGAAGGGCTACATCGCCACGGCGGCCGAGAAGGGCGTCGAGCTCATCCTGCCGGTGGACGCCGTCATGGCGTCGGGCTTCGCGGCTGACGCCGACCACGTCGTCGCGGCGGCTGACGCGCTGGAGGACACGCCCTTCGGCGCCGACGGGATGGGCCTGGACATCGGCCCGGAGACGGCGACGATCTTCGCCGACGCGATCCGCGGGTCGAAGACGGTCTTCTGGAACGGTCCCATGGGCGTGTTCGAGATGCCGGCGTTCGCCGCCGGCACCAAGGCCATCGCGCAGGCGCTCACCGAGGTCGACGGACTGTCGGTCGTCGGCGGCGGCGATTCCGCGGCGGCGGTGCGTCAGCTCGGCTTCGCGGACGACCGGTTCGGTCACATCTCGACCGGCGGCGGCGCGAGCCTGGAGTTCCTGGAGGGCAAGAAGCTCCCCGGGCTGGAGATCCTGGGATGGGAGGCCTGATGGCGCGCACACCGCTCATCGCCGGCAACTGGAAGATGAACCTCGACCACCTGCAGGCGGTCGCGTTCGTGCAGAAGCTGCACTGGACGCTGAAGGATGCCGGTCACGAACACGGCTCGGTCGAGGTGGCGGTCTTCCCGCCGTACACCGACCTGCGCACCGTGCAGACGCTGCTCGACGCCGACAAGATCCCGTTCGCGCTGGGCGCGCAGGACCTGTCGATGCACGACGCGGGGGCGTACACCGGGGAGATCTCCGGCGCGTTCCTGAGCAAGCTGGCCTGCCGCTACGTGATCATCGGGCACTCCGAGCGTCGCGAGTACCACCACGAGACCGACGAGATCGTCGCCGCCAAGGTGCAGGCCGCACTGAGGCACGGGCTCGTCCCCGTCATCTGCGTCGGCGAGACGCTGGAGCAGCGTGAGGAGTCCGGCCCCACCGCGGTGTCGGTTGCGCAGCTGCAGGTGGCGCTTGAGGGCGTGCCGGCCGACGCCGACATTGTCGTGGCCTACGAGCCCGTCTGGGCGATCGGCACCGGTCAGGTGGCCTCGCCCGAGCAGGCGCAGGAGGTCTGTGCCGCCGTGCGTCAGGTCGTCGCCGACAAGCTCGGTGCGGATGCCGCAGCGCGCACCCGCGTGTTGTACGGCGGATCGGTGAAGTCGGGCAACATCGCGAGCTTCATGCGCGAGCCCGATGTCGACGGTGCGCTGGTGGGGGGAGCGAGCCTCGTCGCCGAAGAGTTCGCCGCGATCATCCGCTACCAGAAGCACGTCGGCGTCTGACGCCGTCGGTCGGGGGCGCCTCATCCGTCGAGGTGCCCCCGACCGGTATACTCGACGTTTGTGCGCCCTGACGCGGCGCCGCGAAAGGCTTCATCGACTGTGGACATCCTCGAGTTCGTGCTGCAGGTGCTGCTGGGTATCACCAGCCTCCTGCTGACCCTCCTGATCCTGCTGCACAAGGGACGCGGTGGCGGTCTCTCAGACATGTTCGGCGGCGGCATGAGCTCCGCGCTGGGGTCGTCGGGTCTGGCCGAGCGCAACCTCAACCGTTTCACGGTCGTCCTCGCTCTCATCTGGTTCGTCGCGATCGTCGCGCTGGGCCTCATCACCAAGTTCCAGGGGATCTGATGGCCACCGGAGGAAACGCAATCCGCGGCACCCGTGTCGGTGCCGGACCCATGGGCGAGCAGGACCACGGGCACCACGCCGACCGCATCGCGGTGTCGTACTGGGACGCCCTCGGCAACGAGACCGTCCGCTACTTCGCGGCGGGCATCGCCGAGGAGGAGATCCCCGAGGTCATCGACTCGCCGCACTCCGGCCTTCCCGCCGGGCGCGACAAGGAGAACCCGCCGGCGCTCGCCAAGACCGAGCCGTACAAGACGCACCTGGCCTACGTGAAGGAGCGTCGCACCGAGGAAGAGGCCGACGCCCTCCTCGAGGACGCGCTGCAGCAGCTGCGCGACCGTCGCGGCCAGAGCTGAACTCGCGCTCGACTCGCGGGGGTTTCGACTCGTCGCTGCGCTCCTGAGGTGAGGCGCGAGGGTTTCGACTCGTCGCTGCGCTCCTCTCTCAACCCTGACCCGGCACGCATCAACGCGGCTTCGCCGCATTGATCCGTGCCGTGTCAGAAGTCCTGGTCGATGAGCTCGGGCGGGACGCCCACGGCCGCGGCCTCGTCGACGAAGAAGAGCGTGCGCTTGCGTCCTTTCGCCCCGGCGGCCGGCACCGTCTCATAGCTCGCGCCCGCGAGAGCGAGCCCCAGCGCCGCCGCCTTGTCGGTGCCCGAGACCACGAGCCACACGCAACGCGCCGAATTGATGACCGGCCGGGTCAGGGTGATCCGCTCGGCCGGGGGCTTGGGCGCTTCGCGCACCGCCACGACGCTGCGATCGGTCACCTGGATCGCGGAGCGGTCGGGGAACAGCGACGCGATGTGCCCGTCGGATCCGACGCCGAGGAAGCAGACGTAGAAGTCCGGCCACGCCCGGTCGTCCTCGCCGAAGCGGGCGAGCTCGGCGGCGTAGGCGGCGGCCGCGGCATCCTGATCCGTCGCCTCATCGGCACCGGCGATGGCGTGCACGTTCCGCGCGGGCACATCGATCCGATCGATCAGCGCGGCGCGCGCCGCCCGCTCGTGCCGCTCCGCGTCGGCGCGCGGCGCGAACACCTCATCGCCCCACCAGAAATGGACGAGCGACCAGTCGATGTCATGACCGGACGCATGATCGCCCGCGGCGCGCAGCACGGCGGTGCCGATGGCGCCACCCGCGAGCGCGAGGTGGGAGGTCTTGCCCGCCGCGGACCGCTTGGCCAGTCGCGAGAGCAGCCGGGAGGCCACCGCATCCGCCAGAGTCGGCGCATCGGGACTGATCACGACCCGCTTCGCCGTCCACAATTGCGCCATCGGAACTCCTAGGATTCGGCGGTGGCCGGGGCCCCGATGAGCCCCCATCCCTCCGTGATCACTCGACCATACAGGAGGTCGGGATCGAGTCGGCGCAGCTCTTCGGCGAGGCACTCCCGGAGCGTCCGTCGCGGCAGCACGATGTCGTGCGAGGGCTGACCGGGCTGGGTCAGCGTCGCGTCGATGTCGTTGCTGCGCTCCAGCACGATGTCGCCGCTCGCGCGCGTCAGTCGCACCTTCTGGATGCCGTGCTCCCACTCCTCGGGCGGCGAGTAGCGCCACGCCACGGGCACGTCGAGCTTCAGGCGCAGCCATGCCGCGAGCAGGCCCGTCGAGGGCGAGCTGCCGGCGCCGACGACCTCGACGGCCGTCACCGGCTCGTACGGGGGCTGGTCCAGCACCGCCGCCAGCTGTTCGCGCCAGTGGGTGAGCCGGGTCCATGCGAGGTCGGTGTCGCCGGGGGCGTACGAGGCGCCCAGCTGCGAGAGCCGGCCGCTCGCGTAGGGCTTGGTCGACGCGTCGGTGATGCGGCGCTGTGCCATGCGGCCGATGTCGGATGCCGCCGGCACCGCCGGCGGGAAGTCCGGCCACCACGCCACCACTGGGGCGTCGGGGAGGAGCAGCCCCGTGACGAGACCCTCCTGGTTGCCGGCCGCTTCGCCGTAGGCGCGCAGCACGACGACCTCGCTCGCGCCGGCGTCGCCGCCGACACGGATCTGGGCGTCGAGCTTCGACTCGCCCTCGGTGTTCGCGATCAGCACGATGACGCGCATCGGGTGCTCGCGCGAGGCGTCGTTGGCGGCCTCGATGGCCTCTTCCTGCAGGCCGTGTGTCGTCACGATGACGAGCGTCAGCACGCGGCCGAGAGCGACGGCGCCGCCCTCCTCGCGCACACTGACGAGGGAACGGGCGATCTTCGACACGGTGGTGTCGGGCAGGTCGACGATCACGGGCGCCTCCAGACGCGGCCGTCGCGGGCCAAGAGCTCATCGGCGGACGGGGGACCCCACGATCCGGGGGAGTATTGCTCGAGCGGGCCGCCCTGGGCTGCCCAGAACTCCTCGACCGGGTCGAGGATCTTCCACGACAGCTCCACCTCCTCGTGGCGGGGGAACAGCGGCGGGTCGCCGAGCAGGACGTCGAGGATGAGGCGCTCGTAGGCCTCCGGGCTCGACTCGGTGAAGGCGTGCCCGTAGCCGAAGTCCATCGTCACGTCGCGCACCTCGTTCGCCGCGCCCGGCACCTTCGAGCCGAAGCGGATCGTCACGCCCTCGTCGGGCTGCACGCGGATGACGAGCGCGTTCTGGCCGAGCTCGAGCGTCTGGTTGCGCTGGAACAGGTGCTGCGGCGCTCGCTTGAACACGACCGCGATCTCGGTGACGCGGCGACCGAGGCGCTTGCCGGTGCGCAGGTAGAACGGCACGCCCGCCCAGCGGCGCGTGGCGATCTCGAGCTTGACCGCGGCATACGTCTCGGTCGTGGACTGCGGGTTCATGCCGTCCTCCTCGAGGAAGGCGGTGACCTTCTCGCCGCCCTGCCAGCCGCCGCCGTACTGCCCGCGGGCGGTGGCGGTCGACAGGTCCTCCGGCAGCCGGACGGCGGCCAGCACCTTCTCCTTCTCGGCGCGCAGGTCCTTCGCGTCCATGGAGATCGGCTCCTCCATGGCGGTCAGCGCCAGAAGCTGCAGGAGGTGGTTCTGGATGACGTCGCGTGCCGCGCCGATGCCGTCGTAGTAGCCCGCGCGGCCGCCGACGCCGATGTCCTCGGCCATCGTGATCTGCACGTGGTCGACGTAGTTGGCGTTCCAGATCGGCTCGTACAGCTCGTTGGCGAAGCGCAGCGCGAGGATGTTCTGCACCGTCTCCT
>JAEYAG010000256.1 GCA_023451265.1 Actinomycetes bacterium | reverse complement strand
CGGGGGAGCCGCGGCCGCCGAACTCGGTCAGATCGCGGAGGGCATCGGCGTCGCGACGGCCGAGCAGCGGGAGATCGACGAGGCGGTCACGGCGTTGCGCGCGGCATCCGCCGCTCTGGAAGAGGCGTTCGGGCACCTCCAGAGTGCGGGCGGCTGGTCGACCTACGACACGTTCTTCGGCGGCGGCATGGTCGCCGATCTGATGAAGCACAGCCGGATCGATGACTCCGCCAAGGCGTTCGGGCGCGTGAACCGGGCACTCGAGCGGCTGCGGATCGAGCTCGCCGACATCGGCGTGACGGGCGTGCAGGGGGTCGAGATCTCCGACACGCTCGCCGTCTTCGACGTGCTGTTCGACAACGTGCTCAGCGACTGGATGGTGCGCGATCGCATCGCCCGGGCGCGGGAGGAGGCGCTGGACCTGCGCGTCAGGCTGAGCGAGCTGGACCGCGTGCTCGCCGAGCGGCGGCTGGCCGTCGCCGAGCACCTGGCCGCGCTCGCGCGGCGCCGGGAGGAGCTGCTGCTGGCGGGGTGAGCTCAGGGCTCGTCGTCGGTGTGCGCGACGAGACCGTAGGTCGTGACGCGGCCGGCACGGTCGTCGCCCGGCAGCGGCCGTGAGCGGCGGCCGTAGATGAGCTCGGAGGAGTCCAGCAGCCACGGCACCAGCGTGATCTGCACCCCGTGGACGAGCATGAGCTGCTGGGCGATGCGCCGGGCGCGGCGGTTGTGCAGCAGGCTCTCCCACCAGTGGCCGACGATGTACTGCGGCAGGTAGACCGTCACGATCGACGAGCCGTGCGTCTTGCGGTACTCGGTGATGAACTGCGCGAGCGGGGCGGCGTACTGCCGGTACGGCGACTCGATCACGAGCAGCGGCACGGGCATGTGGTGGTACTCCCAGTCGTCCTGCACCTCGCGCGCATCGTCGGCGGTGACGGCGATGTGCACCGCGAGCGTCTTGTCGTGCTTGGCGGCCAGGGCGTAGTCGATCGCCTTGACGACCGGCTTCTGCAGCTTGCCGACGAGCACGATCGCGACGTCTCCGGAGGAGCCGAAGTGGGCCTCGTCGTCCATCGTTATCTCGTGCTCGACGTCGCGGTAGTAGCGGTGCACGCCCACCATGAGGAACGACAGCACCGGGATCGCGAGGAAGACGAGCCACGCGCCGTGCGTGAACTTCGTGATCGTCACGATCACGAGCACCACGATCGTGAACGTCGCGCCCAGGGCGTTGATGAAGAGGCCCACGGCCGCCGCGCGCCGGTCGGCGACGGCCTTGCGGGAGAGCAGCCGCAGCTCGCGGCGCCAGTGCTTGACCATGCCGAGCTGGCCCAGCGAGAACGAGACGAACACGCCGATGATGTACAGCTGGATGAGGGTCGTCAGCCGCGCCTGGAACACGATGAGCACCACCGCGGCGACGAGCCCCAGGATGATCATCCCGTTGGAGTACACGAGGCGGTCGCCGCGGGTGTTGAGCGCCTTGGGCGCATAGCCGTCGCGGGCGAGCACCGACCCCAGCAGCGGGAAGCCGTTGAAGGCGGTGTTCGCGGCCAGCAGCAGCACGGCCGCCGTGGCGGCCTGCACGATGAAGAACGGGATGCTGCCGCCGCCGAACGTGGCCGCGGCGACCTGTGCCATGAGGCTCGGCTGCACGGCGCTCTCGCAGTCGAACCCGATGAGGTGACAGGGGTTCTCGGAGTAGTGCACGCCCGCCACGAGCGCGAGGAGGGTGAGCCCCGCGAACATCAGGATCGCGATCGAGCCCATCAGCACGAGCGTCGTCTGGGCGTTGCGGACCTTGGGGTTGCGGAACGCGGGGACGCCGTTCGAGACCGCCTCGACGCCGGTCAGCGCCGAGCATCCGCTGGAGAACGCGCGCAGGATGAGGAGGATCACGGCGGCCTGGCTGAGGTCCTCGGCCTGCACGGCGAACTGCGCGCTCTCGGCGATCGGGGCGTCCCCCAGCATCCATCTCACGAGGCCCGTGACGATCATGATCATCACCGACCCGATGAACAGATACGTCGGGATGGCGAACGCCGTCGACGCTTCGCGCACACCGCGCAGGTTCACCACGATGATGAGCACGACGAACCCCACCGCGAGCTCGACGCGCCACGGATCGAGGTCGGGCAGTGCGGAGATGATGTTGTCGACGCCGGATGCCACGGACACCGCGACCGTCAGCACGTAGTCCACCAGGAGCGCGGCCGCGACGACGACGCCCGCCTTCTCGCCGAGATTGGTGCGGGCGACCTCGTAGTCGCCGCCGCCGGAGGGGTACGCCTTGATCAGCTGCCGGTAGCTGAGCACGACGACGATGAGCAGCGCCACGACGGCCGCCGCGACCCACGGGCTGAAGGCGAGGAACGCGGTGCCGCCGATGAGGAGGATCATCAGCAGCTCCTGCGGCGCGTACGCCACCGACGACAGCGCGTCGGACGCGAAGATCGGCAGCGCCATCTTCTTCGGGAGCAGCTGCCCCTCGAGCTCTTCGCTCGTCAGCGGCTCGCCGATGAGGATGCGCTTGGCGATCGGCGTCTCGTCCGCCGGGCCCCGACTGTCGTCTGTCACGGCGCGACATTACGCCCGGGGCGTCCGCCGCGCAATGCGACCCGCGGCGCGGCATCCTGCGAGGATCGACCAATGGGAAACGAGGTCTTCTCCGCCGTCGCCGCGCTCGCCCTCGGCGCCGTCGTCGGCGTGGTGCTGTTCGTCCCGTTCGTCGCGGTCAGCTACCGCCGTCGCGGGCGGCTGACGGCGGGCAGATTCGTCCTGTGGGCGGCGGCGCTCGTCTACTTCTGGGCGATCTGGACCTACACGCTGCTCCCGCTGCCCGATGTCGGCGACTACCGGTGCGCCGGCGTGAACCTCGACGTGTGGGCGTTCGTCGGCGACCTCGCCGGCGCCCGGGGACTCACCGACCCGGCCGTGCTGCAGCTCGCCCTGAACGTGCTGCTGTTCGTGCCGCTCGGGTTCTTCCTCCGCGTGCTCGGGGGCCGCGGCATCCTGACCGCGCTCCTGGTCGGCCTCGCCGTCTCGCTCGTGATCGAGACGACGCAGCTGACCGGCGTGTGGGGGCTGTACCCGTGCGCCTACCGCGTCTTCGACGTCGACGACCTGCTGACCAACACAGCGGGCGCCGTCGCCGGGTCGCTCCTCGCTCTGGCGGTGCCACGGCGCCTGCGCGGCAGCAGGGTGACGGATGCCGCGGCGCAGGCGCACCCGGTCACGCGCGGCCGCCGGCTGCTCGCGGTGTTCTGCGACCTGCTCGCGGTGTGGCTTGTGACGCTCGGCGCGGGCGTCGCCGTGCAGGTGTGGCTCGAGTACGTCGTGCACGACCATGCGGCGGTGACCGACGGCGCCGCCGCGAGCGTCGCGGCGACGGTCGTGCCGCTCGCGCTCTGGCTCGTCGTGGTGCTCGCCACCGGGCGGTCGGTGGGCGACCTCGCGGTGGAGCTGCGCTGGCGCGGGCCGCTGCCCGAACCCCTCGCGCGCGTGCTGCGGTTCCTCGGCGGGGTCGGGGGCTACCTGCTGCTCGGCGCGCTCCCGGGCGGATGGGCCGTGCTGCAGTTCGCGTTCGCGGCGGCATCCGTCGTGCTGCTGTTCACGACCGCCGCCGGACGCGGCCTGCCCGGCGTGCTCTCACGCCAGCGGCTCGCCGATGCCCGGGAGGACTCGGCTCACAGGTCGAAGTAGCGGAAGTACAGCACCGCCGTCACGACGGTGCCGTCGGTGTCGGCGAAGACGCTGTACTGCAGCGGTCCCTCCGCGCTCGATCGCGCCTGGTCGAACACGAACCGGATGGCGCCCACTGTGCCGCGGGGGATCTCCTGGTCGGGAGAGAGCGCGCGCACGGCATCCACCGTCATGCCGATCTTCAGGCCATGCTCGGCGGCGAGCGAGATGCCGCCGATCTCGTTGCGCGAGAACAGCACGTACGACGGCTGCGCATACTCGGCGCGCGGCGTGCCGCCGGCGGTCTCGACCATGTCGAACAGCATGAAGCCGTCCCACTGATAGACCGTGTAGTCGGGATAGTGGGTGCCGTCGCCGGGCTCGACGCGCGTCGTGGGGGCGGCGCCGAACGCGTCGGTGAGGGCGGTGACGGCGGCCGCGGCGTCGTCGGCCCAGGCGTAGGTGAAGACCTCGTCGCCGGCCTCGTCGACGAGTGCGAAGCCGGTGCCGCTCAACTGCAGGGCGACCGGTTCGGTGGCGGCGTCGGCCGTCGGCGTCGGCGAGGGTGTCGTGGTCGTCGGCGCCGACGTCGCGGGCGGCGTCGTCGGGGTCGGGGTGGCCGCGGGGGGCCGGGTCAGCGCGATCGCCAGGGTCACCACGACCGCGACGAACAGGACCGCCGCGATGATCCCCAGCACGAGCGGGGTGCGCGAGCGCGGCTCGCGGTCGGGCCGTGGCTCACGCTCGGGCTCGGGCTGCGACGGCTGCAGCAGGCCGAACGGGTCGTCGCCGCTCACGCGAGGAACTCCCGTGCGGCGACGACCAGGGCATCCACGCCCCGCTCGATCGTGGGGTGCAGGATCGGCGCGAAGAACGGCGAGTGGTTGGTCGGGATGTCCTCGTTGACGGTGCCGCGCGCCACGGCATCCGCCCACTGCTGCGGGTCGAGGCCGCCCCAGAACCAGAACACGAGCGGCGCGCCCGCCTCACGGGCGAACCACGAGACGTCCTCGCTGCCGGTGAACATGCCGGGGTCGATCACCGTGCCCTCGCCGAAGGTGCGGTCGAACGCGGCGGTGAGCCGGGCGGTCGCGTCGGGGTCGTTGATCGTCGGCGGCAGCGAGTGGTCGACGGCGATAACGGGCTCCTGCTCGGCGCCCGATGCCTGGGCCTCCGCCCGCACGATGCGCTCCACGCGGGCCAGGACGTCGGCGCGCGCGTCGTCGTCGGGGTAGCGCAGGCTCAGCTCGAGCGTCGCCTCGGCGGGGATGATGTTGTTCTTCAGGCCCGCGTGGATCGAGCCGACCGTGACGACGGCCATCTCGCGCGGGTCGACCTCGCGCGACACGATCGTCTGCAGCCGCATGACGGTCGCCGCGGCCATGACGACGGGGTCGATCGTGGCGTGGGGGCGCGAGCCGTGTCCGCCGCGGCCGAGGAGCGTCACGGTGAGGCCGTCGCTCGCGGCCATCTGGGTGCCCGGGCGCACGCCGATCGTCCCGGCCGGCAGCGGCGTGAGGTGCTGACCGAGGACGATGTCGGGCTTCGGGAAGGCGTCGAGCACGCCGTCGGCGATCATCGCCTGCGACCCAGCGCCGTACTCCTCGGCGGGCTGGAAGACCGCCACCACCGTGCCCGACCACTCATCGCGGGTCGCGACGAGCCGCTCGAGCGCGCCGAGGAGGGCGGTCACGTGCATGTCGTGGCCGCACGCGTGCATCACGGGTACGTCGGTGCCGGCGGGGTCGGTGCCGCGGGCGGTCGACGCGTAGGCGAGACCGGTCTGCTCGGCGACGGGCAGGCCGTCCATGTCGGCGCGCAGCCACACGACGGGCCCGTCGCCGGCTCCACCGGTGATCGCGGTCGCGACGCCGGTCTTGCCGAGACCCTCCACATAGTCCAGCCCCAGCGCGGCCAGTTCCCGGGTGATGACCCCCGCCGTGCGGGTCTCCTGGAACGACAGCTCGGGATGCCGGTGCAGGTCGATGTACAGCGCTTCGAGATCGATGGCCATGCCAAGGAGCCTACGCGGGCCCACGCGAGCGGTGAGGGGCAGCCTCTGCGGGCGGCGCCGCCGTCGAGCCGCGGACGACGAGTTCGAAGGGGAGGGATGCCGCCGCGAGAGCGGTCTCGGTCTGCTCGGGCGCCTCGAGCGCGGCGAGGATCGCCTCGCCGGCGCGCTCGCCCTGTGCGTGGGGGAACTGGTCGATCGTGGTGAGGTCGAATAGCCCGGCGAGGTCGTGCCCGTCGACCCCGACCACCGACAGGTCGCCCGGCACCGACAGGCCGAGCTCGCGCGCCGCGGTCAGCACGCCGTACGCCATCTCGTCCGAGGCGGCGAAGATCGCCGTCGGCGGCTGCGCCGACCGCAGCAGCGCGTGCGCGGCGCGGCGGCCGCCGTCGATCGTGAAGTCGGCCTCGGCGAAGCGGGGTGCGCGGATGCCGGCATCCGCCATCGCCGCCTCGTATCCGCGTCGGCGGCGCGAGGGGATCTCGAACTCGGGGTCCACGCCCGAGGTCGGCGAGAGGGTCGCGCTGATGTGGGCGATGTCGCGGTGGCCCCGCTGCAGCAGGTGCTCGGTCGCGGTGCGGCCGACCGCCGTGTCGTCCACGCGCAGCGACGGGAACTCGCCGCGGGGGACGCCGAGCCCCACCACCGGCAGCCCGAGCGTGGCGACGTGCGCCACCTCGTCGTCGGTGAGGAGCCCCGACAGCACGATGAGACCGTCGACCCGGCGTCGGCGCAGCGACGTCTCGAACAGGCCGCGACGCTGGGCGGGGTCGTCGGTCAGCGCGTACAGCGTGAGGTCGTACGCGCGCGGCGCGAGCCGGGCGGCGATGCCGTCGAGCACCGTCGCGAAGAACCAGCGGTCCAGCAACGGCACGACGACGCCGACGTTCTGCGCGCGCCCGGAGGCGAGGGTCGCGGCGGCGGCGGTGACGACGTAGCCGAGCTGCTCCGCGGTCTGCCGCACCCGCTCGCGCGTCGCCTCCGAGACGCGCCCCCGGCCGCTGAGGGCGCGCGAGACGGTCGTGATCGACACACCGGCGGCACGTGCCACCTCGTCGATCCCGATCATCTCGCGCTCGCCCTCGGTCGGTGGTGGCTCAGTCCGCGGCGATCCAGACCGCGACGTCGACGGGCAGATCGGTGCCGTCGAACGGAGCACTGGCCACCAGCACCGTACCGGCAGGAAGCGGCACCGGCGTGCTGCCGGCGTTCGCCAGCACCGTCAGCGCGCCGGTCGATCCCGTCGACACGCGGAACGCCAGCACGTCGTCGCCGTAGCCGTCCAGCCACTCCAGCTCACCGTCGCCGAGGTGCTCGGCCCGGCGGGTGGCCAGCAGCGTCCGGTACAGCCACAGCGTCGACTCCGGGTCGTCCTCCTGCACGTCGCGTGCGAGCTGCGCCCACTCCGCCGGCTGCGGCAGCCACGCGGCGCCGGTCGGGCTGAAGCCGTACCCGGGCGCGTCGGCCGACCAGGGGATCGGCACCCGGCATCCGTCGCGGCCGTAGCGCTCGCCGTCGGTGCGGAACCACGTCGGGTCCTGGCGCGACTCGGGCGGCAGGGCGATGACCTCGGGAAGGCCCAGCTCCTCGCCCTGGTACAGGTACGCCGACCCGGGGAGGGCGAGCATGACGGTCGTCGCGGCGCGGGCGCGGCGCAGGCCCACCTCCGGGATCGGCTGGCCGGGGCTGTCGGGGCCGATGCCGTGGCCCTGCGGATTCTCCGCCGTGAGCGCGAGCCGCGAGGCGTGGCGCACGACGTCGTGGTTGGACAGCACCCACGTCGCCGGCGCGCCGACGGCGGGGAATGCGCGCAGCGACTCGGCGATGACCTCGCGGATCGCCGGCGCCTCCCACTCCGTCATCAGATACGGGAAGTTGAACGCCTGGTGCATCTCGTCGGAGCGCACCCACTCGGCGGTGCGGTCGACCGTCGGCAGCCACGCCTCGGCGCAGAGGGCGCGGTCGCCGTCGTACTCCGCGAGCACCCGGTGCCAGTCCCGGTAGATCTCGTGCACGCCCTCCTGGCCCCAGTACGGCACGTTCTCCTCGCCGCCGCCCATGCTGTCGGCATCCACCGCCGGAAGGTGATCGGGCAGGCCGTCGGTCTTCACCAGGCCGTGCGCGACATCGACGCGGAACCCGTCGACGCCCCGATCGAGCCAGAAGCGCAGGATGCGGCGGAACTCCTCCTGCACGGCGGGGTTCGACCAGTCGAAGTCGGGCTGCGTCGTGTCGAAGAGGTGCAGGTACCACTGGCCGGGGGTGCCGTCGGGGTTCGTCGTGCGGGTCCACGCCGGGCCGCCGAAGACCGACTCCCAGTTGTTGGGCGGCAGGTCGCCGTTCTCGCCCTTCCCGTCGCGGAACATGTACAGCGCGCGCTCGGGACTGCCCGGCGCCGCCGCGAGCGCCCGCTGGAACCACGGGTGCTGGTCGGAGCTGTGGTTGGGCACGAGGTCGACGATGACCCGGATGCCGCGGGCGTGCGCCGCGGCGAGCATGTCGTCGAAGTCGGCGAGAGTGCCGAACAGCGGGTCGACGTCGCAGTAGTCGGCGACGTCGTAGCCCGCGTCGTGCTGCGGTGAGCGGTAGAAGGGGCTCAGCCACACGGCATCCACACCGAGGGAACGGAGGTCGTCGAGGTGGGCGGTGACGCCCGGCAGGTCGCCGATGCCGTCGCCGGAGGCGTCGGCGAACGAGCGCGGGTAGATCTGGTAGATCACCGCGGTGCGCCACCATTCGGCGCCG